>CAKPPW010000011.1 GCA_934177995.1 uncultured Bacilli bacterium
TGAATATTTATAATTAATTTATTAATTTTTCTAGTTAATGTGATGAAATTTAAAAAAATTATAGTTTTACCTAATAGTTTTTTAGAAAAAACCGAAACTCAAATCATTTAATGTCTCGACAGGCTCTTTTTTTTAGCTTATAATAAGTTATAGATTAAGGGATGGTTTAAATGAAAATAGAAGAATTAAACGAATTAAAAGAAAAAGTTAATCAATTGCAAAAAGCAAGAGATAAAGTATTAGAAATTCAAGCTGAAATTAAAAAACTAGAAGAAACTGAAGAAATTAAAAGATATTTAAGTTTACTAGACTTATTAGAAGAAAAAACAACAGGAAAAAATACAGGAATTGAAAAATATACAAATAAAATGATAATTAATATTGCAATACGTGATGCCAAAATAACTCCTGATGATGAAATATATGTATATTTAGGAACATATAAATATAGCAATGAAGTCGACATTATTCATGGAGCAAATGATATTCCAGTTAGTAGAAAAAATCATGATGCTAACTATGTTTTATATAAAAATTTAGAAGTAAAAGATTATGAAACTGTTCAAGTTCCATATGAAAAAGCAGATGAATTTGAATCTACGCATAAAATAATTATTCCCCAAAATGTTGCAAGCAAACAAAGGTATTTTTATGATTTACAATCTGAATATTTTGAAACAATGATTTTTGAATCTCCTTTAAAGGCCAAAGAGAAAGTTAAAAGGCTAATTAAAAAATAAGAAGGATAAGTATTAACTATTTACAAGCAAAGTATATTATGAGTTGTCATATTTAATTAGGCTGGCTTCTACGTTGTTGGCATCATTAATTGTTTAAGGACTATTTCATTCAAGACAGTCCTTTTAATGTGAGTAAATTTGAAAATAAATCTATACAAAAACCCAACGGTTTTAGCTGTTGGGGTGTCAGTTACCTATAGAAATAATTACTTTCTAAACGGACTTGTATCTCATCCTTTACACAAAAATACTTTTTTCATTAATCAACTAACTTATGATAAACATCTTCTACCTTAGAACAATCTGAAGCTAGTGGAAATTTATCATTTTTATATCTTGGAATAACATGAATATGAAAATGTTTTACTTCTTGACCATAATCATTATTCTGAGAAATAGTTAATCCATCAATATTTAACTTATCACTTAAGATAGGTTTTAGTTTTTTTCTAATAATATTTAACATATAAATTAAAGTATCATCATCCATCTCATAAAGATTAGCTTTATGCTCCTTTGGAATAACTAGTAAATGACCATCAGTATTAGGAGTAATATCTAAGAAAACCTTAACCTTATCATCTTCATATACTGTATAAGATGGAATACTACCATCAATAATTTTACAAAATAAACAATCACTCATAAAAAATCCTCCTAAAAACATTGTACTTTTTTTAGCTAATTTTGGCAATATATTATGCAAAATATAAAAATAATGCTATAATAAAAACGCCAAGAAAGAAAGGTGATATTAGTGTTAAATATAGAAAATTTAGTAGTAGATGTTAAAGAAAGTGGAAAGAAAGTATTAAAAGACTTCTCACTTAATATAAAAGAAGGGGAAATACATGCAATAATGGGTCCTAATGGAGTAGGAAAAAGTACCCTTGCTAAAGTAATTATGGGGGATAAGAAATATCTTGTTAAGTCTGGTAGTATCAAATTTAATAATGAAGAAATGTTAGATAAAGAAACAGACTATATAGCAAGAAGTGGTATCTATTATGTAATGCAAGATCCTAAGACTATAATAGGAGTTACTAATAGAGAAGTATTAAGAACAGCTCTTACTGAAAGAAGTGGGGAAAGACTTAATCTTTATACCTTTATTAAAGACTTGAATAAAGAAACAGAAGAATTAAAAATGGATAAAGAAATGATTCATCGCTTTGTAAATCAAGGATTTTCTGGTGGAGAAAAGAAGAAAAATGAAGTATTACAGTTAAAGATACTTAAACCAAAACTTATTCTTTTAGATGAGTTAGATAGTGGATTAGATGTAGATAGTTTAAAAATAGTATGTGAAAGTATTAATAAATATAAAGAAGAAAATCCTGATACAGCTATTTTAATAATAACTCACTATAGTAGAATATTATCACTAATTCATCCTGATTATGTTCATGAGATGATAGATGGAAAAATAGTTAAGACAGGACCATTTGAATTTGCAAAAGAAATAGAAAGTAATGGTTATCTTAGGGAAAATGAAATGAGTGATAATGATGCTAGAGAATAAAATATTATTAGATGATGAAAAGTATAGAGAAGTAGATAAAGATAGTAGTTATGTATTTTTAGAAGATGATGTTATTTATCTAAACCTAAAAGATAATGTTACTTGTAAATTCCTAGTAAAAGCTAAAGTAAATTGTTATATCTTTGTTAAAGACTTATCCTCTAAAATAGAAATTCATCTAATGAATGAAGGAGAGATTAATCTCTTCTTAACAACTATCACTTCTAAAAAAATATTAAATAATGTAGTAGTTTATCATGAAGATGAAAATACTAAGAGTAATGTTATTTGTCATGGGGTAAGTTATAAAGAAGGAGACTTAACTTTTAATATTGATGGCGTAGTACCTAAAGGTTTAAAGAACTGTATTTGTAATCAAGATAGTATGATTCATCCATTCGATATAGCAAAAGGAGAGATAAATCCCAATCTTTATATAGATGAATTTGATGTGGTTGCTAATCATTCAGCTTATATTGGACCATTTCCTAGTGACATTATCTTCTACTTAAAAACTAAAGGGATAGGTTCAAAAGAAAGTATGCGACTACTATTAGAGTCCTTTTTATTAAACGATGCAAAAGATGATAATTATATTAAACTAATAAATGATAATATCTTAAAAATAATAAGTTAGGAGGTGTTTTTTCATGAATAGAGAAGATTTTCCCATTTTATCAACCAGTTTAATCTATTTTGATAATGGAGCAACTACTCTAAAACCTAAAAGTGTAGTTGAAAAAATGACTGATTATTATTATAACTATCCAGCTAATATTCATAGAGGAGATTATAAAATAAGTCTAAAAGCTAGTGATGAGTATGAAAAAGTTAGAACTAAAGTAAAGAACTTTATAAATGCTTCTAGTGAAGAAGAAATAGTGTTTACTGCAGGAGCAACTGATTCTCTAAATAGAGTAGTATTCGGTTTTATGGAAGACTATTTAACTAGTGGTGATGAGGTAATCATTAGTAAAGCAGAGCATGCATCAGCTGTTCTTCCCTGGCTTATCTTAGCAAGAAGAAAAAATATAAAAGTAGTGTTTGTTCCTTTAGAAGAAAATCATGAACTTTCTTATACTACCTTAGAAAAATATATAACAGCTAAAACTAAAGTAATATCTCTTGCTGCTGTAACTAATGTTATTGGTGATGTTAGAGATATCAATAAGATAGGTAAGTTATGCCATGCTAGAGACATTTTATTTGTAGTAGATGGTGCGCAAAGTGTTCCTCATCAAAAGACAGATGTAATAAAAGATGATATTGATTTCTTAACCTTTTCTGCTCATAAGATGTTAGGACCAACGGGAGTAGGCGTTTTGTATGCTAAAAAAGAATATCTAGAAGCAATGCGACCTATCGAGTATGGTGGTGGAATGAATCAGTCCTTTGATAGTGATGGTAATATGGAATTTAAAACTGTTCCAACTAGACTAGAAGCCGGTACGCCACCAATTGCTGAAGTAATAGGCCTTGGGGAAGCTATTGATTATCTAGAGAAAATAGGCATGGATAATATAGAAAAATATGAAAGAGAACTAAAAGAATACCTTATTAAAAGATTACAAGAAATAGATAAAGTTGTTCTTTATAATACTACTAGTAAAGGAGGAATGACTGCTTTTAACTTATCAGGTATATTTAGTCAAGATACAGCCTTATATCTTGATCACTATAATATTTGTGTAAGAGCAGGTAACCACTGTGCTAAAGTATTAAAAGAAGAAATTAATATTAAAAATACTTGTCGTATTAGTTTATATTTTTATAATACCAAAGAAGAAATAGATAAACTAATAGAAGTTTTAAAAGATAGTAAAGATTTATATAAAATAGTATTGTAGGTGAAGAATATGGAAATAGATCAAGAATTAAGAAGAGAAATGATAGTAGAAAATTATGAACATCCCTTTCATAGAGGATTAAAAGAAGAAGAGGGCTATGTTAAAGCTAATACTAATAACGAAAGCTGTATTGATAATATTGATATAGAATTAAAACTAGAAGATGGAAAAGTAGTTGATGCTAACTTTGATGGAGAAGCTTGTGCTATTTCAACATCAGCTACTTCTCTTTTCTTACAAAAGATAGTGGGTAAAAGTATAGATGAAGTTAAAAATATCTTAGAAAATTATCAGAAAATGATAAATGAAGAAGACTATGATAAAGACTTACTTGAAGAATTAACTATCTATGATAGTGTTGCTTTACAACCTAATAGAAAAAAATGTGCCTTATTGCCAAAGGATACTATTGAGAAAATTTTAGCAAAGTTATAGAAAGGGGTGCTAGTATTGGAAATCAAAGGATTAAATAAAGAAAACATCATTAGTATTTCTAATCATAAAGAAGAAGATAGCTGGGTAAAAAATTATAGATTAGAAGCATATAAACAATTTGAAAGTATGAGTGATAAATTACCATTTGGACCTGATTTTAAACTTGACTTTGATAAGATAACTTATTATAAATCTCAAGATGATACTCTAAGAAATGATTGGAATCAAGTCTTGAAACCAGTTAAAGAAGAATTAGAAAACTTAGGAGTACTTGAGAGTGAACGTCATATGGGTGGTATGGGTGTTCAATATGAAAGTGAAGTTATCTATCATAAGATGCTAGATGAGTTAGAGTCTAAACATGTTATTTTTACCTCTATTGAAGATGCTTTAAAGAATCATAAAGATATAGCTAGTAAATACTTTGGGAAGATAGTATCTTTTAAAGAAAATAAGTATGCAGCTTTAAATAGTAGTGTTTTCTCTGGTGGAAGTTTTATTTACATTCCCCCTCATACTAAACTAGATAGACCTCTTCAAAGTTATTTTAGAATAAATAGTAAAAATATGGGACAGTTTGAGCGAACCTTGATTATTGTAGATGATGATAGTGAACTACATTATATTGAAGGATGTACCGCTCCTACTTATAGTGAAGACTCTCTTCATGCAGCTGTTGTAGAAATCTATGTGGGAAAGAATAGCAAATGTCGTTATACTACCATTCAAAACTGGGCTCCTAATGTTTATAACTTAGTTACTAAAAGAGCTTTAGTAGATACTAATGGAACAATGGAGTGGATTGATGGTAATATTGGTAGTAAACTTACAATGAAGTATCCTTGCTGTATCTTAAAAGGTGATAATAGTAGAGGAACTTGTGTAACTATTTCCCTAGCAAGTTCTAATCAAGACCAAGATACTGGAGCTAGAATGATTCATCTAGGAAATAATACTAAAAGTAATATTATCTCTAAGAGTATAGCAAGAAATGGTGGTAATGCTACTTATAGAGGTAAGGTAAGAATTGCTAGTGAAGCAAAAGATGCAGAAGCCATGATTAAATGTGATACCTTAATATTAGATGCTAAAAGTAAAAGTGATACTATTCCTACTAATATTGTAGAAAATACATCATCTAGCTTAGAGCATGAAGCCACAGTATCAAAGATAAGTGATGATAACTTATTCTATCTAATGAGTAAAGGAATACCTAAAGAAAAGTGTGAAGAACTAATAGTCTTAGGCTTTCTAGAAGAGTTTAGAGAAGAATTACCAATGGAATATGCCGTTGAATTAAATCAGTTAATAAAAAGGAATCTTTAGAAAATTTTTTTCTAAGATGCCTTTTTTGCATTTTCGGCCTAAAACTACCCCTGAATTTGTTAAATTCAGGGGTTGAATTTAACAAAACACCCAAAAATGAACGGGGAATTTGCAAAATTGCCTGTTTGCAATGAGTATATTCATTATGTTAGAGTAGCTACTTGAAAGGAGGAATCCCATGCTTAATGAAATAATTCTAGTAGGAAGACTAACTAACAACATTGTTGTAAATACTACTGATAAGGGCAAAAAGATTGGTAATTTAACCCTAGCTGTTCCAAGAAGCTTTAAAAATATGGACGGACTATACGAAACTGACTTTATCCCTTGTATTCTTTGGGAAGAAAAAGCATCTCTTGCCAAAGATTATTGTCATACTGGTGATATAGTAGGAATTAAGGGTAGATTACAGTCAAGAATTGTTGAAACTGAACAGGGTAAAAGAAATCAGTTAGAAGTAGTTGCTGAAAGACTAACATTTCTATCAAGTAAAAAAGTAAATGATGTCAAGAAAACTGATGTTTAATTAAAAGATACCCCTTAATTACAACAAAGTTAATTATCTGTAAACTTATGTGGAAAAAGTAGCTCACCTAGTATATAATATATATCCGAGGTGGTAAAAATGCTATTGGCAAAAAGAATTAAAGAGTTAAGAAATGAAAAAGACTTAACTCAAGAAGATTTAGGAAAACTAATTAATGTGACAAAGGTGAGTATCTGTTGTTATGAAAACGGAACAAGAGTACCGTCTTTAGAAACAATAGTAGCCCTAGCAGATATTTTTGAAGTAAGTTTAGATAATTTACTAGGAAGAGAAACAGAAGTAGTAGCCAAGAAAAGAAAAACAAGAATGTCTAAAGAGGAAGTTGAATTTATTAAAGAAATAAGAAAATCAGAAAGAGTATTTCATTTATTAACAACTAATCCTAAAAGATGTGCTTCATTAATTGATAAAAAGTTAAACTGAAAGACTAGTATTTCTTTCTCTTTTTTTTTATAATGAAGGTGGTGATAATAGTGATAAAGGAAATAATTGAAAAGAAAAAGAATAAGGAAGAATTAACTAAAGAAGAGTTAGAAGTAATGTTTAACGGTTATCTTAATGATGAGGTAAAAGATTATCAGATGAGTGCCTTACTAATGGCAATTTGTTTAAATGATATGACTGATAAAGAAACTGTAATGTTAACAGATATTTTTCTAAATAGTGGGGAAAGACTAGATTTATCTTTTATTGATGGCATAAAGGTAGATAAACACTCAACAGGAGGAGTAGGAGATAAGACAACCTTAATAATAGGGCCAATAGTAGCAAGCTGTAATGTACCTTTTATAAAGATGAGTGGAAGAGGGTTAGGATTTACAGGTGGTACTATTGACAAATTAGAAAGTATTAAAGGGTTTAAAGTTGATCTATCAGAAGAAGAAATAGAAAACCAAGCAAAAGCTATTAATATTGTTGTAACATCACAGACTAAAGATTTAACACCACTTGATAAGAAAGTATATGCTTTACGAGATGCTACTTCAACAACTGAAAGTATCCCTTTAATTGCTAGTAGTATTATGAGTAAGAAAATAGCAGGTGGAGCCGATAAGATAGTTATTGATATAAAAGTAGGAGAAGGAGCTCTATTAAAAGATAAGAAAGAAGCAGAACGTCTTGGTAAGTTATTAATAGAAATAGGTAAAAGCTATAATAGAGAAGTAGCAACTATTTATTCTGACATGAATACTCCGCTTGGAAAAGCGATAGGTAATAAACTAGAAGTAATAGAAGTTATTAAAGTATTAAAAGGATTAGAAAAAGGTTCTCTTTATGATGAATGTGTAATTCTTGCAAGTAATTTAATCTCACTTGCTAAAAATATATCATTAGAAAAAGCAAAGAGTGAAGTAATAGATAGTATCAATAGTCTAAAAGCATATCAAAAGTTTTGTGACTTTATCACTTATCAACATGGTAATATAGATGACTTAAAGATAGAAGATGAAGAAATTATTATAAGAGCAAATAAAGAAGGTACTATAAAAAAGATACATGCTTTAGAAATAGCAAAGCTATCATATAATCTAGGAGCAGGAAGAAATAGTAAAGAAGAACAAATTGATTATGATGCTGGCGTTTACTTAGAAAAAGAAATAGGTGATCAAGTTAAACCAGGTGATGTATTAATGAGACTTTATACTAAGAAAAAGTTAGATACTATTAATCTAGATAAGATATTTGAAATTGAGTAAATTAAGCTCTATAAGACTTGACATTATTAATACACTCGAATATTAGGTAAATTAATCGATTTTGGGAAATATCTTGAAAAAGATATTTTTCTTTGCTATACTTTATCCATAAGGTAAGGTGAGATATATGAGTACTAAAAGTACACGAAAAAAAGTTGTAAAAAAGACGGAAACAGATTTAGAATTTGAAAAAGCTAAAAAAAATGTTAAATTGATTGGTATTGTTGCCACTATTTTTCTATTTATCTTAGTAATAATAGGATTTTTAACTATGGGAAAACCATCTTATGCTGCACTACTTGAATCACTTCCTAATACCTTTACTAGTAAATTAGGAAAAAATCCAACTTGTAATGATAATCAAAATACTCCGGCTTGTAATGTACTAAGAGAAATTGGAACTATCGATATTGATTATAGTTTCCAAGCTAGTTATGATAATAAACTTGCAGATTTATTCTGTATTGAACATATGAAGTCTATGAGTACTAGTGTTAACTATACAAAAGATAAATCAGTGTTAGATACTTATCCAGGAATTGTTTATATCTTAGATAATAATAACTTTGATACTTCTAAAGGTACTTGTAAAGCAAATGGAACTTGTACTGATTCACAACTAAATGAATATTTAACCCAAATAGCTATTTGGTGGTATATAGATAAAGTAAATGGTTGTGACGATAGTAAAAACTATTCAAGTAAAGGAGTAGAATCAACTATTACTGAAGATAATGATGGAAATGGTAAATATGATTCTAATAAGAACTATCAGTATTATAACAATTTATCAGTACTTGATAAACAAGCTATTAAAACAAGTAAATATGCTAGTAAAATAGATTCACTAGTTACCGGAGCTTTATCCTATAAGGGAGATACTACTACTCCTAGTATATCATTACCAGCAAAAGAGAATATAACTTATACTGTTAGTGGTAATAATGTTGTTACTAATACAATAACACCAACTAGTCCATCAGGCAGCTTTTCTGGTTATACTGTAACAGTAAGTAATAGTAATGTTAAAGTGCTTAATACAAACTTAGTAGAGCAAACAACTTTTGGAAAAGGTGAATCGTTTATAATATCTATGCCTATATCTCTTGCTAAAGATAATGAAATATCAGTTGATGTTAATGTAGA
The DNA here is from genome assembly GCA_934177995.1 of uncultured Bacilli bacterium. Taxonomy (GTDB): domain Bacteria; phylum Bacillota_I; class Bacilli_A; order RF39; family UBA660; genus Onthousia. The sequence goes on from CAKPPW010000011.1 coordinate 9,261, forward strand.
AGGAAACTTTAGCAAAAAGAATGCATTCTTTTATAAGCCTACTAGTACCTCTCTACAAACTACTGTATTAGGAGTAATTAATAATTCTAAAGAAAAAGCCAATTTAAATTTAACTTATCAAGTAGAACTAGGGATAGGAAAATTTCGTAAAGTAGATGCTGAAACAGGTAAGTATGTTTCAAATGCCACTTTAACAGTTATGGATTCTAAAGGAACTACTGTTAGTAGCTTTGAAACAAGTGATAAAGAAATAACGGTTACATTACCAGTCGGTAACTATACAGTAACAGAGACAAGAATACCAGATGGTTATAGTGCAGAAAAAACAACTTATGAATTTGAAATTAAAAAAGACGAAACAACAGAAATAGTTTTAAAAAATACTAAACTAATTGATGTTCCAAATACTAAGGCTACAATGACATATATTTATGGAATAGGAGCAGCAGTAGTTGTTGTTGGTATTATCTTCATAGTAATAGCTAATAAATCTTCTAATGGTAAAAAGAAGAAAAATTAATAAAAAAGGCCAACTTCTTCTAGTTGGTCTTTTCTTCCTTTTAATAGGTCTATCAGTAATGATTTATATTCCTATTAAAACTATTAAAGATAAAGTATTTAGTGAAATGAAATTAGCTATTTATCAAGATGAAATAAATGAAGATAATGAAACTATAAATGATATAGGAACTAATAATATTAGTAAACCTACTACTAATAATATTAATCAGGCAGGTAATACTGCAGATGTACCTAAAAAAAATATCTCATATACATATATAGGTCAGTTAAGTATTCCAAAGATTAGATTTAAAAGAGGATTTGTTAAAAAAGAATCTAAGTATAATAACATCGAATATAATGTAACTATTGCTAAAGAAGCAGATTATCCCGATGTTAAGAATGGTAACTTCATTCTAATGGCTCATTCAGGAGATGCACCCATATCTTTCTTTGAACCACTTTATAAATTAGAACTAGGGGATATTGCTACTGTTAGTTATAATGCTAAAGCATATTACTATAAACTAGTAAAAACTTATCAAGTAGAGAAAACTGGTAAAATTGCTATTTATCGTGATTATAATAAAAAGACCTTAACCTTAATAACTTGTACACATGATGATTTAACTAAACAAAGTGTTTATATCTTTGAACAAACAAATGAATAGGAGGGAATAGAAAATGGATTTAAATATTATAGATAAAATAACCTTGTTCTTTAAGCTTAACTTTAATTCATTTCTAGCAATAGAAGAATTACTAATCTTTATAATTATCTTAAGTTTCTTACTAATTAATCTAAAGTATAAGAATAATAAAGTAAAAATATTTATTCCTTTTCTTCTCCTGTTTATAGTAAGTTTATGTATATTCCTTTATAGTAGTAGTATCTTATATGTTTTAGAAGAAATAGTAAAAGGAATAATTTATGCTATTTATTTTCCAAATATAATCTTTTATATAATAACAGTTATAATAAGTTTCTCTCTTATGATATATGCCATACTATCTAATAAACTAACTAATAAAGAGAAAATAGTTAACTATCTATTATGTGGTATTCACTTATATCTATTTATTCTATTTATTACTAATTGTCTAGACTTAAATGTCTCACTAGTAAGACCATCTAAGATATATAAACATGATGAATTATATGCCTTAGTACAATCATGTCAGTTAGTATTTGTAGTAAATGTTATTTATCAAGGTGTAAAGCAACTGATAAGAAAATTGAAAAATAAGAGTAAGGATGATATAATAGACAAGAAGTGAGGTTTGTTATGAAAGAGAAATTAACTAAACAAGTAAAAAGAGGAAAAAATTATTTAAGAAGAGTTAAGGAAGAACATTTAATTAAGAAATACTTTACAGATAATACTCTTTTCTTAACCTTTGTTTTAGTATGTGTGATAAATTCTACTATGCTTAGATTCTTTACTATGCATACCCTAGAAAACTATTTAGCTATTAAACCGATAATGGCTGATATTGGAATAGTTGTGTTAGTAGGATCATTTTCTTATCTCTTTAAGGGAAAGAAAAGATATACTTATTTATTGATAGCTAGTATTTTCTTTACAGCTATTTGTATGATTAACTCTATCTATTATACTTTTTATACATCTTTTGCTAGTGCTTCTATGTTATCTCTTACTCAGTTTATTGCTCCAGTATCAGATGCTGTAGTAGAAAATGTTTTACAATTAAAAGATTTACTTTATTTAATACCATTTGCTTTCTTTATTATTACTTATCATCGATTGTTAAAGAAAGGTAAGTTTAAACGATATACTAAGACAGAGAGAAAAACAAACTGGTTACATACATTTATAGCAGGTGTTGTAATATTAGTCGTATTTACTGTTACTTTATCAGGTCTTGAAATAGGTAGATTTGTTAAACAGTGGAATAGAGAATATATCGTTATGCGATTTGGTATTTACTTATATCAAGGTAATGATGTAGTTAAAAGTTTACAACCAAAGATAAGTGCTATGTTTGGTTATGATAATGCTAAGAAAAGTTTTGATGAATACTTTAAAGATAAAAGTGATACAAGGGATTATAGTAATGAATATACTGGCATACTAGAAGGAAAAAATGTAATAGTTATTCATGCAGAGAGTTTCCAAGATGTAGCTCTTAACAAAACCTTTAATGGACAAGAAGTAACTCCTAATATGAATAAATTAATTAAAGAAGGATTGTTCTTTAGTAACTTTTATTCCCAAGTAAGTGTAGGTACTAGTTCTGATACAGAATTAACTTTTAATACTAGTTTAATGCCTACTCAAAATGGTACTGCCTTTGTTAGTTATTTTGATAGGACATATAATGGTACTCCTAAGTTTATGAAAGAAAAAGGTTATTATACATTTAGTATGCATGCTAATAATGCTGACTTTTGGAATAGAAGAGCTATGCATGAGTCTTTAGGATATGATAAGTTCTATAGTAAAGAAACATATAAGACTGAAGGAGAAGAAATGATAGGATTAGGTCTATCTGATAAATCATTCTTTAAACAGTCAGTAGAAAAATTAAAGAAAATAAAACAAGACCATGATAAGTTTTATGGAATAGTTATATCACTATCAAATCATACACCATTTTCAGATGTTACTAAGTATGGTGAATTTAAAGTTACTATGAATGAAGAAGTTACTAATGAAGATGGAACAACTACTACTGTAGAACATCCTTATCTAGAAGGTACTAAACTAGGTAACTACTTTAAATCAGTTCATTATGCAGATGCTGCTTTAGGTGAGTTCTTTCAAGAATTAGATGAGGCAGGGTTACTTGATAATACTGTTGTGATGCTTTATGGTGATCATGATGCAAGACTACCAAAAGCAGATTATGTTAAGATGTTTAACTATGATATGACTACTGATAGTGTTAAATCTAAAGATGATCCAACATATCAAGAATTTAATAGTTATCATTATGAATTAAATAGAAAAGTGCCATTATTAATTTGGACTAAAGATGATACTATTAAAGCTAAAGAAGTAACAGATATTATGGGAATGTATGATGTACAACCTACAATTAGTAATATGTTAGGATTTTATAATAAGTATTCACTAGGACATGATATCTTTGAGATAAAAGATAACAATATAGTAGTATTCCCTAATGGAAACTGGTTAACTAATAAGGTTTATTATAACAGTCAAAAAGGTGAATATATGTCTTTAAAAGATGAAGTAATAAGTGATGATTATATCTCTCAAAATAGTAAGTATACTGAGAAACTATTAGATGTTTCTAATAATATAATTGTCTTTGACTTATTAAATAAAGATAAGAATGAGAGTAAAGTAGTTAAGGAGGCCAGTAAATGAAACTAAAGAAAAAGGTAAAAAGATGCTTAATAGTTGGCGGGATACTTTTAGTAGCAGGAGCTGGTGCTCTTGTCTATGAAATGAATTTTAAGTCTAAAACTACGGTTAAGAAAGCAACTGTTCTAACAGAGATAAAGGAGTATGGTTATACATTAAAATCTAATAAGAGTAAAGCTTATAAAAAGGAATTTAATAATCTTGCTGAACTATTAAAGAAAGATAATGTTGATGAAGAAGAATATGCTAAAGAGTTAACTAAGTTATTTGTTCTAGACTTTTATACCTTATCAGATAAAGTAGCAAATACTGATGTAGGAGGTACTGACTTTGTTCATACTGATGCTAGAAATAATTTTCTAGAGAAAGCCGAAGATACTATTTACAAGTATGTAGAAAATAATATGTATGGAGGAAGAAAGCAAGATTTACCTACTGTTAAAGAAGTAAAGATTGATAGTGTTGAAAATACAAGTTTTACTATAGACAAAGTAACAGATGATAAAGCTTATCAAGTAACGGCTTCTTGGACTTATGATAGTGAAAATGATTATCAAAATAAAGCTACATTTACTTTTGTTCATGAAGATAAAAAGTTGTCATTAGTAGAAATGAAATGATATGCTTATACAGCATAATTAATTACAGATAAAAAAATACTTGCTATACTAACTATTAGATAGAGGGTGTATTTAAGTGGATAAAATAGATAATCAAAAAAAGAAACTTATAATAGCAATAACACTGTTAATTATAATAATATTAGGTCTTGGAATAACATATGCCTGGTTAATTCAAATAGTAAATGGTGAAAAAATTCATTCTATGCGAGTAGGTACTTTTAGATTCAGTCTAACAGAAGAAAACTCTCTTACTATTAATTCTGGTGAATTCTTAAAAGATAGTGATGGACTTAATCAAGAGGGCTTTAAGTTTACGGTACAAAATGTTGGTAAAGGATATGGTTCTTATTCTGTATATTTAGATGATGATACCTTATCTTCAGGACAAACTAGAATAGATGATAAATTTATAAGATATAGTCTAGGAGTAAATGATGATACAACTGGTACACCTACTAACTTAACTAGTAGAAAGATTTATAGTGGGGGATTAGATGCTAGTGAGAAAGATACATTTGTCTTAAGACTATGGTTAAATCCAGATGTTAATGGTGATATTGGAGGACAAGTCTTTAAAGTAAAACTTAGAATAGAAGTTAATCAAATAGTACCAACTCCAGTAGCAGATAAACTATTAGCAGGAGTAGGAGATAAAGGTACTATAGACACAAGTGATTCAGAACAAACCTTTATTACAGGAACTGATCCTAATAATTATATTTGGTATAGTGGAAAGTTATGGAGAGCAGTATCAATTGATCCCTCTGATAACTCCGTAAAATTAGTAACACAATGGAATATATCAAGCATACCATATAATGCAGATGGTAATACAGCCTTTCAAGGTAGTTATATGGAACAGTGGTTAAATGATACTTCAGTAGATGGCTTCTTAGGCAACCTAAGAGAACCAGATAAATTTATTAAAACCGATAGTGTTTGGAATGCCACTTCAACAACAGAAACAACTAAACCAGCAAAAACTACTATGGTAACAGATGCTGTAGGTTTATTAAATGTTTACGAGTATACAATGAGTTATAAAAATGCTATAGATTTCACAGGATACTTAAATAATGTTTTGTATTGGTGGACATTAACACCATATAGTACCTCGGACGTCCGTAACGTCTACGACCACGGCTATGTCAACAACACTAGTCCGACGAATTCGCGCGGCTCTCGCCCATCTATAAATCTAAAATCTGCTGTGAAAATTATAGACGGTGATGGAACTGTTGATAATCCGTACAGGCTTCAAGGTGATAATGATTCTCCAACAGGAGCATTATTGTCAACAAGATATAGTGGTGAATATATAAGCTTTGGAACCGGAGAAAACAATCTGTATCGAATAGTAAGTCATGAGAATGGAACAGGTACAAAAATAACAAGTGCTATACCTTTAAAGGAAAGTAGCAGTTATAAAAGTATAAAATTTGGAAGTAATGTAACATTTACTAAAGATAATACAATAGGAACATTTTTAAATGGTGATTATTTGACAAGTGGTACCTATCTAACTAGTGACCAAGTAAATATGATAGAAGATAATACTACATGGTACTTGGGAACTGTAGGTAGTGGAACAAATTATAAATTAGCAAAATATCAAGATGCAACAAGTAGTAGTCTAACGACATCAACTACTACTGCCCAAATAGGACTACTAAGATTAGGAGAATTAATGGCAGGACAATTTGATAAATATGGTAATAATACTGATTATTGGACATTAACACCATTAGATGCCTCGGGCGTCCGTGACGTCCGCTGCAGCGGCTATGTCTACGACAGTAGTCCGACGGATTCGGGCGGCTCTCGTCCATCTATGAATCTAAAATCTACAGTAAAGATAGTATCGGGAACAGGAATTAAGTCTGATCCCTTTGTGATTAGTAATTGATAGATATCTTTTTGACTAGGAAATGTATTTTCTAGTCAAAAAGAAAAAAATATGGCTATAAGATGTAATATAGATTATAGTAGGGAACTATCACTAGAGTACCTCGAACGTCCGTAACGTCAACAACAACGGCAATGTCAACAACAATAGTCCGACGAATTCGAACGGCTCTCGCCATTTCCTCTTAAAACTAGTGTTATGGTATTTTGTAACTATATAGTATAGGTAAGAGGAACAGATAGTTTCCTTGTGTATAGCACTAAATAGCGGTTAGATAGCAAAATTAGTGGAACTGAAATTGCTTATAAACTATCCTTGCAAAATGATAAAAAAATAGAAAAGATTAATTCATTTTTTAGCGTCAAAAATGGTTGACGTTTTTTTTTTTTTTTTTTTAAGTAGAATAAGGGTGTAAGGGTAGTGGTTCAATGAATGATATAGTGTATTTAAAAAGAAAAGGCATAATGTATTATGTAGATAGTAATGATAGTTATATTGTTAGTTATCTACTTGAGACAAAATATAAAGAGACTATTTATATAGAAAAAAATAATATTGATTGTTTAGTCTCACTATTAGATAAATGTCATATAAATTATCACTATAATAATACAGTTAGATTCACTGATAATAAATATATGATGTATCTAAAGTATGGTATGTTAACTAAAAGAATAGATTTATTAGCATTAAAACTAAAAGAATGTTTATATCTAGATAATATTGAAGAAATAATTAGTAAGATGGAGAGATTCTATGAGTAACTTTGTTTTAGAAACTAAATTAAGAGAATTAGACTTATTAATAGATGAGGTTATAATTAATGTTAATAATAAATATAAATCATTAAAAAATAATATAGTTGATACTAATTATAAATTACTTTATAACCTTTACTATACTAATACTTTAGAAAGTAATAAGAGAATATATACTCAAAGAAAAATGTTAATAGATGTTAAGATGTTAGACTTATATTTTTATAAACTATATAAATATAATGAGATTAGTTATTCTAAGTATAAAAATATTAGTAGAAGATATATAACTGTAACTAAACTTATATATGGATGGATTAAAAGTGAATATAAATCTAAGTGATATAGAAGAAGCTTATTTAAAGATTAGAAAGAGTATTAGGAATAAGAAGAAACTATACCTTTTTGAAAAGAATTATTATGCTAATTGTAATATGTTGGTAGATAAGTTTAATAATGGTTATAGTTATAGTAAATATAATATTTTTGTAATAAGAGAGAAGAAAAAAAGCTTAATTATGAGTAGTAAGTTAGAAGATAAGATAATTAATCATGTAGTTTGTAAGAAGATACTTTTACCACTTGATAAGTATTTAATAGATAGTAATTGTGCGACTAGGATAGGAAGAGAAACAAAATATGCTAGATATCTTTTTGATAAGTATTTAGTAAAGATTATAAATAGTAGTGAAGAGTTTTATATTCTAAAGTTTGATTTTAGTAAGTATTTTTTTAATATAAGTCATATAGTATTACTTAATAAATTAGCTTTATATTTAAATAAAGAGGACTTAAATATTATTAAGGATATTCTTAATACTACTAATCAAATATATATTAATGAAACTATTAGAAAACTGGGAATTGATAATATTTATAGAAATGGTGTCGGACTACCAATTGGTAATTATACATCTCAATTTTTAGCAGTGTTTTATTTAAATGATTTAGATCATTTCATTAAAGAAAAACTTAAATGTAAGTATTATATAAGATATATGGATGATGGTATTATTATAGATAAGAGTAAAGAAAGATTAAGAGAAATATTAACTATACTTAGTGGTATAGTTAAAAATGATTATTACTTAGAGTTTAATAATAAAACAAAGATATATAAATCTAGTGAGGGTTTTACTTTTTTAGGAGTTAATTATAAAGTAAGAAATAAGAGAATAATAAGAAGAATAGTATCTAGTACTAGAAGAAAGATAGTTAAAAGTAATAATCTAAATTATTTACAATATGAGAAGAAATAAACTTTTTCTTTAAATTACTGATGATTAATGATATTATATTATTGTTATTAAAGGAGTTGAACTTTGATGGAAAGATTACAAAAAGTTATTGCTGCTAGTGGTATAACGTCAAGAAGAAAAGCTGAAAAGTTAATGCTTGAAGGTAGAGTTAGTGTCGATGGGAAAGTTATTAGAGAGTTAGGTTATCAAGTAACTGGTAAAGAGAGAATAGAAGTTGATGGAGAAATATTAACTAGGGAAGAAAAAGTTTATTTCTTACTTAATAAACCAAGAGGTGTTATTACTAGTGTTACTGATGATAAAAATAGAAAAACTGTTACTGATTTAATACCAGTTAATGAAAGAATCTATCCTGTTGGTAGACTTGATTATGATACTACTGGTGTTTTATTACTAACAAATGATGGAGAGTTTGCTAATCTTTTAATGCATCCTAATAAAGAGGTTGATAAAGTATACCTTGCTAAAGTTAAAGGTATTGTTAGGGGAGATACTATTGCTAAACTTAAAAGTGGAGTAGTACTTGATAATAAAAAGGTAAGATGTGCAAGAGCTAAAGTTAAAAGAATAGATTATAAGAATGGTACTTCTTTTGTAGAATTAACTATTCATGAAGGTATTAATCATCAGGTTAAAAGAATGTTAAATGAAGTTGGTTTTGAAGTATTAAAACTTACTAGAGAACAAGTTTATTTCTTTACATTAGATGGTTTGAAGAGTGGGGAATATCGTCCTTTAACCAAAAAAGAAGTAGCAAAGGTATATGCTTTAGAAAAGAAAATGACTAAGTAAAATGATATGAACCCCGTTTCTTGTTCAAAATAGAAACGCGGTTTTTATATGGAAAAATGATTTAAATTGTATAGTTGTACGGTATTATTTTTATGCAGATTCGGAGTGCCACTCCGAATCTGCATAAAAATAGGACTATGAAAGATAATAATTATATATTAATTTAATAAAATATAAATTATTATTGCTAATTATGCGAAAAAATAACACTAATTTATGCTATTATTGGTATGTAAGCAAGGAAACTTGCATATAATAAAAAGAGGAGCATTTAATTTTGCAAGTGAATGTCTCCTCCATTAATTGGGTTTGACACTCTATCAGTGCTGTAGAGTGTCTAGTTTTTTATTGCTAATAAAAATAAGACTCTGGGATAATTACCTAGAGTCTTATTCGTCTTCTTCAATAGCATCTTTAACATCATCAATATTTTTATCTTTGACATCACTATTAACTATTTTGTTAGGCTTTTCATCTTCTTCAATAGCACCAGTTGGGCATGAGTCAATAGCATCTTTTACATCATCAATGTTTTCATCTTTAACATCACTATTAACTACTTTGCTAAGTCCCTCATCATCTATTTCAAAAACATCAGGACAAATAGCTGCACAAGCACCACAACCGATACAAGCATCACGATTAACTTTTACTTTCATAAATTTTCCTCCTTTCCTAATTATATAGTATTATCTACCAATTAGTAAAGTGTTTTCTCTTCCCAAAACTAGTTAGATGTGGTATGATTATTTTAGATAAGAGTAGGTGATACAGGTGAGTAGTGGAACTAGTAGAGTTAATAGATATGATAATGAAAATAAAACAGTAAGAACAAGAACTAGTAGAAATAAAAACTTATATGATGATTTTAATAACTTTGAAAAGTATACTAATTTTACTGATGTTTCAAAAATAGAAGCGGTACCATTAGACTCTTTAAGAGAAAATGCTAATAAAAGAGAAGGTTATCGTTACTTAAAAGATTATGATTTAGTAGAAAAGAAAAAAGAAAGAAAAGAACTAGATGACTTTAATTATCTATATCGTAATACTAGAAGTAATTATAATTTAAAAGAAGCTTTAGAAGAAGCACGTGAGTGTCGTGAAAAAGATGAATTAGAGAAAAAGAGAAAACTAAGAAATGAAAAGTACAATATCTTAGAAAGTAGTGAAGAAGAACTTAATGAGTTTAAGGAAGAACAGAAAAAAAGACATAAACCAATTGAAAACGAAGAAGAATTAGAAGAGTTAATTAATACGATAACTAGTAAAGAGGTTAGAGAAGAATTAGATAAAGAAAAAGAAACTAGCCTGTTAAGTGATTTGATGGCTACTAGTAATTTAGAAGATGTAGTAGAACCAATTAAAGAGGAAGAGAAGGAATCAAAAGAAATAAGTAAACCACTAAAAGATGAAATAGATAAATCTTTCTATACTAAGTCAATGGATTTAAGTAGGGGTGATTTCTTTGATGATGATGAAGAAAATAAAAAAGAACCAGTAATGCTTACTGTCTTAAGAGTTATTTTGTCACTTATTCTAATAGTAGCTGTTGGTTTTGCTGTATATTATATAGTTACCAACTTTTAATGACTAATTTAAAATGATGATACTGACTAATTAAAGTGAAGGTATTGACTAATTTAAAATTAGTATAAAATTTAGTTAAAAATATTAATGTTTTATGTTATTATAGTTAGTGTTAAGAAATAGATTGGGGGAAAATGTCATGAACTTATCTTTTGATTTGAATGATTATCTTTTAATCTGGAATTTACTTTTTCTACCGTCTGTTACTAATGATGTCCAAAGATTAAAAGAGAAACTTTGGAAAAACTATCGTCATCTTTATAAAGACTTGTATAAAGAAGAAGCGAAGATTCTAAAAGACCCTAAAAATTATATACCTGATGATGATACTATCTTTGATATGGTTAAAGAAACAGAAGCTTATAAAAGAATAAGAAAAGAAACGGAAGAATATCGTCTTTTTCTAACACACTATTATAATGAGATGAAAAAAGAATTAACTAACTACTTTAAAGAATTAGTTCGTTTTGATATTAAAATATATCATGTTCTAATTCTTAATCCAAGATTTAATACGGTGGAGATGAAAACCGTAAAAAGTAGAAAAGTTAATACTATTTCTTGGGGAATGATGAAAGACCAAGAAGATGGAGAAATGGCTATCATGGATATTTTAAGTCATATCCTAAAAAAAGAATTAAAAGATTATGAGTCTGATTATAAAGAAATAGTAGAAGCGATTATAGAGCTTGCTATTGATAATGAATTATCTACTAGAATAAAAGGGAAGAGTTGTTATTTAAGAGGAGATAACTCCTTAAAGTTCTTAAAAAAACAAATATATCCATACTTTCTAATGTATCTTGGAAGTAGTAGAGATGATATGCTTAAATATATGGTTAGAGATGGTATTGTCTTTGATGTAGATAAGTATAGTCTAAAAAGAAGTCTTGCTACTTATAGTCTAAAAGAGTTTATTACTTTTTGCATAGAAAATCAAAAATATATTTTAAAAATAGAAGAACTAGAAATTATTTAAGTGGAGGAATAGAAGTATGCAAAAAGAGATTAGTATTTTACTTGATAAAATGGGGATTGATTATACTAATTCTTCTTTTTTTGACTCTTTAAAGTTAGAGAGACTAGTAGTAGATAAAGAAAGTGGGAACTGGAATTTTTATCTTTTAAGTGATTCGTTACCAGATATAGATAGTTATTTAGAACTTGAAAAAAATAAGAATAAGATAGCATCAAATATTTATTATAATATAACTAATCTAGATAATAATGTATTACTTAGTTATTATAAACCACTACTAGAACTTGCTAAAGAAGAAGGACTAATTAGTATAACAGAGCCATATCTATCTAACTTGATATTAGATAAAGATAAGCTTTTATTAGTAGCAAGTAATATAATAGAAGAGAAAAGATTAGTAAAGATAAAAGATATTATAAGTCCTTATTATCAAAGATTAGGATATAAAAAAGAAATAGAGATTGTAGTAAGAGAAAATGAATCTATTAAAGAAGAAATAGATAGGGAATTACAAGAGATAAAAGTAGAACCAGTAGTTAAAGAAGAGAAAAGTGAAGAAAAGAAAGAGTTTAAAAACTTTACACCTGGACCTCGTCCTAGAAGAAGTAAAAAAAGAGATGAAGGATGTATTTTAGGACTTGATATTAAACAGATGCCTATTAAGATGAGTATGATTCAAGGGGAAGATAATAATGTTATCGTAGAAGGTAATGTTTTTGGAGTTGATTACTTTGAGTCTAGTAAGAGTGAGTTTAGAATAATTACTTTGAAGATAACTGATAATACTGATAGTATTTTATGTAAAGTATTTTGTAATGAACAAGAAGAGTATGAAAGACTTTGTAAAGAACTTAAAGTAGGAAGAGATTTATTAATATCAGGATATGTTAAAGAAGATAGCTTTGCTAAAGAATTAGTTTTAAATGCTCGTGATATTATGCCTATTACTAAACATAAAGAAGAAATTAAAGATTTGAGTGAGAGAAAAAGAGTAGAGTTACATGCTCATACTAAGATGAGTCAGATGGATGGCGTAGTAGATGAACTTGATCTTGTTAAACAAGCGATTAAATGGGGCCATAAAGGTATTGCTATAACTGACCATAATGGAGCTCAAGCTTTCCCTCATGTTTATAACTTTGTAAGAGATTATAATAAAGGAAAAGAAGATAATGAAAAGTTTAAAGCTATCTATGGAACAGAATTAGTAATGGTAGATGATAGTGTAGATATAGTTGTACGTCCTAATAATGATGTTTTACTAGATGATACTTATGTTGTCTTTGACTTTGAAACGACAGGATTTAATGCTGGTGGTGCTGACTCTATCATTGAAATTGGTGCAGTTAAGATGAAAGATGGGGTTATCATTGAAAAGTATGATGAATTAATTAATCCAGGACGTCCACTTCCACAAAAAATAGTTGATGTTACTAATATTACGGATATGATGCTAGAAGGTAAAAGATGCGAAGAAGAGGCTGTTAAAGACTTTATTAACTGGTTTGGTGATTTACCAATGGTCGCTCATAATGCTAAGTTTGATGTATCTTTCTTAGAGATGGCTTATGAGAAATATAATCTTGGAGAGTTTAAAAATCCGGTTATTGATACTTTAGAACTATCACGTACTCTTGATAATAATTATGCAAGACATAGTTTATCTGCCCTTGTTAAAAGATATAATGTACCTTGGGATGAAGAGGCACATCACAGAGGAGATTACGATGCTGAAGGAACTGCTTTAGTCTTTTACAAAATGTTAGAGAAGTTAAATAACCGTAATATTGAGACAATGGAGCAGCTTGCCAATATGGTTGATCAAAGTGAAATGTATAAGTATGGTACCTTAAATCATATTAATATTTTAACACTTACTAAGAAAGGACTTAAAAATCTATTTAAGATAATTTCTTATGCTAATACAACCTATTTATATAAGACACCAAGAGTACCAAGAAGTATTGTCGAAAAGTATCGTGAAGATTTATTAATTGGTAGTGGTTGTTATGAATCTGAAGTCTTTCGGCAAGCGAAAAGTAAAAGTGAAGAAGAACTATCTAATATTATAAGATTCTATGACTATGTTGAAGTGCAACCACCAGAGTGTTATAGACATTTAATTGATACTAATGACTTTGGTACGGAAGTTGAATTAATCGCTCATCTAGAAAAGATTATTAGGACTACTATTGAGGCAGGTAAACTAATAGTAGCAACAGGGGATGTTCATCACTTAACAAGAGAAGATAAAATATATAGAGAAATAATTGTTAATCAAAAAGTACCAGGTGGAGGACGTCATCCTTTAGCAAGAGGAGGAATAAAAGAAATACCATCTAATCACTTTAGAACTACTGATGAGATGCTTAATGATTTCTCTTTCCTAGATGAAGAGACTAGAAACTTAATAGTAATTGATAACCCTAATAAAATACTTGATATGGTAAATGAGATTGAAGTTATCATTGAAACAGGTGGTATTCCTTTCTCACCTAAGATTGATAAGAGTGTCGAGACAGTTACTGACTTAGTCTTTACAAGAGCATCAGATTGGTATGGAGATCCCTTACCTTATAATATTGAAGAACGTATTAGTAAAGAGCTTTATGGGGATGGTATCTTTGAAGCGATAACTGATGAGATAGAACGAGATAATATTAAGGAAGAAGATAAGACTAAGGAAACATTTAAAAGATTACATGATACCTTATTAAAAGGCTTTGATAGTGTTAAAGATAAGATTAGAGAAAACTTGAAAATTAAGAATCCTGAAATGAGTAGTGAAGAGATAGAAAAAACATTACCTAAGAAATTAGGAGGAGTTATCGGTGGAGGATTTGATGTTATCTACTTAATTGCTCAAAAACTAGTTAAACACTCTAATGATGATGGTTATATTGTTGGATCTCGTGGTTCTGTTGGATCAAGTTTCGTAGCTACTATGATGGGGATTACTGAAGTTAATGCTCTTCCTGCTCACTACTTATGTCGTAATAAAGACTGTAAGTATTCAGAGTTTGAAGATGAAAATGGTGAACCTTACGGAAAAGAGTACTCATCAGGGTATGACTTACCTGATAAAACTTGTCCTAAATGTGGTGGAAAACTATCTAAAGAAGGACAAGACATGCCATTTGCAACTTTCTTAGGATTTAATGCTGATAAAGTACCCGATATTGACCTTAACTTCTCTGGTGAATATCAGTGGAAGGCTCATGAATATACGAAGGTATTATTCGGTGTTGATAATGTATATCGTGCTGGTACTATTGGAACAGTTGCTGAAAAAACTGCTTTCGGTTATGTAAAAGGTTACTTAGAAGAACATGGTATTGAAGGTAAAAGAAACGTAGAAATAGAACGACTTGCTATTGGGTGTACCGGTATTAAAAGAACAACTGGTCAGCATCCTGGAGGTATAGTTGTTATTCCTGGTTATATGGATGTTTATGATTTTACTCCCTTCCAGTATCCCGCTGATGATAACACATCTCTTTGGCGAACTACTCACTTTGATTACCATGCCATTGACCAAGATGTCTTAAAACTAGATATTCTCGGTCACGATGATCCGACCGTTCTTAGAATGCTTCAAGATTTATCAGGTCTTGATATAACAACTTTACCAATGGATGATAAAAGAATATTTTCCCTTCTTTCTAGTACTAAGGAATTAGGTGTTACAGAAGAAGATATACTTTGTCCAACGGGAACTCTAGGTCTTCCTGAACTTGGTACTAACTTTGTTATTCAAATGTTAGTAGAAACTAAACCAAGTACCTTTGGTGAACTTGTTAAAATCTCTGGTTTATCACACGGTACTGATGTTTGGGCAGGAAATGCTAGTGAGTTAATTAAAAATAATGTGGTACCATTTAAAGAGGTTATCGGATGTCGTGATGATATCATGGTTAACTTAATGAACTGGGGAATGGAACCTAAACTTGCCTTTAAGATAATGGAGTTTGTTCGTAAAGGTAAAGCTTCAAAAGATCCAGAGACTTGGCAAGAATATGCTACTAAGATGAAAAATGCTAAGATTCCCGATTGGTATATTGAATCATGCCATAAGATAAAATACATGTTCCCAAAGGCTCATGCTTGTGCTTATGTAATGAGTGCTATTAGAATCGCATGGTTTAAACTTTATCATCCTTTATGGTATTATGCCGCTTACTTCTCAATTAGAGAAGATGACTTTGATATTGAAGCAATGATTAAAGGTTATAACTCTATAAGAGCAAGATATGAAGATTTACTAGCTAAAGGATATGAAGCTACTAATAAAGAAACGAATATTATCGGTAGTTTACATGTTGCTATGGAAGCTACTGCTAGAGGTATTAAGTTTGCACCTATCTCAATTGAGAAAAGTGATGCTAATCGTTTTGTCCTTGATGATGAACATGAAAATACTTTAATACCACCATTTTCTACGATTGATGGACTAGGTGCAGCTGTAGCAACTACCATCGTTGAAGAAAGAAAAAAACAACCATTCTTAAGTAAGGAAGACTTACAAAGAAGAGGAAAGGTTTCTAAGACCTTAATTGATAAGATGGTTAGTATGGGAATAATTGATCAGCTACCAGACTCTAATCAGTTAAGCTTATTTTAGGAGAGATTATGGAAAAAGATACATTAAATAAAATATTACTAGCCATAATGGATGTCTATAATGAAGATATGGATAATGATAAAAAACATGAAGTATTAAGTAAATTATGGACAGATTATTATAAACTAAGTGAAAAGTATGATATCAAGTTAGACTTTGCTTACCAACTATATTTAATAGGTGAGAGTGAAAGTTATATAATTAAAGAAGAACCTAAAAGATTTGTAATAGACGAAATTAGACTAGATGAAGCTATTGATAGTTTAAAGAAAGGTAATGATTTAACTGATGAAGAGATAGAAATACTTTTACAAGCTAGTGTAATGAATGCAAGACGTGGTTTTGAAACACTTGGTATTGATACTAAGAATAACTCTTTAAATGGTTTTTGTGAGTTAGGACAAGCTCTTTCTTTAATGCCACTTGAAAATATTGGCTTAGAAGTAACTAAGAATAGTGCTACTGGAAGTTTTGATTATCCATTTAATCATGCTTTTGGAACAGTAACTTTCCCATATAACGGTGCTACTAAAACTTATTTAATAGATACTACTTATCGTCAATTTTTTACTACTAATAGATGTAACGAAGGAAGATATTATCAAGAAGAAGAAAATACCGGTCTTAAAGTAGCACCAGATCCTGGTTATTTTGTAGAAGATGAAAACTTTGCTAGAAGCTTAATGCGTAATGGCTATATAGAATTAACAAAAGAGACAGCTACTAAATATGGAGAAGCTTTTAACAAAGCTAGTATACCTTTAAAAGATATTGATAAGATTAATGAGAGTAATATTAATTATTATCAAAGAATATTAAATGATAGGGAAGACTATAAGATAAGTAGTGGTGAACTTGAAGGATTAAATGTAGTATTTAATGATAAAACAAATGTAAACAAAATATAATAAGAGGTATAGAAAAATGGAAAATGTTAAATTAATGAATATGTGCAAAATAATTAATTCTAAAACTAAAGAGGTGTTAGTTCAAGAGAGAATAAAGAGTTGGGAAGGAATAGCTTTTCCTGGTGGAAAAGTAGAACTTGGTGAAAGTATTATACCTTCTGTAAAAAGGGAAGTATATGAAGAGACTGGATTAAAGCTAAAAACTGTTAGAATATGCGGTGTAAAAGATTGGTATGATAAAAGATTAAAAGAAAGACAGTTAATTATCTTATTTATATCTGATGATTATAGTGGTGATCTTATAAGAGAAACATCAGAAGGAAAGGTGTACTGGATAAACGAAGAAAATCTAAAAAATAAAAAACTAGCTGACGATTTTGATAAGCTATTAGAAGTTTTTAATAAGCAAGAAATAAATGAAATGGTATACGAAGATAATGAAAGTTTAGATGAAAATTCAAGATGGAATCTAAAATTATATTAAAAGTCATTTTATATGAATTATATATTTAGCTTTAGCATAACACTTTATAAAGCAATATAAATAAAGAATATTTTTAACAAATTACTCAATAATTAAGGATTATATGAGTTTTGAAAACGCAACTATTCATCAGTTGCGTTTTCCATTTATACAAAAATACAAGATCTCAAAACGACAATGTTAAGAAGTCTTTTCCTATTTTTGTATTCTTTTCTATAAATATTATATAACTATATTTTTCAACATTATATAATAATTAGTATGTTTGATATTTTATCTGGAGCAGTCCATATTTCTATTTAATCCTTGCTCTTTATGAAATTGACTTATTTGCTAATTAGTGCTATAATAAGCAGCACTAAGGGGTAGTAGGTATGTTAGTGGTACTTAGTAACAAAAATGATGATTATGTTATTATTTGTCCAAACATTTCTAAAAAAGTATTTCATAAAAAAATAGCAAATAGTAAAGTTCACTTAGATACTACTTCTTATGGAGTGGTGTATGAAGAGAAAGAAGAAAATTTAAATGAGGTTGTAGATTAGAAGAGAAAAAATAGATAAGAGCATTCGGATAAATATAGGGGGAATTTAAAATAGAGAATGAAAATGTAATGATAAAAAAATTAATAAGGATATTTTTGCCACTTGCTTTTGTATTTATGATTATAGTTTTGGTAGTAACAGGATTTGCTCCTAAGAAAAATAAAGTAGTAATAGCTGAAGTCTTAGAAAAGCCTCCAACAGCAAAAGTTAATAAAAATACTACTAATGAAAGTAATACTAATAGTAATCAAATAAAAAATAGTACTAGTTCTACGGAAACTACTATTGATAATACTAGCCAAGTACAATCTACTAATAATATAGAACAGTAACCAGTAAATAATGAAACTAATACAACTACTAGTGAACAAAATATAAAAGAGGTAGAATCAAACAATATAGATACAACTGAAAATATTGAATATGAGGAAGAAGAAAGTGAAGTCATAAATGATGAAATAGAAGAAAGTACTACTGAGACTACTAATAATAATCAAACTCCAAGTACATCTTCTACACCGACAGTAGAAAGTAATAATACACAAACTCCTGCTCAACCTAATAATAATCAAGCTTCAGCAAATTCTTCTTCTACCAACAAAACAACAACTAGTTCTAGCGATAAATCAACTACTAAAAAACGACATCAACAAATAAAAATACATTTAAAAATTATTCACATTTAAATATGTATAATCAAAGTGGAAAGTACTCTGGTTATTCAGTATGTGCTTCTGGTGGAAATAGTATTGGAGCTACTGGATGTGGATTATCAAGTTATATGGCAGCAAGATATATACTAACTGGTAAAGATACTAACTTTTTATCATTTGCCCATGAATCTTGTAATACAGGATTATATAATGGAAGAGGATCAAACTGGCAAGTTGTAGAAACAAAGACCTATCAAAATAAATATGGTATTAAGTCAGTTAAAATTAAAAATAATTATAAAACAATAGTTAATGAACTAAAAAAAGGTCATCCTGTTGTTGTTATGATTGGTTATGGTGCTAGAACAATCGAACAAGGTGGCTTTAATGGAACACCTAATCAACACTTTATTGTTTTAGTTAATTACAATGAAAAGAAAGATCAAATATATGTATATAATCCAACAGGTGCCAATACTGGTTGGACATCAAAAAGTAAGATTCAAAAATATGTTATTGGTTGTGTGAAATTAGTTAGAAGTATGCGAAAAGTATAAAAAGTCTTAAATTTGCTAGGACTTTTTTTCTGTTATATAGTATAATGTATGAGAAGGAGGACATATGACAAAAAAAGTAAATCTTACGGATATTAATTACATACAATATGGTAATGATAAAGGAAAAGATATTGTCTTACTTCATGGTTGGGGACAAAATATTGAGATGATGAAACCACTTGGTGATTTACTTGCAGATAATTATCATATAACTATTATTGACTTACCAGGCTTTGGTAAAAGTAAGGAACCAGCAACTATTCTAGATGTGGGTGATTATACCGAAATAGTCCATGATTTATTGGAAAAGTTAGAAATTAAAAAACCAACTCTAATTGGACATTCTTTTGGGGGAAGAATATCTATTCGTTATGGAGCTACCTATGAGGTTGAAAAATTAGTACTATGTGGAGCACCTTGTGTTAAGACGAAAAAGAATTTAACTTTTAAAGAGAAAATGTTAAAAAGTGCTAAAAAATTACCAGGTATGGAAAAACTAGCTGATATTGCTAAAAATTATATAGGATCACCTGACTACAAGAATGCAAGTCCAATGATGAGGGATATTTTAGTTAAAGTAGTTGGGGAAGACTTATCAGACTATGCTAAGAAAATAAAAGTACCAGTCATTTTAATATGGGGTGAATATGATGAAGCTGTACCTTTAGAAGAGGGAAGAATGTTAGAAAAATTACTTAAAGATGGAGCAATGATTGTTTTACCAGGTACACATTATGCCTATTTAGAAAACCTTTATCAAGTAGGAGCAATTATTAATAAATTTATGGAGGAGTAAAAGATGTTTGTTAAAATTATTTTGTTATTTATAATTACAATTTCAATTATTGTTAAATCTAAGAAAAGTTTACATATGTTACAACAAAACTTATATAATGAAAATAATCGTTATCTAAAATGGGTGTTAAATAATAGTAGTAACTTTGTAACCTTAGAGTTTGTTTGCCTAATAATAGTAGCTATAGCCAATTGCTTTTTAGCAACTAATAAGACTATAACTTTAGTATTTAATCTTTTAGCTAGTATTTTATATTTAGCTTTTATCATAAAATTTCGTAATGATAGAAAAAAGGAACAAGTAAAAAAACCATTAGTAGTAACTGCTAGAGTAAAAAGATTAATGGTAACAGAGACTATTCTTTACCTTATTCCACTAGTTGTTATGGTCATTTTAAGAAATGATTTAGTTTATAGTAGTTTCTTAATCTTTATCTATGCTTTGATGAGTTATTTAAATGTATTTGTATTGGGGATAGCTAACTTTATAAATAAGTATACACTAGAAAAATATGTATATTATCATTTTAAACATATGGCTATGAAAAAACTTCATAGTATGGAAAACTTGAAAGTAGTAGGAATTACTGGTAGTTATGGAAAAACTAGTAGTAAAAATATTTTAGCAGATATTTTAAATATTAAATATGTAACACTACCAACGCCAAAGAACTTAAATACTCCTTATGGACTTATCATTACCATTAATAATCATTTAGATAAGTTTACTGAAGTGTTTATTGCTGAGATGGGAGCTTATAAGACAGGAGAGATTAAACAACTTTGTGATATGGTTAAACCAAAGTATGGTATTTTAACTAAAATAGGTACTGCTCACTTAGAAACATTTGGTAGTGAAGAAAATATTCAAAAAACTAAGTTTGAACTAATTGAATCATTACCACTTGATGGAGTTGGGGTTTTAAATAGAGATGATCCTAAACAAGTAAGTTATAAATTGAAAAATAAATGTAAAATACTTTGGATTGGTATAGAAAATAAAGATGTAGATGTTTATGCGAGTGATATTAAATGTTCTAATATTGGTACCAGTTTCAAAGTTAAGTTTAAAAATGAACCTAAAGAATATAAATTTGAAACAAGACTTTTAGGTAATCATAATGTTTATAATATTTTAGCAGGACTTGCTCTAGGATATGAATTTGGTATTCCAATAGAGAAATTACAACAATCAGTTAAAACTATTAAACCCGTAGAACACCGTCTAGAACTAAAAAGACTTGGAACATTCTATCAAATAGATGATGCTTATAACTCTAATCCAGTTGGAGCCAAAGGAGCAATTGACGTCTTAGCAATGATGCCAGGGGTTAAAGTAGTGGTAACACCAGGAATGGTAGAGTTAGGTGATAAAGAAGATTACTATAATGAAAAGTTTGGTGAACAAATAGCAGAAGAGGGTAATATTGATTATGTTGTTTTAATTGGTAAGAAGAAAACACTACCTATTAAAAAAGGATTAGAAAATAAAAATTATAATATGGATAATGTTATTGTTTACAATGATGTAAAAGAAGCATACAATTTTATTAGAGGTATTAAGACAAAAGAAGAGGTATATGCTTTATTTGAAAATGATTTACCTGATACCTATAATGAGAAAGAAAGAGGATGATTAAGATGAGAATAAAAGTAGGAGTTATTTTTGGGGGAGAAAGTGTAGAACATGAAGTTAGTATAATTACGGCTGTTCAAGCCATGAATAAAATTAATCAAGATAAATATCAAATTGTACCAATATATATTACAAAAGATGGTGAATGGTATACAGGAGATATGCTTTTTGATGTTGAAAGTTATCAAGATTTAGGTCTTATTAAGAAATATGCAAGTAATGTTGTATTATATAAGAAAGATAATCAATTTGTATTACAAAGTAAAGGATTCTTTAAAAAGATTATTACTGATATTGATGTAGCTTTTCCAATTACTCATGGTACAAATGTAGAGGATGGTGTATTACAAGGATATTTACAAACAGTAGGTGTTCCTTATGTTGGACCTAATGTTTATGCTGGTGTAGTAGGTCAAGATAAGGTTTATATGCGTGATATATTTAAAGCTAATGATATATCTATTCCTAACTATACTTGGTTTTATGATTCTGATTATAAAGATGATAGTGATAAAGTAATTAAAAAGATAGAAAAATTAAATTATCCAGTAATTATTAAACCAGCTACTACTGGTAGTAGTATTGGAATTAGTACTGCTAAAGATAAAAAAGAGTTAGAAAAAGCTATAGATGAAGCTATTAACTATGACTCTAAGATTATTGTTGAAGAAATGATTCCTAACTTAATGGAGGTTAATATCTCAGTACTAGGTAATCATGCATCTCAAGAAGTTAGTGTTATAGAAGAAGTGTTATCTACTCATAACTTCCTAACCTTTGAAGAAAAGTATGTTGGTAGTAGTAAAGTCAAAGGAAAACTTGGAGCAAAATTAGCACCTCGTAAAGGTTCTAAAGGAATGGCTAGTGCTTCAAGAAAAATACCAGCTGATTTAACTGATAAGATGCAGAAAGAAGTAGAAGACTTAGCTATTAGAGTATTTAAAGCACTAGGTAGTAGTGGAGTAGCTAGAATTGATATGTTAGTTGATAAAAAAGCTAAGAAAGTCTATGTTAATGAGATAAACTCAATTCCAGGAAGTCTTGCTTTCTATCTATGGGATAAAAAAGGAAAAGATTATACTACTTTATTAGATGAAATGATTAATATAGCAGTTAAAGACTATAAAACTAGAACTAGTAAAGTTCATACATTTGATAACAATATTTTGCAAGGATTTGCTAATAGTAATGGTTTAAAAGGCATGAAAGGGAAACTTAAATAAAGTAGTTAAACTGATGAACCTCATTTTCTAGATAGACTAGAAGTGAGGTTTTTATATGTTTAAATTAAATTATGTAAAAAAATATAAAAAAAAATAAAAAAGTATGATATGATGTAGATAGTAAAGATAGGAGTGATATGGCTATGCGTTTAGGGATGGTTTTACTTTTTTTCTTTTTATATTTAGGAATAATATTCTTGTGCCTAATGGGTTTTAAAAGAAAGAATAAAAAATTAAAAATTATAGGTATTTCTCTACTAGTACTTGCTATTATATTATCTATAATAATCGTTATTGTTTATGGGTAAGTTCTATAATGAAAATTTTAAAACCATTTTATTATGTTAGTCTCGGATTTAGTGTAGTAGTTGAGTTTATTAACAATATAATATGTCAATTTCTAAATCTAATTTTGAGTAATATTTTTAAAAAGAAAAAAGCAGCTATTAATAGTTATTTCATGAAAGAAAAGAAACATCCAGAATATCTTTTATTGGTTATTTTATATGTAGTAGTTTTTATATCTATTTATAATTTACTTATACCTAAGAAAGTATATGTTAAAAAAGAAATTAAGAAAATAAAATATCAAGATATTAATACTACTCCTATAACTAGTGATTCTAATTCTGAGCCTATTAATGATGAAAAAACTGATGTTATCTCTAACGATATTGATAATAATATTGATTTGAATGAATATAAAAGACAAAATGATAATACAGTAGCTTATCTGATAGTAGATGATACTAATATAGATTATCCAGTTGTTCAAACTACTGATAATAAGTATTATCTTGAACATGATTTTTACCATAACTACTCATTAAAAGGAGCTATTTTTGCAGATTATAGAAGCAATTTTAATAATTTATCAAATAATACCATTATATATGGTCATCATAGATTAGATAATATTATGTTTGGAGAACTTGATAGACTATTTACAATAGACTACTTTAATAGGAGTAATCACATGATCAAATTAATTACTTTTAATAAGACTTATATATTTGATGTGTTTTCAGTTTATGAAATAGATCCAGAGTTATACTATTTAGCTACTTCTTTTGCTACTTTAGATGAGTATTTAAATTTTTTAAATATTATTAGAAATAGAAGTCAATATAATTTTGGACAAACACTTGATAGTTCTTCTAAAATATTAACCTTATCAACTTGCAATAAGGCAAATACAGGAAGATTAGTTGTTCATGCTGTCTTAAGGAGTGAAGGATGAAAAATCTAGTACAATATATAAAAGTTTTTAGTTTAACAGCAATTTGCTGTATCCTTCTTTTAATCATAGCAGCTATTATTCCTAAAGAACATGTTAAAAAAAATATGGTAAAAAGTAGTGAGGAAATGTATTACTTAGACTATATATATTATTTTGGTAATAAAAAAAATAAGTCACTCATAATTCATAATTATCCAGATCCAATTACTTTTAACCTTGCTTATTCACTAGATAATAAAAAACCTTTTACCTCTAGTATTTTAACTAAATACTATGCTACTTTAAAATTTGGAGAAAAAGTTAATGTAAGAGAAAAAGCTTATTTTGATTATAAACCTAATAAAGAATACTATAGATACTGGCATGGTAATATGTTTTTAGTTAAAACTTTATTACTTATATTTGATTATAAAGAAATTTTAATCATTTTATCTGTTAGTTTGGTAGTTTTTACTGTATTATTAACCTATAAATTATATAAGTTAAACCACTTAATAGGTATTATATTTTTACTGAGTAATTTATTATGCCACGTATATGTAACATTTTATTGTTTAGAATATATTTACATGTTCTTATTAAGTTATATAATGAGTTTAATATCTTTCAAATTTATTAATAAAGAAGAAAATAAAATAATAAGTTTCTTTATTGTAGGCGGAGTACTTGCTAACTTCTTTGATTTTTTGACAGCAGAAACACTAGTTTTTACCTTACCTTTTTTTATAATTTTCTACTTTGGAAAAGAAAAAAAACTAAAAGAGTCATTTTATTTTCTTATTAAAACATTGTTAGCTTTTCTTCTAGGATATAGTCTTATGTGGATATTAAAATGGTTAATATTAATAATAGGATATAATCAAAAACCAAGTTCCTTTTTAAACAGTCATATTGAAGAAAGAGGTTTTTCTCTAAAATTAGTGAAGAAGGGACTATTTGATAGTATATATGATAATCTAAAGCTTATTGAACCATTTTGTTATTTAAAAGATATGATTGTTATTTTATTAATTATTGGTTATATTAGTTATATAGTATATTTAATAATTAGAGGAAAGCTAAAAGATAAGGGTATTATTATATTATTGATAAGTATTATTCCTATATTTAGATTTTTTACCTTATATAAGCATTCAATAGATCATTCATTCTTTACCTATCGTGCTTTATTACCGAGTGTAATGATTTGGATATATATGCTTTTTAAAAAGGAGAAGGAAGAATAACTTAGAAAAACAATTATTAAGAAATACAAAAATTAATGAAGAGAGGGAAATATAAAGATGAAAAAAATTAAATACTTAATAGTTGCAATACTAGCTTTTATGGTAATTATACCTGGAGTAGATGCTAAAGAAATTGATGTTTCTAATCTAGAACTTGATAAAGAAATAGACGTAAAAATAGGAGATAAAATAGTTTATAATTCGAAAAAAAATAAAGATAACTTTTCTCTTTCAAAAGTTTCATTTTATGGTGAAGATGGTACTAGTAATTATATTTATGCCGAGAGAATGCTTGATGATAAAGATAAATATCAATTTGTTGTTCCAACTGCTGAAGAAATATTTACTAATCCTTCCCTTAACATACCAGATGGTAAAAGACTTAAAATTGGACTTAGTGATACATTAGCTTGCGGAGTATTCTTTACTATTAGCTTTACATACTATGTGGTAGATGATAATTTGAAAAAAGTAATTTATAATAATACTTTCGATGCTGTAAATAATAATCCAACAAGTTATCTTGAATCAGAGACTGATATGTTACTAAAAGATATAAAAAGAGATGGTTATAGTTTCTTGGGATGGTATAAGACAAGTGATTATCAAGAAGACAGTAGAACAACTATAATAGATATAAATGCTCCTGAAGTATTAAATCTATATGCTAAGTGGGAAAAAAATAAATCAGTTAATGAAGAAATAGTGGAAAATCCAATGACTTATGCTAGTACTTATATAATAGTAGGAATTTTTGTTATCTTGATGTTGTCAACAGTAGTAGTTTATATATATGATAAGAAAAATAATATATAGGAAGGATTAAAATGAAAAAAGTTAAATACTTAATAGTTGCAATACTAGCCTTTATGATAGTTATTCCTGTAGTAAATGCTAAAGAAGTTGATGTTTCTAATCTAGAGTATCATAAAAAAATAATTGTAAAACCAGATGATAAAATAATTTATGATGGTACTAGAAGAGAAGATAATTTTAGACTTAATTGGTGGGAGATTTATGAAGATGAAAAACACTATAGAGAAATACAAGCTGGTTGGGTACTACAGTATGAATTTATAGTTCCAACATATGAAGAAACTTTTGATAAAGAAATACCGGACGGAAAAAGGTTATCAGTTAGTTTGGAACTTATCACTTATTGTGGTTCGGCTGTTATTAGACTTAACTATTCTATAGTAGATAACAAAATAAAAAGAATAATTTATAACAATACCTTTGATGTAGCAAATGATAATCCAACAGAATATCATGAATCAGAAACGGATATACTACTAAATGATATAAAAAGAGATGGTTATAAATTTCTGGGTTGGTATAAAAGTAGTGACTTTAGTGAAAATAGTAGAATTACTATAATAGATGCAGATGCACCTGAAACTTTAAATTTGTATGCTAAATTGGAAAAAATAGAAGAGCCAGTTAAAATAGATAGTAAAAATGATATAGAGGAAAATCCTAACACTTATACTGATACCTATATAATAGGTGGAATATTTGTTATTTTGATGTTATCAACAGTAGTAGTTTATGTTTATGGAAAAAAACAAGAAATTAAATAAAGAATTAACAATACTTATGCCTTGTTTAAATGAAGAGAAAACTATAGGTATTTGTATAAAGAAAGCTAAAGATTATTTAGAAAAAAATAATATAGATGGAGAAATATTAATAGTTGATAATGGTAGTAGTGATAAGTCTATATCTATTGCTAAAAAGTTAGGTGCAAGAGTATGCTTTGAAACTAAAAAAGGGTATGGCAGGGCCTTAATAACCGGGTTAAATAATAGTTATGGAAAATATATTATCTATGGTGATTGTGATGATAGTTATGACTTTTCATCACTTGATAGTTATTTAATTAAATTGAAAGAAGGGTATTCTTTAGTAAATGGTAATAGATTTAAAGGTGGAATAGAAAAAGAAGCTATGAGTTTATCTCATAAGATAGGTGTTCCTATACTGTCTTTTATTGGTAGAAAGATATATAAAGTAGATTTATTTGATTTCCATTGTGGATTAAGAGGAGTAATTAAAGAAGATTTACCTATCTTAGAATGTGAAGGAATGGAATTTGCTACAGAAATAATTTATAAGTTTGCTAAAAGTAATAAAAAAATATGTGAGATACCAATTATTTTATATAAAGATGGAAGAGATGGTAAGTCTCATCTTAGAACAGTAAAAGATGGCTTTAGACACCTAAATTACATAATTAAAACTAGGAAATAGCTTTGATAGTTATTTTCTATTATTTTGGTAAAATATTGTAAAATTTTTCTAAGATATTTGAGTAAGAAACTTGATACATGGTATACTATAGAAGTAGGAGGTATGAAAGATGAAAGAAGAATGGAAAGGCTTTAATGAAGGAGCTTGGACAGAAGAAATTAATGTAGAAGATTTTATAAAGAAAAATTATAAAAAATATGAAGGTGATGAAAGCTTTTTAGTAGGACCAACAGAGAAAACTAAAAGAGTTTTAAAAGTCTATGATGATATGTGTAAAGAAGAAGTTAAAAAACATGTTATCGATATAGATACCGTAAATCCTGCGGGAATTAATGCTTTTAAACCTGGATATATCTCAGAAGATGATGATGTAATTGTTGGACTTCAAACTGATGAACTTGGTAAAAGAGAAATTGTTCCTAAAGGTGGAATAAAAATGGTTTATCAAGAGTTAGAAGCTTATGGTTATAAGATGGATCCTACTCTTGAACATTTTATAAAAGATACTAATCTTGTTAAGACTCATAACGATGGTGTATTTGATGCTTATACAACTGAAATTAGACGTGCTCGTCATAATAAGTTATTAACTGGACTTCCTGATGCTTATGGACGTGGAAGAATAATAGGAGACTATAGAAGAGTAGCTTTATATGGTATTGATTATTTAATGGAGAATAAGAAAAATGACTGGGATAATATGAAAATAACAGTTATGGATGATGAGACTATTAGACTTCGTGAAGAAATATCAATGCAGTATAGAGCTTTAAATGAAATTAAAGAAATGGCTAAGAGCTATGGATTTGATATTTCAGGACCAGCTCGTAATGCTAAAGAAGCAGTACAATGGACTTATTTTGGTTATTTAGCAGCTATTAAAGAAAACAATGGTGCTGCTATGAGTTTAGGTAGAGTAGATGCTTTCTTTGATATATATTTTGAAAGAGATCTAGCAAATGGTACTCTAACTGAAAGTGATGTTCAAGAAATAGTTGATCAGTTTGTTATTAAACTAAGAGCAGCAAGACATTTAAGAACACCAGAATATGATGAATTATTCTCAGGCGATCCTACTTGGGTTACTTGTTCATTAGGCGGTATGACCAATGAAGGAGAAACATTAGTTAATAAGACAAGTTTCAGAATTGTTCATACTCTAGAAAATCTAGAAAGTGCCCCTGAACCTAATATGACTGTTTTATGGGCTGATAAGTTACCAGAACCTTGGAAAAAATATTGTGCTAAAGTAAGTATTGCCACAGACTCTATTCAATATGAGAATGATGATGTAATGCGTCCATCCATGGGGGATGATTATGGTATAGCTTGTTGTGTATCAGCTATGCGTATTGGTAAAGATATGCAGTTCTTTGGTGCTCGTTGTAACCTTGCTAAGACTTTGCTATATGCTCTAAATGGTGGTGTTGATGAAGTAAGACGTGATTTAGTTATTCCAGGTTTTGAAAAGATGACTGATGAAGTACTTGATTATGATAAAGTAAAAGATGCTTACTATAAGATGATGCATGAAGTAGCAAGAATCTATTCTGATGCTATGAATATTATTCACTACATGCATGATAAGTATGCTTATGAAGCAGGACAAATGGCTTTACATGATACTTATGTTAATAGATTAATGGCTTATGGCGTAGCTGGATTTTCTGTAGCAGTAGACTCACTATCAGCTATTAAATATGCTAAAGTAAAACCAATTAGAGATGAAGATGGTATAACTGTTGATTTTTCTATTGAAGGAGATTATCCTAAATTTGGTAATGATGATGATAGAGTAGATGACATTGCTAAAGAAATAATTAATAAATTCTATGAAGAGTTATGTTTACATCCTTGCTATAGAAAAGCTCATCCAACACTATCTATCTTAACAATTACTTCAAACGTAGTATATGGTTCTAATACAGGTGCTACTCCAGATGGAAGAAAAGCAGGTGTTGCCTTTGCTCCAGGAGCTAACCCAATGCATGGAAGAGATTCATCTGGTGCTATTGCATCCCTTAACTCTGTAGCAAAATTAGATTGGGCAAATTGTTGTCGTGATGGTATTTCTAATACATTCTCAATTGTGCCAACTACTTTAGGACATAGTGAAGAAGAACGTATTGAAAACTTAGTATCATTACTTGATGGATACTTTATTCAAGGAGCACATCACTTAAATGTAAACGTACTAAATCGTGAAACATTAATTGATGCCATGAATAATCCTGATAAATATCCACTACTTACAATCCGTGTTTCTGGTTATGCAGTTAGATTTAATAAACTTACAAGAAAGCAACAAGAGGAAGTAATTGCAAGAACTTTCCATGAGAAGATGTAAATGAAAGGTGCAATCGATTCTATTGAAACATTTGGACTTGTTGATGGACCGGGTATTAGGACAGTTGTCTTTTTAACAGGATGTCGTCTTCGTTGTCTTTATTGTCATAATCCTGAGATGTGGGTTAAAAGAGAAGATAATATTACTAGTGATGAACTTGTTAAGAAGATTTTAAGAAGTAAACCTTATTTTAAAAGAAATTCTGGAGGGGTAACTTTCTCTGGAGGAGAACCCCTTCTTCAAATTGAGTTTCTAACTGATGTTTGTAAAAAATTAAAGAAGGAAGATATTCATATCGCTTTAGATACTTGTGGCGTTGGAAAAGGTGATTATGACGAGATACTTAGTCTTGTTGACTTAATCTTATTTGACGTTAAGTTTACAACAAGAGAAGGTTATAAACATTTAACAGGTAGAGAGATGGATGATTCTTTAAAATTTATTGAAGCGATGAATAGAAGTGGTAAACCAGTCTGGATTAGACAAGTAGTTGTACCTGGTATGATGGATAGTGAAGAATATATTGACTCATTAGTAGAATATCTAAAAAAGATTGATAATGTGGAAAGGGTAGAGTTCTTACCATTCCATCATATGGGATTTTCTAAATATGAAGAGTTAGGTATAAATAATCCATTAAAAGATGTACCACCAATGGATGTTGATAAATGTAATGAATTACAAGAATTATTCATGAAAAAATGGAAAAATAGTTAGTTTTCTTAAAAATATCATTGATTTACTACAATTTAGGTATTCCATTTTAAAAAAATCTATGCTATACTAACGTAGTAAATCAATTCATGGGCTGTTAGCTCAGTTGGTAGAGCAACTGACTCTTAATCAGTGGGTCTAGGGTTCGAATCCCTAACAGCCCAC
>CAKPPW010000012.1 GCA_934177995.1 uncultured Bacilli bacterium
TCACCAACTTTTTCACAAGTATGAGTTTTACATTGAAGATTATAGCCATCTTCATCAGTTACTTTACCATCTTTACCAAAGTAAGTATCACCAACTTTTTCACAAGTATGAGTTTTACATTGAAGATTATAGCCATCTTCATCAGTTACTTTACCATCTTTACCGAAGTAAGTATCACCAACTTTTTCACAAGTATGAGTCTTACATTGAAGGTTATAACCATTTTCATCAGTTACCTTACCATCTTTACCGAAGTAAGTATCACCAACTTTTTCACAAGTATGAGTCTTACATTGAAGGTTATAACCATTTTCATCAGTTACCTTACCATCCTTACCAAAGTAAGTATTACCAACTTTTTCACAGGTATGAGTTTTACATTGAAGATTATAGCCATCTTCATCAGTTACTTTACCATCTTTACCAAAGTAAGTATTACCAACTTTTTCGCAGGTATGAGGCTCACATTGGATTGAATAAGTAGTTTTATCGGTTACTTTACCATTTTTATCATAATATTTTCCATATTTATATTCACATTTATGAACTACAGGAGTAACTTTTCCATTAGCTCCTAAATTTACTGTTTTTGGCGTTTTTACTAAGACAATTAAGTCTTGCCATTTACCACCGGAATATCTTTCATAAGATAATTTAGTTCCAGTTCCTTTAACCACTACTTTAATGTCAGTAGTAGAAGAAATATTATTTTTTGGTATTCTAACACTAAATTTACTACCATTAACTAGAGAAAGAGATGAACCTCTTTTATTAGAACTAATAAGAGTAGCACCTTTAGCTCCAGAAACTGTTGCCACTATTTTACTCATCTTATTATGAGAAACAGTAATATTGTTTGAAACATAATAATTACCATCACTTGATTCACTAAAACTTAGAGTAGAACCAGATAACTTCATAGTTGGATTAACTGAGTACTTAGAATTCTTCTTAGCAGTATTAGCTAATTTGTTAACCTTATTAACAATAGTTGTATTCTTATTATAAGCAGCAGGTATAAAATTATTATTTACTTTCCAAATAGCAAGCTGAGTAATTAAACGTTCATTTTTAGTATTACCAGCATGACTAAGCAAATATAAAACAGCACCAGAATTAACAGTTTTACTATAATTTAGACTACTACCTTGTGGTCCTCCTTTTTTACTAGGAGTAATACAATAAGCTACTCCTTTATTAGTTGTGAAATACGCTTCATTTCTATAAGTACCATCACTAAAATTAGTTCTTATGTAGCTTTTACTAGTGATGACCATTTTACTTACTGCATAAACATTAGTTGTACAAAGTATAATTGCCATAAAAATAAAAGCAAAATAAAATTTTAAATTTTTTTTCATAATAAATATCCCCCTCATTTAATTGTATATTATAATAAAAAAGTCAAAAAAAATCAAGACTATTAGTGCTTTTTTTGTTATACTTTTAATAGAGAAAACGAAAGGGGAATCCTTATGAATGATGAAATAAGAAAAAGTAAAATAAGTATTTTGAAAAGTTATGGTGAAAACTTTACCGAAAAAGAATACATCACTAATCCTGCTATTGGTAGAGAAGAAGAAATTAAGCAATTAGCACTTATTCTTTTAACTCCTGAAAAATCAGCCATTCTAATTGGTAAACCTGGTGTTGGTAAAACCGCTATCGTTGAAGGGTTTGCTTATCGTATTCAAATAGGTAATGTACCAGATGCACTAAAGACTTATCAAGTTATAAAAGTAAATACATCAGCCCTACTTGGAATGGACCCAGATACAGGGGAGAGTAAAATACAAATACTTCTAGATGAGTTAAAAAATTATCATAACCTAATCCTTTTTATAGATGAGATTCATACTCTTATGGGGACTAAAGGAGAAGCACTTGACTTTGCTAATATGTTTAAACCAGGACTAGATAGAGGAGATATTAAGGTAATAGGAGCCACTACTACTGAAGAATATGAACAGTATATTCTAAGAGATAAAGCTTTTGTTAGACGTTTTCAAAGAGTGGAAGTAAAAGAACCAACAAGAGAAGAGACAATTGCTATTTGTATGGGAACTCTACCTAAAATAGAAAAGAAAACAGGAGCAACTCTAATGTATGATCCTTATGTTAAAGAAAAAATAATGGCTTTCTTAACAGACCTTACTAGTGAATATAGAAGAGTTTATGAAACAGGAGCAAGATATCCCGATGTGACTTTGGCAATACTTCAACAAGCATTTTCCTTTGCTCTTTATAATAACCGAAAAGATGTAAATATCTTTGATGTAAAAAAAGCCATATTAAATACTAAGAACGTCTACCCTGATGTTATTAAAAAAGAAATACCTAGGTTTGAACAAGAATTTAAACAAGAAATAGAAGATGGTATAGATAGGGGACTTGATAATGCTTAATAAAGTAATATATTATCTTAGAATAGTTTCCTTTATACTATATTTAGTTATAACTATTTATTTGCTACCAATTATTATAAAGTGTGGTAAAACAGGAATATTCTTCTTAGTAACTTTATTCTTATTTATTGCTATAACTTTATTTTCTATGTTTTCTAAAAAAGAAATATATATTAAGACTAAAAGTTATAATTTAATAATAATAGCATTAGCTATTTATTTAGGAGTAGTTGGTTATAGAACTATCTTTGATAGTAGACTAGCTTTAACAGAGTTATATACAATAAGTTTAGATTACTGTAAGATGAATTTTATTTTAGTAGGATTAGTAATGATAGGAATTACTCTAAATACTATAGTATTATACTTGATGGATGAAGGTGATAAGAAATGAAAAAATTAGTACTTATTGGTGGAGGAGATGTTGGGAGAGGTAACACCTCTTATGAAACTGATGTAATTGATAAAAAAATAGTAGAACTTACCAATAAAGCTAATCCTAATTTTCTTTTTATAGGACTAGCTAGTTCCTTTTCTGATTCTTATTATGATACGATGAAAAAGATTTATAAAGACTTAGGATGTACTTGTGCCTATCTAAAAAAGAAAAATATCTTAAATAATAGAGATATAGTAGAAAAGAAAATAAATGATGCTGATATTATCTATTTTTGTGGAGGAGATACTATCAAATTAGTAAATGATTTAAAAGAATATGATTTAGTATCTTTATTAAAGAATGCATATGATAGTGGTACTGTTCTTGTAGGAATGTCAGCAGGAGCTATTATGCTTTCTAAAGAAGGCTATTCTGATTCGTTAAAGTTAAGAGATGAAGCTGATAAATATACATTTGTAGAAGGGCTTGATTTTATAGATATAGCAATTTGTCCCCATTATAATGATATTTCTAAAAAGAAAGAGTTAAAAGAGGATTTAGTTAATACTGATAAGAAAGTTTATGCTTTAGATAATGGTACTGCCTTGATAAGTATAGATAATGATATCAGTTTTATTAGTAGTATAGATAAGTCAAATGTTTATCTTGTCTATTATAGTAAAGATGGTTATAAAGAAGAAAGACTTATTGAATACTAAAACTTAAAAGTCATGACCTTTTGGTGATTATGACTTTTTTCTATTTATCCCGTATCTTTTTTCTTGCTTAATCCTTTATTTTTGACTGATTATTTAGTATAATGATGGCAGATGGTGGTGATTGCATGGAGTTTAATTATAATGATAAGAATTATGATATAATAGTACTTAAGAAAAGAACCACTAAGAATTTGTATATTAAAGTTAGGGAAGATTTAAAAATATACATTACTTGTAATATATTAACTAGTGATAGAGAAATTAAAAGAATAATTGATAATAACCGAAAAAGTATTGAAAGAATGATAGATAGAACTACTAGAATGGAAGAAAAGAAAAAAGACTTTTATTATTTAGGAAAGAAGTATGATGTAGTATACACTAATATAGATGAGGTAAGACTAGGAGATAACAAAGTCTTTTTAAGTAGAAATATAGATATAGATAAATGGTTAAAGAAAGAAGCTTTGAGAATATTTAGTGAACATTTAAATAACTGCTATCAAAACTTTACAAGAAATATACCAGAACCAAGTTTGCGTATTAGAAAGATGAAAACTAGATGGGGTGTTTGTAATACTAAGACTCATGTTATTACTTTAAATTTAGAACTTATTACTAAAGATATTAATTGTCTAGATTATGTTATATATCATGAACTTTCTCATTTAGTGGAAGCGAATCATTCTAAAAGATTCTGGTTGGTGGTAGAAGAAAATTTTAAAGAATATAAAAAATATAGAGCATTAACAAATGATAGATAGGAGTATATATGGTAATTACTAGTTTTGATAATGATAAAGTTAAATACTTAAAGAAATTAAGTAAGAAGAAGTATCGAGATTTATATAATGAGTTTTTAGTAGAAGGACGTCATTTAGTAATAGAAGCATATAAACATAATATGCTAAAAGAGATAATCCTTTGTGATGGTGAGGTTACTCCTTTTGCTGTACCTTATACAGTAGTTAGTTACGAGGTTATGAAAAAGATAAGTGAAGTGGAAACTCCTCAGAAGATAATGGGAATATGTAAAAAAATAGAAGATACTACTATTGGTAGTAGAATATTATTACTAGATGAGATACAAGACCCTGGTAATATGGGTACTATTATTAGGAGTGCAGTTGCTTTTGATATAGATACCATCATACTATCTAAAAATTGTGTTGATTTATATAACCCTAAAGTAGTAAGGTCTACTCAAGGAATGCTTTTTCATATACCAATTCTTATCTATGATTTTAATGAATTACTACCAATGCTTAAAGAATTAAAAATACCTATTTATGCAACTAGAGTAGAGTATGGGACTGATGTTTCAACCTTGAAAGATGAAGAAAAGAAACGCTTTGCTCTTCTTATGGGTAACGAAGGTAATGGTGTTCATCCAGAATACTTAGAACTTAGTGATAAAAACTTATATATACCAATGAATAATGGGGTTGAAAGCTTGAATGTTGCTATAGCTACTTCTATTTTACTATATGAATTGAGGAATAAAGATGAGTAAATTATATATAGGTACAGTAGTTTCTACTCATGGAATAAAAGGGGAGATAAGAATTATCTCTAAGTTAGATGAATCTTTAAAGAAAAAAATATTTAAAGTAGATAATACTTTATTAATAGATGATATAGAATATAGAATAAATAGTTATAGAAGACATAAAAACTATGATATGGTCTTGTTTGAAGGATTTAATAACATCAATGAGGTGTTATTCTTAATTAAGAAGAAGGTATATGTAGATAGTAGTTATCTAGAGTTAACAGAGATGGAAGACTTTAATATTTACTATAAAGAGTATAGAGTTAATGAAAATGGTAAGGTTTTATCAATAGATGAGACTGGTAATAACTATAAAATAATAAGATTACTAATAAATGAAAAAGAAGTTTTAGTTCCCTATAATGAACACTTTATAAAGAAGATAGATAGTAATAAAAAAATAATAGAAATAGAATTACTTTAGGGGTGATGGTCATGAAAATAGATGTTTTAACTTTATTTCCAGAGATGTTTACTGGTGTTATTTCATCATCAATTATTAAAAGAGCGATAGATGATAACAAGATAGAAATTAATTTGCATAACTTTAGAGATTATTCTAAAGATATACATCATAAAGTAGATGATACTCCTTATGGGGGAGGATGTGGCATGATTCTTACTTGTCAACCTATCTTTGATTGTATTAATGACCTAAAAGATGATGATAGTACTGTTATCTTACTAACTCCTGATGGTACACCTTATAAACAAGAGATAGCTAATAATTTAGTAAAGTTAAAACATCTAATAATTATTTGTGGTCATTATGAAGGATTTGACGATAGAATAAGAAGTATTTGTGATATGGAAATATCTATTGGTGACTATGTCTTAACTGGGGGAGAGATACCGGCTATGGTTCTAATCGATTCAGTTACTAGATTAATAGATGGGGTTATCAATAAGGAAAGCTATCAAAATGATTCATTCTATCAAGGACTACTTGATTATCCACAGTATACTAAGCCAAGAGATTATAATGGACTTAAGGTACCAGAAGTGTTGTTATCAGGTAATCATAAAGAAATAGAAAAGTACCGAATAGAAGCAGCTTTAGAAAAGACTAGAGAAAGAAGATGTGACTTATTAAAGGAGGATGTTAGTGATGGAAACTTATAAATGTATGGAAAAAAGTTATTCCTATGATGGTGAACTAACTCTTGATAAGTCTATAACTATTAGTTATACTAAAGAGAAATCAAATATTCATGTAGTTGATTATATAATTAAAAAAGAAGTAATAAAAAGACAGTTAGTCAAAAGATATGAAAAATTAATTAAACTTTTAACTTTCTATTTAGCTAATGATGATGGCTCCGGTGTGGCTTATCAAGAAGCTTTAAATGAGATAACTAGATATAGAGAAATAATTAGAAATAAATATCGTAAGTTTACTAAAGAAGCTAATATAGAAAAAATAGAAAAAGAATTAGCTAAGTATGAAACTTTAATTAGAAGAAAGTTAATGTATTTAGAAAAAGAAAATATAGAGATTAAAGAAAGCAGGAGGAGTAAGTAATGGGAAAAATTAAATATCATTTAGAAAAAAAAGAAAAAGATACGAAGGCAAGACTTGGTAAGTTAGAAACTAATTATGGAACTTATGATACTCCAATGTTTATGCCTGTTGGAACAAGAGCAACAGTTAAAGGACTTACTCCTGAAGAGGTTAAAGACTGTCATAGTGGAATTATTCTTGCTAATACTTATCACTTATGGTTAAGACCTGGTGAGGATATAGTAGCAAAAGCTGGAGGACTACATAAGTTTATGAATTATGATGGACCAATCCTTACTGATTGTGGTGGCTTTCAAGTATTCTCTCTTGTTAAAAATAAGGAAAAGAATATCTTAGAAGAAGGGGTTAAGTTTAAGAGTCACTTAGATGGAAGTGAGTTATTTTTAACACCTGAAAAGTCAATTGAAATTCAAAATAAACTAGATAGTGATATTGCTATGAGCTTTGATGAGTGTCCACCATATCCTGTTAGTTACGACTATATGAAAAAGTCAGTCTTAAGAACACTTAGATGGGCTGAACGAGGAAAGAAAGTCCATAATAATCCTAACCAATCTTTATTTGGAATTGTTCAAGGAGGAGAGTTTACTGATCTTAGAGAACTAAGTTGTAAGGAAACTGTTAAGATGGACTTTGATGGTTATAGTATTGGTGGTACTTCAGTAGGTGAGAGTAAACCAGTCATGTATAAGATGATTGAAGATGGTGTTAGGTACTTACCAGAAGATAAAGTAAGATACTTAATGGGAGTAGGAGACCCGATTGATATTATCGAAGGAGTTATCAGAGGTATTGATATATTTGATTGTGTTTTACCAACTAGAATAGCAAGACATGGTCAAGCTTTTACAAGAAGTGGTAAGATAACTTTAAAGAATGCTAAATACAAAGAAGACTTTACTCCAATCGAAGATACTTGCGATTGCTATGCTTGTAAAAACTATACTAAAGCTTATATAAGACACTTAATCACTTGTGATGAGATGTTAGGAGGAAGACTATTATCTATTCATAATATCAGATTCTTAATAAAATTAACGGAAGAGTTAAGAGAGGCAATAAAAGAAGATAGACTATTAGAATACCGTGATGAATTTATAAATAAATATCAAGGGATGTGAGTTTGATGGCTAAAAAATATGAATTAATTGGTTGCTATTATAATAAATATGCTAAGAATAAATATCAAAATGAACAAGTTATTAAAATAGATGGAGTTAAGCTTGATAGTTTAGAGTCTATTGATAGATTTACCTCAATGTATACTTATCAGTATTTTACTAATATGATAGGTAATATTTATCCTGATAAAAACATGTTTTCAATAAGAGTTAGTGATACTAAAAGTGATAAGTGTTATTTTTTAAAGACTATTTATGATGATAAAGAATTAAATAAGGTTTTAGAAATGACTACTAAGAAAACAATAGATACGGCAACTGGTAAGAGAACAGTTAATTTAGTACCGTTAAGAGAAAAAATAGTTTATCAGACATTCGCTCCTATTAAAGAAGCTTTGGTTAATAAAGATTATGATAAGATTTCATCTCTTATTTATACTAGAAGTGATTACATGTTTAAGTTAGAAAGATTTTGTAAGACTAGTTATGATGAGGGAGAAACTGATAATAATTTAGCACTTTTAGAAAAAGAATTTTGTGATTATCCAGTTTTCCGTGATGCTTATTTACCAAGGACTAAGAAGAAAGTTGATGACTTAAAAGTTAGAATTAATAAGTCACCAGTCTTTACTAGTAATATAGTGGTTAATAAAGATGTTCAGTTTACTGACCAATTAGCAAGATTCAATCAAGATGAAAAAGAAGAATTTTTGGATGAAGCAGAATATGAAAGAGCCTATGGCGATAATGCTCCTTATCAAGAAGGTAGTAAATGGAGAATTTAGAGTATTATCTTGAGTATTTAGAATATCAGAAACATTATTCTCCTTATACTGTCGATAATTACAGAGAAGACTTAGAAGAGTTCTTTACTTATCTTGATAGGGAAGGGCTATCTTATTTGAAATTAGAGTATAGTGATATTAGACTATATCTTATGTATTTAAAAGATGAGAGAAAACTAAAAGCTTCTACTATAGATAGACATTTAAGTTCTTTAAGAGGATATTATCAGTATTTAGAAAAGGAAAATAAGGTTAAGAGTAATGTTTTCTCTTTTATTAGAGGACCAAAAAAGGATAAAATACTACCTCATTATTTTGAATATAATGAAATAGAAGAGCTATTTTCAATAAATGATATGAATAATCCCTTAGGAGTAAGAAATCAGTTAATTCTAGAACTACTTTATGGAACTGGTGTTAGAGTTAGTGAATTAGTTAATATAAAGATAAATGATATTAATAAAGAACAAAGAAAAATTAAGATATTTGGAAAAGGTAGTAAAGAGCGATATGTCTTATATGGTGATTATGCTAGTGATGTACTTGATAAATATTTGAAAGAAGTTTATCCTAGTTTGAGAAAACAAGGGGATTATTTAATTTTAAATAGTCATGGAGGTAAGATAACTACTAGAGGTGTAGCTTATCTTTTAGATGAAATGATTAAAAAAACATCTATTCATAAAAATATTTCTCCACATATGTTAAGACATACTTTTGCTACGCATTTATTAAATGGGGGGTGTGATATTCTTTCAGTTCAGGAGTTACTTGGACATGAAAGTTTATCGTCTACCCAAGTGTATACTCATGTTTCTAAAGAAAGATTAAAAGAAGTTTATGAAAAAGCTTTTCCGAGGAGATAATTATTTCTTCTTTCCATTATTTTTCTTAAGCATTAGTATTATATAGATAAGTATTATTATTAAGACTAAGTTTCCTAGATTGTTCATTATCTTTCACCCTTTCTTATTTTATTATAATATTAATTAGATAAGTTTTGGGTTAACTAGGTCATATTTTAACTTTTCCCGTACTAGTTTTTTTTAATTAAAGTA
Source organism: uncultured Bacilli bacterium (assembly GCA_934177995.1). GTDB lineage: Bacteria > Bacillota_I > Bacilli_A > RF39 > UBA660 > Onthousia. Next base: position 9,542 of record CAKPPW010000012.1, read on the forward strand.
AAAGATGGATTATAGTAAACCCATCTTTTTGATTTTTTCTAAGGATATTCCGGTCATTTCTATAACTTTTTTTGGTGTTATACCGTTTTTAAGCATAGTAGATATAATAGAAAATTGGCCTTCTTCGCGACCTTCTTCGCGACCTTCTTCACGTCCTTCTTCACGCCCTTCTTCCCGACCATCCTCTCTAGCTATCTTATTATAATATGCTATTTTAGCTTCCTCTCGCCACTTTCTATCAAGTTCAGCATCGTATAACCCGATAGTATTGATATCAAAAGTGGCATCCTTAATTCTTTCAACTGCTTCCATTAAATCTTCATCTCCTTTGCTAATTTCTTCTAAGTCTTTTACTTTATCAAGTTTTAAAATAAGTAAGGCTTTTTCAAGTTTACTTAACTTATCACCATTATAGTATTTCTTTTCTAACTTGGGAAGACTGATATGGTATTTTTTAAGATTTTCCGTTTCAATTTCTCCATTAACTATATCAGTATAGACAAATTCAAGTATAGGACTATCACTTTTAAAATGGATAAAGTCATTAAAGTTTACTTGTAGAAATCGTTGCATATTACTATAATCTTCACTAGCATTTAAACTTTCACCTTCAATTTTACCAAGATAAGCTTGATTTCTAATTAGTAATCCATCAAAGTATTCACTATTCATTTCAAAATTTATCAAAGACTTATCAACCTTAGCGATAAAGTCTGATATCTTTTTTCTTTCTTTAGCATTGCTAAGTGGTAATTCATTATTTTGAATAACAATACTTCTAACTAAATCAGGTTCGTTAGTATTAGTAAACTCACTAATTAGAAAAGTAAGATAAGACTTACAAGATGTCATAACAATCTTAAACATAGTATCAGTAGTACCTGGTATTACTTTACCATTTTTAATAAGATTATCTCTTAGTCTAGAAAGTCTTGAAGATATTTTTTCGTCTAAATCGATTGTATTTACCTCCTTTCGCCACTAATCTATCACAATAAAAATTAGAAAGCAAAAAGGGAAAATTGTAAATTAGACCTGTTATACCCCGTTAATTTAACAAACTGAAGGAGCAATTTAGTAAATCCGCTTATTAAACATACTGGAAAATGCGAAATCTCCTTTCTGGAGTAGAAATTTAACTTTTTTTCATATATAAGGAAAGTGCGTTTAGATTATTGCTGAATGAAAAGTGGATTTATGAAAATTAAACCCATCACAAAAAGATTAAAGCAAAACTTCAATAATAGAAAAGTTATAAAAAGTTTTAAATAGTTATTGCAACATTTGTTTTATACGATATATTATATTCCAATGAATTGAGGTGGTCATATGAAAGTACTTAAAGGATATGATTTTAGACTTTATCCAAATGTAGAGCAAAAAATTTTGATAAATAAAACTATCGGTTCTGCTAGACTTATCTATAATATCTTTTTAAGGGATAGAATTGATGTTTACAATAATACTAAAAAGGGTAAATCTGCATATGACCAGAATAACATGATACCAAGTTTACTTGTGAAATATCCATTTTTAAAAGAGGTAGATAGCTGTTCTCTTAGAAATGCTTCAAATGATTTAGAATGTGCTTATGCTCATTTCTTTAAGCAAGGTGGTTTTCCTAAATTTAAAGCAAAAGGGGTAAAAGACAGTTATAAAACCAATAATGTGGTAAGTACCTATAAGGAAAAAGTATATAATTCGATAGAACTTGATTTAGAAAAAAGATTGATTAAGCTTCCTAAATTAAAATGGGTAAAAATAAAAGGATATAGAAATAAAGAAAGTCTAAATGGAAGAATTAGAAGTGCAGTTATAAGAAAAGAAGCCGAAAGATATTACGTTAGCATTTTAGTAGAAGAAGATGTATATAAACCTATGTTTATTCCTCAAAGTATAATTGGAATAGATTTGGGTATAAAGAATTTGATAGTAACATCACATAATGAAAAAATTAAAAATATAATAAAAGATAGAAGTAAAAGACTAAAAGGACTTCAAAGAGCTTTAGCTAGATGTAAGGCAGGAAGTAAAAATAGATATAAAATAAAACTTAAAATACAAAGGCTATGGCAAAAGATAAGAAATGCTAGAAAACATTTAATTCACGATATAACAAATAAATTAATAAAAGAAAATGACATAATTGTGTGTGAAGATCTAGATGTTAAAAGTATGTACAAGGATCATAATATAGCAAAAAGCTTAAATTCAAACCCGCTTGGAGAAATAATTAGAGTACTTAAATATAAAACTGAATGGAATAACAAAAAATTAATACAAATAGATAGATATTATCCAAGCAGTCAAGAATGTAGTGTATGTGGGTTTAAAAATAAGGAGTTAAAGAATTTAAGTATAAGAGAGTACGAATGTCCAATGTGTCATACAAAGCATGATAGAGATTTCAATGCAAGCGTGAATATAATGTTTGAAGGTTTAAAAATATATATGCAGAACTTAACTTAAAATAAAATTAAGCGAAAAATAATAGGGTGGCGACCATCCGATACTGGTCTGTGGAGAACTAATTTAGTTCGGTGAAGCAGAAAAGTCTTATCGTGAGGTAAGGCTGCTGAAAAATTGTTTTCAGTTTTGTTCTTTTCATGTTAATAAAAATGTGATAAAGCAGCTAATATACATAAGACTATTTTTATTAATACAAAAGGCCTTTTTGTAAGTATAAATTTATAAAAATAATGACTTTTTTGAAGAAAATTGGTACAATAGTGTTAGTTTGGTAGGTGGGAAGAATGGATATTACCTTTGCTTCTAAGGAAGAACTTTATAAAAGAGTTAAACCAGCATTACGGACAAAGAAAAATGAATTTAAAAAGCTAGGTTATTCTTATATAAAAGAAACAGACATTTGGAACTTTCTGATTAAAAAGAAATGGAAGAATGGTAATCAACTCTATCTTGCTGATATTGTTAGTGATATTATGCATGTCCAAAAAGAGGAAGTAGATGAATATCTAAAATTAATGCATCAACAAACAAACGACAACAACAATTTAGAAATATTATGAGGTGTGAGAAATGAAAAAAAAGAGAAAACAAATGATTGGCAAACTATTATGGATTTTTATTATCACAGCATTAGTTTCTGCCTTTTTTAAGCCTCTATTTCAAGATTTGAAATTCGGTCTTGATTTACAAGGAGGATTTGAAATACTTTATCAAGTTAGTCCGATTGATGGAAGTAAAATGACAAAAGAAAAATTAAATGCAACTTATAAAAGTATGCTAAAAAGAATTGATTCACTAGGAGTAAGTGAACCAGAAATAGTCTTAGAAGGTAACGATAAGATTAGAGTTAAACTAGCGGGAGTAACAAACCAAGAAGATGCTAGATCAAAATTATCAACTGTTGCTAATTTGACTTTTAGAGATTCAAATAATAACTTATTAATGACAAGTGATGTCTTAAAAGCAGGGGGAGCCAAAGTAGGGCAAGACCAAAGTGGAAAACCAGCTGTCGCTCTTAGTATTAGAGATAAAGATACTTTCTATAAAGTAACTAATAAAGTAAAAGATATGAGTGATAATGTAATAGTTATTTGGTTAGACTTTGATGATGCTACTGATAGCTATTCAAGTGAATCATCATCATGTGGAACTAGTGATAGTCACTGTTTATCAGCTGCTAAAGTATCTCAAGCCTTTGCCAGTGACGTAATTATCCAAGGTGACTTTACAGAAGATGAAGTACAAAACTTAGTAGACTTAATAAACTCTGGAAGTCTACCAACAAAGTTAACAGAATTATCAAGTAAAACAGTAGGAGCATCATTTGGCGATGCCACTTTACAAAAGACTTTAATAGCAGGAGTTATTGGTATAGCTTTAATTATTTTTCTATTATTAGTTTTATATCATTTCTGTGGTATTTTATCAGCAATTTCTATTATTCTATATACATTCTTTGTATTTGCAACCTTCTGGTTAGTAGGAGGAGTATTAACTCTACCTGGAATTGCTGCCTTAATACTAGGTATTGGTATGGCAATTGATGCTAATGTCTTATTATATGAAAGAGTAAAAGAAGAACTTAAAAAAGGAAAAAGCTTACCATTAGCCTTTAAGATGGGAAGTAAATCAAGTTTTAAAACAATAGTAGATTCAAACCTTACAACTTTATTAGTAGCTATTATTATGTTTGTCTTTGGGGAAAGTAGTGTTAAAGGATTTGCTACTATGTTAATTATCAATATAGCAGTTACTATGGTAACTATGGTAGCAATAACAAGAACATTAATGAAGACCTTTATTAATACCGACTACTTCAATGATAAAGTAAGTTTCTTCCTAAATGTTAAAGAAGAAAAAGAAAATAAAAAAGCTAAGAAACCATTACTAGATTATTCTAAATACTTTGCAATTTTTTCAAGTATCATCTTCCTAGTCGGAGTAATATTTACAGCTACTAAAGGATTAGCTCTTGGAATTGATTATCAAGCAGGTAGTGATATTAGTCTAGTAACTGAGAAGAAATTATCAAGTAAAGAATTAACAAAAGATTTAAAAGAATTAAAACTAACAAAAGTAGACATAGAAAGACGAGATAAAGAAGCAGATCTTAGAGTTAAAGATATCTTAAAGAAAGATAAAGTAGAAGAAGTAAAAAGCTACTTTGAAAATAAATATAAAGCTAATGTAGATATTGGGGTAGTAAGTAATGTTGTTAAACAAGAACTAATTAAAAATGCTATCTTTGCTATACTAGTTTCTCTAGTAGGTATCATTATCTACATAAGTATAAGATTCCATATAAGCTTTGGTATTTGCTCTGTTTTATGTCTACTACATGATGTTTTATTAATGGCATCATTCATGGCTATTTCAAGAGTAGAAGTTGACTCAATGTTTATAGCAGCAGTCCTTGCTATTATTGGTTATTCAATAAATAATACAATTGTTGTATTTGACCGTATAAGAGAAAACCTTAATGGTAAAAATATAAGTAAATTAACTGATAAAGAAATTATTGATGTAGCAAATATCAGTATGAAACAAACAGCTTTAAGATCTATTTATACATCACTTACTACCATTATTCCAGTTATTGCACTAATTATTCTTGGTAGTAGAGAAGTATTATCATTTAATCTTGCTATGACAGTAGGACTTATTGCTGGTACTTATTCATCACTATTTATTGCTCCATTATTATGGACTAAGTTTGCCAAACTAGGATATAGTAAAAAGCAAAAAATATATAGTGAGAAAACAGAAAAGACTATAACAGGAATAAATGATTAATAAATAAAATAAAGGGAGGTAGTATTATGGCTCATAAGAAAGATATGGTTAAAATAGATGATCTTTTAGAAAAACTAGACTATATGAAAGAGGGTAAAGATAAGATAATAGAAGCTTATCAGTATGCCTTAAAAAAACATGATGGACAATATCGGAAGAGTGGAGAGCCTTATATTATCCACCCTTTAAATGTTGCTATTATTCTAACTAGTGTTTATGCTGATAGTGATAGTATAATAGCTGCTCTTTTGCATGATGTAGTAGAAGATACTGATGCAACGCTAGATGAAGTTGAAGAAATGTTTGGACCAGTTGTTAGAAAACTAGTAGATGGTGTTACGAAACTAGGTCGTATTCATTTCTCAACTGATAATGAGTATTTAACTAACTACTATAAAAAGATAATAGTAGGAATGAGTGAAGACGTTAGAGTAATTATTATAAAACTAGCAGATCGTCTTCATAATATGCGAACTCTTTGGGCGATACCAGAAGAAAAACAAAAGAAAAAAGCTAAAGAAACATTAGAAATATTTGCTCCTTTAGCTCATCACTTAGGAATTCATAAGATAAAATCAGAACTAGAAGACTTATCACTTCGTTATTTAAAACCAGTGGTTTTCTATGATATTGCCGAAAAATTAAATAAAACCAAAGTAGAACGTGATAGAACAGTTGGTCTTATGATGAGTGAAGTTACTAACTTACTTAATGAGCATCATATTCCTCATGAAATAAAAGGAAGAGCGAAAAGTATCTATAGTATTTATAATAAACTAGATAAAGGTAAGAAATTTAGTGATATCTATGATTTACTAGCTCTTCGAATTCTTGTTGATACAGAGCAAGATTGCTACTTATCACTTGGTATAATTCATTCAAAGTTTCGTCCACTACCTAAGAGATTTAAAGACTATATCGCTATGCCAAAACCTAATATGTATCAATCACTACATACTACCGTTTTTGGTATAGATGGTTATTTATTTGAAATTCAAATTAGAACTTATCAAATGGATGAAGTAGCCGAAAATGGTATCGCTTCCCATTGGGCTTATAAAGAACATAAAGATGCTTCTAAACTAATGCAGAATACAACGGAACAGAAACTACAATTCTTTAAGACAATTATTGAACTTTCTCAAGATAAAATGACTAGTGAAGACTTTGTTAATAGTGTTAAAGATGAAGTGTTAAATAACAACATCTATGTTTTTACTCCTAAAGGAGATGTAATGGAACTACCTAAAGGAGCAACCCCACTAGACTTTGCCTATAAAGTACACTCTAAAGTAGGAGAGACAACAGTAGGAGCGATAGTTAATGGACAAATAGTACCACTTGACTATCAATTAAAGAATAATGATATTGTAAAGATTAATACTAATAAAAGTGCCCATCCTTCTAAAGAATGGTTAAAACTAGTTAAAAGTACCCAAGCTAGAAATAAGATTAGATCATACTTTACTAAGAGTGAGAAAGAATTATTTGTAGAACGTGGTAAGTATTCCCTAGAAAAAGAATTAAGAAAGAAAAAGTATAGTATTCAAGAGTTCATGAAAGATGAGAATATTAATACAGTCTTAGAAACATTAAAAGTAGGTAACTTAGAAGAGTTATACTTAGAAATTGGTAATGGTAAGTATAGTCCAACTACAGTAATTAGAATTATATTTAAAGAAGAGGAAGAAGAAAAAGAGAAAGAAGAAGTTAAAGTAAAGAAAATAGATAAAGAGACCTCATCAGATATAATAGTAGCAGGAATAGATAATATTAAAGTAAGTTTAGCTTCTTGTTGTGATCCAGTTTATGGAGACTCTATTGTAGGTTATATTACTAAAGGAAATGGTATAAGTATTCATAGAGCTACTTGTCCTAATCTTTTAAGAATGGATGATAGATTAGTATCTGTTAGTTGGAGTAATAATCCTGCTAGTAAGTATTCAGTAGACCTTGTTATTTATAGTAATACCAGTGATAATAATCTAGCAGATATAATTGCTACTACTAGTAAAATAGATGCTAATATAAATGGTGTTAAGATAATTGATAGAGGTAGTAATACTGTTTATGAAATGGCTTGTTTCGTAAAGAACTTAGACCACTTAGAGAAAGTACTAGTAGAACTTAATAAGAAACCATATATTAATAATATAGAAAGGTTAATGCAGTAGATGAGAGTATTAATTCAAAGATGTAAGAATGGATTTTGTGATGTTGATGGTAAAAGAGTAGGAAGTATTGATAAAGGATTAGTCTTATTAGTCGGTTTTACTGATGGAGATAGTAAAGAGACTATTGACTGGATGGTTAATAAGATTTGTAACTTAAGAATCTTCCCTGATAAAGATGGGGTTATGAATCTTTCTATTCTAGATGTAGAAGAAAAAGTCTTATCAATATCTCAGTTTACCTTATATGCTGATACTAAAAAAGGTAATAGACCTAGTTATATCAAAGCGATGAATGGAGCGAAAGCTAAACTACTATATGACTGTTTTAATAAAAAACTAAGAGAAAAAGTATCAGTAGAGACAGGGGAGTTTGGCAAAGATATGGAAATAGGTCTTGTTAATATGGGACCTACTACAATTTTATTAGAAAGGTGATTATATGTATAAGAATAAAATTAATTATAAATTATTAAATTTCTTAATCTTAATGGGACTTTTATATATTTGTGTAACTAATATTGGTACTTGGTTTCAAATACTTAGTAAAGTAGTAAGTGTTTGCTTTCCCTTTATAATTGCTTTTGGTATTGCTTATGCTTTGCATCCTTTAGAGAAGAAGTTAGAAGAAAAAGGAGTTAGGAAAAGTATTGCTATTACTTTCTTAGTTATTGTTTCCTTATTAATTATCTTTGGTTTAATAGCTATAACTTTACCTTTAGTTTATCAACAGTTAATATCTTTTGCTTCTAGTTTTGGTACAGTAGTAGAAGAAGTATCTAGAAAGTTTAATTTAAACTTATCTAGTTTTGAAGCGTCACTAACAACATCTTTAGACCAGATAATTGGTAGTTTAGGTAACATCTTACAAAAAGGTACTATTGATGTAGTAGGTAAAACAGTATCTATTTTAGGTCAATCAGTTATCGTCTTAGTAGTTACTATTTATTTCCTAGCTTATATGGATAATATAAGAGGAGCGGTTAGAAGATTCTTAAAGAGTTTAGAGAACAGAAGTTATGACTATGTAAAAGCTCTTGATGTAGAAATAAGTAACTACCTAAAGGGTTTAGGTTTATTCATGGTAATTCAGTTTTTTGAATACTCTATAGTCTTCTTTATTGCAGGACACCCTAACTGGTTATTATTTGGTATACTAGCTTGTCTTACTACTGTTATTCCATACTTTGGTGGATTAATTACTAATATTTTAGCTTTAATAACCGCCTCTGCTATTAGTAGTAGAGTCTTCTTTGCTACCCTAATCGTTTGTTTAATTTTCCCACAATTAGATGGTTATTTAATCTCCCCTAAAGTATATGGTAAGACTAATAATATTAATCCATTAGTAACTATCATGGTTGTATCAGTAGGAGGAACACTTGGTGGTATGTTTGGTATAGTAATCGCTCTTCCTATTTATATATTAATATCAAGTAGTTATCGCTTCTTTAAAAAAGATATAGAACGCGGAGTTAGAAAGGTAAAGGAACAGATAAAATGATAAACTTTAATAAAGTAGAACTAACAGAAAAAGATAAGGCCACATTTCTAACCCATAGAGGAACTATGCATGCAGATGAAGTTTTCTCTACCGCTTTCTTATCTTTTTTGTTTAATGTAAAACTAGCAAGAGTAGGAGAAATTACTGAAGAAGATAGAGAAAGAGATGTTATTATCTATGATATCGGTTATGGTAAGTTTGATCATCATCAAGAAGATGCAAGAGTTAGAGAAAATGGGATTAAGTATGCTTCTTTTGGACTTTTATTTGACTATTATGCAAAAGATTTTTTAGAAAGTCTAGGGGTTGAGGACGTAGATACTGTAAAAAAAGCAATAGAACAAGATTTTATCATTGGAATAGATGCTATTGATAATGGGGTTTTCCCATCAATTGATGCTCCTTATAAGGTGAAGACAACTTCAGACTTAATAAAACTATTTAATCCATCATATAAGAGTGGTCAAGATGAAAATGAACAATTTCTAAAAGCAGTAAGTGTTGCTCAAGTAATACTATCTTTAGAAATAGAGAGAATCATTGGCAAAGAAAAAGCAAAAACTAAAGTCTTAGAAGAAATAAAAAAACAGACTGGTCCAATCCTTGTCTTTGATGAATATCTTCCTTATGAAGAAGTATTATTAAATACTAGTGAAGCAAAAGATATCTTATTTGTAATGTTTCCCTCTAATAGGGGAGGCTATGCTATAAATACAGTTCCAACTGATATAACAAATAGAACAGATAGATTATCTTTCCCTAAAGAATGGGCTGGTAAAAGTGGAGTTGAACTTGAAAAAGAAACAGGTATTACAGGTAGCTTATTCTGTCATGTTAATAGATTCTTAACTACTGCTAAAGATAAAGATACTGCTTATAAACTTGCTCTTTTAGCTATTGAAAAGAGTGGTAATGTGTGAGAAGTATAGTCTATAACTCATCTCTTAAAACGGAAATGGGTACTCTTTTTATAACTGCTAATGATAGAAAACTTCTAGGTATTCATTTTGTAAGTGATTGTCCAAAAGATAATGAAAACTACTTAACAAAAGTGGTTAAACAGGAGTTATTAGAATACTTTCAAAAGAAAAGGACCTATTTCTCAAGATTCCCTTTAAGTCTTTCTTCCGCTGAAGAAAAGATATTTGATAAAATCCTAGCTATCCCTTATGGTATGACAAGTACATACTTTACACTTGCTAAAGAACTTGGCAATGTTAATGATGTAAAGGAAATAGCTAAAATTATTCAAAATAATCCCTACTTAATCCTAATACCATGTCATAGAGTACTTGGCAAAAATAAAAGTCTTTATAACTATCAGGCTGGTGTTAAGATAAAGGAAGAATTATTAAAATTAGAACAAGATAATTGTGCTAATAAAAAAAGTGTGATACACTAACATCATAGGGAAGGGGTATTAATATGAAGATTATGATTTCTCTTGTAAACTTAGAGAAGATTTTCTTTTTAGTAATTTTACCATTACTAATTAGTATTGTTTTATTTACAATATTTACTATTGTTTTTAAAGCTAAAAATAAGAAAGAACGACCAGAGTATACCATTTATGTAATTAATTATTGGTCTAATATTTTAGGTATAATTTTTGCTGCTATTGTAACAGGACTTGCTATTGGTTTTTGTATTGCTTTTAATGCTACTTTAAGAAAATATGGACTAGTAGCAACTAATCAAATGATTTACTATGCATTATTGGTCTTTCCACTTATTCCATTTTCAATATTAATTTTATTTGTCTCTAAACTTTTAAAAACACTAAGATATAGAGAAACTCATGAATTAGATAAGAAAGAAGGAATTAATTATGGGGAATAAAAGTAATGGATTAAAAATTGCCCTTACATATATAGCTATCTTTCTATTAGTTGTTTTAATAACTATTCCACCAGTATTTCGAATAGTTTTTATCAATACCGATACTACAACTAGTAATAATAATGTTCAAAAAAATAGTTCAACTACGGTATTACACTGTACTAAAGAAGAAAGTATTGGTACACTAACTTACAATGTTCAAACATTTAGTACTTATAGTGATGAGTCTTTAGAAAAAGTAATCATTCGTTACACAAGAACAGGTGAACTTGATGCTACTAATCAAGGTAACCAGTATGAAGTAGAAATGACTAATCTAAGAAGTAATTCTAATATTACAGAAACAGCAACAACTACGGGAAGTAAATTTGAAATAGCAAAAAGTATTTTAGCAGCTAATGGAAGTGATCCTGTTATAGGATTATATGCCAAAGAAATTACAGCTGAACAAGAGTTTTTAATTAGTAATAATTATACTTGTCAAATAACTAAATATTAGGAGTAGATATGGAACAAATAAATTCAATTTATATTCATATACCATTCTGTCAGACTATTTGTTCCTATTGTGATTTTTGTAAGCTCTTTTATAATAATAAACTGGTTGATTCTTATTTAAAAGAACTTGAAAAAGAAATAGATGAAAACTACAAAGGGGAAGAAATATCAACAATCTATATAGGAGGAGGTACTCCTACTAGTTTGTCGTATGATGAACTTTCCTTTTTATTTTCTATGTTAAAAAAAATTAGATTAGCTAGTAATTATGAATTTACAATAGAAGCAAATGTTGACAGTTTAGATATAAATAAAATAAAACTATTAAGAGAAAATAATGTTAATAGAATAAGTATTGGAGTAGAAACATTTAATGATGATTATCAAAAATTAATAAATAGAAAATTATCATTTAAAGAGTTAGAAGTGACTATTAAGTTATTGAAAGACAACGGTATTAATAATATTAATCTAGATTTAATGTATGGATTTAAAAATGAATCTATAGAAATATTAAATAAAGATTTAGAGTATTTATTAAAATTAGATATTCCCCATATCTCCATTTATTCACTTATTATTGAAGATAATACCATCTTAAAGATAAATAATTATCAAAGGCTAGATGATGATAATGATCAAGTATTATATAAATATATAGAAGAAAAGTTAGGAAAAAATAATTATCATCATTATGAAATATCTAATTATGCAAAAAATGGCTATGAATCAAGACATAATCTAGTATATTGGAATAATAATGAATACTATGGATTTGGTCTTTCAGCAGCTAGTTACTATAATAACATTAGAAAGACTAATACTAGAAGTATCACTAATTATTTAAATGGAGCAAGAGAAATAGAAATAGAAAAACTATCTTTAAAAGATAAGATGGATTATGAAATAATGTTAGGACTAAGACTAGAAAGAGGAGTATCTAAAGAAGAGTTTTTCAAAAGATATAATATTACTATAGATAAAGTATATAATTATAAAGGATTATTAGATAATAATATTTTGCTAGAGAATGATAAATATTTATATGTTAATAAAGATTATCGATATGTTTTAAATGAGATACTTAGTGAGTTATTTGTTAATTGACACTTTAAAATGTATAGATATCATACTTAAAGTTGCAAAATAAAATGTAAAAAAATATGTTTGATAAACTGTTGATTAACCTTATTATATTTGATATGATATTGTTGTAGAAGCTAAGAAATGGTAAAAACTGTACATTTTAATTTGCAAATAAAAAGAAAAATAAGAAAGTAGAGGTGACCCACTCATGGACAATATAAGTTTACATCTAGTTAACAGGGGGGTATTAAGTAACAAAACTACTTTCTTTTATTGTGTAGTAATAAAGATAGAGCTATAAGATTAGTCCTATCTTTTTTTGCTATGCTCCAAAAATGGTTATATAGCCAAATGTTTAAATTGAATTTTTATGATATGATTAAAATGTCAAGAATAATGATATTTATAAAATAAAGAATGGAAGGTGTGAGACAGTGATGAGAGCAGTAATATCAAACTGTCAAAGTAATAAATTAACGATAAAAAGGTATGAATCTATCATTTTGAGTAATACTAAAATAAAAGAGGTGGTAGAAGATGAATAAGGGAAAGCTAAAAAATATATTAACGGTAGCAACATCAATATTTTTATTAATAATTGTAATAGGAATCAGTTATTCAGCCTTTATCTATAGTGGAATAGGTAAGAAAGAAAATACAATTACAACCGGAGCAATAACGATGCTTTATACTGAAAGTAATAATACTATATCAATAAATAATGCTTTGCCTACAACAGATAATACTGGTAAGACTAGAAAAAATAGTGGAGAGTATTTTGACTTTTCTGTCAAGTCATCTATCATTGGAAATACCGATATCAACTATGAAATAGCAGCTAAAGAAGAAACTGGCAATACTTTTAGTGGCAATAATATTAAGTATTATTTAACTACTGTAGATAGTGCTGGGAAAGAAACAGAGGTAATGGCACCAAGGACATACTATGAAGAACCATCAGGAAATGTTTATACAGGACGACCTGCTGATATGATGAGTTTATATACAGGTAATTTAAATCAACAAGGAGAGACGACAATTAATTATAGATTAAGAATCTGGGTAGATGAGAACTATAATCCACAGAATGATAATGGTGGATTAACTTATAAAGTAAGAGTAAATGTTTATGGACAAACTTCAGATACTGTAGCACAAGCAGAGGATACCTATTGTAAAGACAATGGCTTTACTACTTTATCAGATTGTATGTTAGTAATGAATAATCATGAAGCCACAACTGATGCAGCAAAGACTGCTATTAAAGCCAAAGGAACACCAGACTTTAATAAGATAGCACCAAATGATAGTGAGACTGATGGACTATATATGGCCGAAGATGATGATGGAGAAAGTTATTATTATAGAGGAGCGGTTAAAAATAATTATGTATCCTTTGCCGGATTCATTTGGAGAATTATACGTCGAAATGGAGATGGAAGTGTCAGAATGATTTATTCTGGCAAAAGCACTTCGGATACTGGAGATTCAGTTATGATCAGTAGTTCTCAATTTAGTAGTAAATATTGGGATCCAACTTATGTTGGATATAAATATAATGAAAGTTTTTCATTACATGAAGATAACGGTACTACAAGATATACATGGTTTACCAATACTCAGAAATATAATTATGGAACAGGATATACCTTTGATGAGTCAACTAGAAAGTTCACTTTAACTGGAGATATCAAACAACTAACATGGACTGATAATCATGATGAGATAGTAAATAATAAACTATATAGTTGTTTAAATACTAGTTGTAATGTAGTTTATAAAGTAACAGAATATAACAATGCCACTAGAATGATAGTACAACCAATAAGTTATAGTTCTAATAGTTTAGTAGATGCTCAGACTAATATGATAGATTCAACAATAAAAACAAAATTAGATAGTTGGTATCAAAATAACCTTACGAACTATACTCCATATTTAGCAGATACAACTTTCTGTAATGATAGAAGTATGGTATCAGGTTCAGGATATTTAATATCATCTGGCACAAACTATGGGACATATCAGCGTATACAAGATAATAAGGCTCCAAGTTTAAAGTGCAGTCAAGAAAATGATAGATTTAAAGTGTCAAGTGAGAGTGCTAAACTTAATTATCCGGTAGGATTAATATTAGTCGATGAAGTAGCCCTTGCAGGTGGAAAGTCAGGCTCTGCTAATAGTAATTATTATCTATATAATGGAAAGTACTTCTGGACGCTTTCTCCGTCTAACTTCGCTTCTAACAACTCGTATGCTTACGTTTGGCCTGTGATGTCTTCAGGGAGCTTGCTTCCGTGGTCTGGCGTGACCAGTTCTCTTGGGGTCCGTCCAGTAATAAATATCAAGCAAGATGTCATTATTACTAAAGGTGATGGCTCAGCACTTAATCCTTTTGTCGTTACCACTGAATAGAAAATTGAATATTTGAAAAATAATGTTCTTTTTTGTCTAAAAATATGATATTCTATTACTAGATAGGATGGCGATGTAAAATGGTGAAGAATCCAGGGAATTCTTTTACACTGTTAAGTTTAGTTTATATTATATTATTAACAATTGTATACTTTTCAAAACCAAGAGCTAAAAACATAGAAACAAAGACATATAGCTATATAGTAATAACATGTTTAGTAGGATGTCTAGTTTCTCTTGGTACTTATTACTTTATGTTTCATATAGATATGTATCCGATATTAAATGAAATATTTGCAAGAAGTTATTTACTGTTTATCTTAACTTACACCTCACTAGTTTCTTATTATGTTCTTGCTATATCAATAAATGATAAATTATCCGATGAGAAAAAAGAAAAATATATATTTTATAGTAAAGTAGCAGTTATGTCACTAACTATCTTTTCCTTTTTAATTTCACTAATACTTCCAATGGACTATGTTAGTAAGAAAGATATGGTATATTCAACCGGTCCCGCAGTAAAGTTTGTTTTCTCTTTTACTAGAGGGTATGCTCTTTTATGGATATTAATACTAGTTACTAAGATAAAAAGAATAACAGAGAAAAAGTACTATCCGATGATAATATATATTATTTTAGGAGGATTAATTTCTTGTGTTCAAGGAGCTCATCCAGAGTATTTATTATCAACATCTATGATTGTGTTTGTAACTTTCTTAATGTACTTTACTATTGAAAACCCTGATGTAAAACTAATTGCCCAACTAGAACTTGCTAAGACGGGAGCAGAAAAAGCTAATAGGGCTAAGAGTGATTTCTTATCAAGTATGTCTCATGAGATTAGAACACCACTTAATGCTATTGTAGGATTATCAGAAGATATTGAAAGCTATAAAGATAGAGTACCTAAAGAAGTGGTAGAAGATACTACTGATATTAAAAATGCATCTGACACCTTACTTGAAATAGTAGGTAATATCTTAGATATCAATAAGATTGAAAGTGACCATATGGAACTAGTAGAACAGGAATATAACTTCAAAGAGGAAATAACTAAGATGGCTCGTGTAACTGCCACTAGAATAGGTGATAAACCAATTGAGTTTGAGATGAATATGGCTGTAGATATACCAGATATATTAATAGGTGATAAGCTTCATGTTAAGACAGTAGTAAATAACTTACTAACTAATGCTATTAAATATACAGATAAAGGAAAAGTAAGTTTAACTGTTAAATGTATTAATAGAGGAAATAATTGTAACTTAATAATTAGTGTTCAAGATACTGGTAGAGGAATAAAGAAAGAAAATATAGAAAAACTATTTACTAAATTTGAACGACTTGATCAAGATAAAAATACAACTATTGAAGGAACTGGTCTTGGACTTGCTATTACTAAATCATTAGTTAATCTAATGAATGGTAAGATTAATGTTCAAAGTAGATTTGGAACAGGCTCATTATTTGTAGTTAATCTTCCCCAAAAGATTGGTAAGAGAATAGATCCAAAGAATAATGATAAAGTAAGTACTAATGATAATATCAAAATAGATACTAGTAGTAAAAAAATATTAATAGTAGATGATAATAACTTAAATATAAAAGTTACTACTAAGATGCTTAAAGATTTAAATTATCAAGTAGATGATTGTACCTCTGGAAAAGCTTGTTTAGAAAAGATAAAAAATGGTAATAAGTATGATGTTATTTTAATGGATATAATGATGCCAGAGATGAGTGGAGAAGAGACTTTAAAAGAACTTAAGAAAGATAGTGATTTTATTACTCCAGTAGTTGCTCTTACTGCTGATGCTTTATCTGGTTGTGAAGAAAAGTATAAGAGTTTAGGATTTAGTGAATACCTATCTAAACCATTTAAAAGAGAAGAGTTAGATGATAAACTTAAAAAAATATTAGGTGATGATAATAAGATATCTTGGGATAATGTAGATAGTGTTGTTATTTGTGATGAGGAGAGTGAAAAGTAATGAAGAATATTACAGTATTAGGTGGAGGCGTTTTAGGTAGTCAAATAGCTTTCCAGTCTAGCTATATGGGATTTAATGTAACTATATATCTTAGAAGTGAAGGAAGTATTGAAAGATGTAAACCAAAACTTGCTAAACTAAAAGAAACTTATATAAAATCTATTAATTTAATGGCTAAAGATAAATCATATGATTCTTGGTGTAATGGAATATCATCATATGATGATTTTGATAAAGATAAATGTTTAAAGAAAGTGGAAGATGGTTTTAATAACATAAAACTAGAACTAGATTTAGCAAAGTCAGTAAATGATGCTGATTTAGTTATTGAATCAATGAGTGAAGAAATGGAAGCTAAAAAAGATATGTTTATAAGACTTAGTAAGGTACTACCTAGTAAAACTATAGTAGTTACTAACTCATCTACTATGTTACCAAGTCGTCTTGCTAAGTATACAAATAGACCAGATAAGTTTTTAGCTCTACATTTTGCTAACTCTATTTGGAAAAATAATATAGCAGAGGTAATGAAACAGAAAGATACAAAAGAAGAATACTTTAATATAGTCTTAAACTTTGCTAAAGAAATTAATATGATACCATTACCAGTTAGAAAAGAAAAGTCAGGTTATCTTTTAAATTCTATGTTAATACCTTTCTTGTTTTCTGCTCTTGACTTAGTGGTAAATGAAATATCAGATCCAACAAGTATTGATAAAGCTTGGACTATTGGAACAGGTTCACCTGAAGGACCATTTCAAATACTAGATATAGTAGGGTTAAAAACAGCTTATGATATAGTAGAAATGTATGTTAAGATACCATCATTTCTAGCTCCTTATAACTTTAAGGGAATGCATAAATTACTAAAGAAATATTTAGACGAAGGAAAACTAGGAAAAGCTAGTGGAGAAGGATTTTATAAATATGATAATGATAAGAGGGGAAATAACAATGAAAAAGAAAATAATATTTAGTGGTATATTAGCAGCAATAATAGTAGCCATTGGACTTAGTAAGTTTGCTTTTAAAAATGATATAAAAGAAACTAAAGGAGTAGAAGTAGTCCCTACTATGGAAGATACTATTGTTAAAGATAGTAGTTGGTGTCCTACTTTTCAGCTGATATTTAATGACTTGAAAAATAATCTTGTAAAACAAGATGTTAAGTTTAGTACTAGTAATAGTTTTTTAGATAATTTAAATAAAGAAGAATTTACAGAAAGTGATATATCAAGTGATTATTATTATAAAACCTATGGTGTTAAAAGTATTGAACTTAAAAATAAGATAATTAAAGGGATAAAAGATAAATTTAATCAAGAAAGTGATATCTTAGATAGATTTGATTTTACTAATAGTTCTCCTAATAACTATTTCTTTTATAGTATGTTATATCGAGAATTTAAGTATCCTAAGAAATTTAATAAGCTAGCTAAAGGTAAATTTAATGATAAGTATGATAATATTAAATACTTTGGAATTAAAGATAGGGATGAAGAACTAGCTAGTGAGATAAAAGTACTTTATTATAATAGTGAAGATGATTTTGCTATTAAACTTTTAACTACATCAAATGATGAAGTTATAATTAATAAGAATCCTAAAGGTAATAACTTTAAAGAAATATATAATAATATAACTAGTAAGTCTAAAGACTATAAGGATAATGAATTTGTTGTTGATAATGATTATTTTAAGATGCCATATTTAAATTTTAATGTCTTGAAAGAATATAAAGAATTAGAAGGGCAACCTATTAAAGATAGTAATGGTGATTCTATAGAAATAGATACTGCTATCCAAACGATTAAGTTTAGTCTAGATGATGTTGGAGGAAAGATAAAAAGTGAAGCAGGTATGGATACAACAAAAGCTTCTATCGGTATTAATAGAGAAGAAAGATACTTTTATGTGGATGAGACCTTTGCCATCTTTCTTAAAGAAGCATCTAAAGATAAACCATACTTTGCAGCAAGAGTTGATGATATAAGAAAATTTCAATAATATGACTTATATATTAGTGTAAAACTTAATAAGGATATGAAAATATGATTTTAAGAAGTATTGATAATTTAGATGAATTAATAAATAACGATTGTAGGGAACATATAGACACTGTTAAATATAGAATTTCAAATGACGATAGATTAAATAGTAAGGAATTACTAGATTATATAAACTATTCTAAAGCTAGTAAGAAATTTTATGAAATGTCTGATTTTAATGAATTAAAAGCATTTTATTTACACGATATTCAAACTACTACTAGTGCTTTTAAACAATTGAATAAAAAAGAAATAATGATTGCTTATATGGAATTAATTAGATTAAGTGTGATGTATGAAAATATTGGCGAAAAGGCTAGCTTGTTATCACAGACTGGTTTGAATGCTTCTTTGTTAGGAAAAGGTGTATGTGATAGTCAAGCAAAGTATTTGTGTAATTTGTTACTTGCCTCAAATATTAAGGCAATAGCAAGAAAAATATATGAAAAAGGACACAATCATACAGTTGTTATTGCACAGCTTGGTAATAAAAAAGTCCTATTAGATCCAACTAATTATGATGGCAGTAAAAATGTATTTATTAAAGGATCAGAAGTTTATAAGAAGAACTTTGGTGATGATGAGTTGTCTTCTTTAGAGGTTAATTATGATGAAATAATTTTTGCTAGAAAAATTACTATGAGGCATTTAGTTAAAAAATTTAAAATAGATGAATTGTCAACTAAACTTCAATTAGATACATTAGATTATGATGAAAAAGTAATAAAAATCATTAATTTTATTCAAGATAATTTAATATCAAAAGTTTCTGATAACATGGAAACAAGAGGGGTAGAATTTAATGATAGGGAATTTGATTCTGGTAAGTTAATAGAACTATTATTCTTTGCTAACCAAATAGATTACAACTTAATATCAACTGGTAGAGGAAAAGCTAACAGTTATTTATCATTAAAATTATTTAATCAAGATATGATTATGAATCCTCAGGGCATAAGTGAAAATCATCAATATAATTTTTTAGTATCTGTCTTAGAAAATGGTGAATTTTCATGTGTGAATAAAAATTTGAAAATAATGAATAAAATTGATTTGGTAGAAAATAGTTTACTATTAAAAAGTCAGCTTATTGACCCTTTAAGAAAAAATCACATAAAGTATTGACCGGGAGTTAACCTCCTGGTTTTATAATTTAATTGTACTAAAGTTAAGGAGGAATGAAAGATGAAGAGTTTAGTAGTTTATTTTTCTCATATAGGAGAAAATTATATGAATGGTGCTATTAGAAATATTACTAAGGGTAATACTGAGATAGTTGCCGAAGAAATTAGTAAGTTAACAGGAGCAGACTTATTTAAAGTAGAACCAGTTAATGTTTATCCTTATAACTATCAAGAGTGTTGTGATGTAGCAAAGGATGAGCTTACTAATAATATAAGAAGAGAGATAAAAAGTAAGTTAGATAATGTAGATAATTACGATGTAATCTATATTGGTGGACCTGTTTGGTGTGGGCATTATCCTATGCCAATCTTTACGGCTTTAGATGGTGTTGATTTAACTGGTAAAACTATTAAACCATTTACTACTCATGAAGGGTCAGGTTTAGGTAGTGTTATGGATGATGTTAGAAAATTATGTCCTAATGCTAAAATAGAAAATGGTTTAAGTATTGTTGGTAGTAGATCTGAAAATGCTAAAGAAGAATTAGAAAGATGGTGTATATAATGGTTAAACAAACAGCAGGAAGAGATCAATTAGGTGGCTTTGCTGATGAATTTGCTAAATATAATGATGATTTATTATTTGGGGAGGTTTGGTCAAGAGAGGATAAATTATCGTTAAGAGATAGAAGTATGATAACAATAGCTGCTTTAATGGGAAAAGGAATATTAGATAGTAGTTTAGCCTATCATATTAAAAATGCTAAGAATAATGGTTTAACAAAAGAGGAGTTTGTAGAAATAGTAACTCAGCTTGCTTTTTATACGGGATGGCCTAATGCTTGGGCAGTATTTAAAATAGGAAAAGAAGTTTATATGGATGAGTAAAAACTGTTTTCTATTATAAGAAAAATGTGATTTTATGTTATTGAGGTAAAAAATAGGCAATATTTCATGATAAATAATAATTATGGAAATTTATAAGCCATAGACATACGAAAACCTGTATGCCCAACTATTATAAAAATGTGATAATATGTATTTGAGATAAAAAAATATTTTAGAAAGGAATGATGCTAAGATGCAAAAAGAAGATTTGCTAAGGAAAATATTTTTGGTTTAGGAAAGGAAAATGTAGATTTTGCTAAGTACTTTATTGGTAAAAGTTATCTTAATCCTTTGACTAATCCTAAAGAAACTGTGTTTTTAGCTAATGTTACATTTGAACCAGCTTGTCGTAATAATTGGCATATTCATCATGCTACTAAAGGTGGTGGACAGATACTAGTCTGCACAGCAGGATATGGTTGGTACCAAGAAGGAGGAAAAGAAGCAGTTAGTTTAGCCCCTGGTATGGTAATTACAATACCTGCTAATGTTAAACACTGGCATGGAGCTAAAAAAGCTTCATACTTTAGTCATATTGCTATAGAAGTACCTGGTGAAAACACATCTAATGAATGGTGTGAACAAGTAACTGATGAAGAATATGATAAATTAAATTAAAATGTAAATAGTTGGAGGTTTTGTATGAAGAATGAGATAATTTTATTTGAAAATCAAAATGTTAAATTAGAAGTTAATATGAAAGATGAGACTGTGTGGCTATCTTTAGAACAATTGGCAACTTTGTTTGATAGAGATAGAACGGTAATAAAAAGACATATTAATAATATTTTTAAAGAAGAAGAGTTGGATGCAAATGAGGTATGTGCAAAATTTGCACATACCACAGCTCATGGAGCTTTAGCAAGTAAAACTCAAACCAGAGAAATAGATTATTACAATCTTGATGTAATAATTAGTGTTGGTTATCGTGTTAAATCACAAAATGGTATTATCTTTAGAAAATGGGCAAGTAAAATATTGAAAGACTATATGTTACAAGGATATGCAGTAAATCAAAAAAGATTAGAGTATCTAGAAAAAACAGTTAAACTTATAGATATTGCTAATAGAATAGATGAGAATCTAAATAATAGTGATGCCCAAGAAATTTTAAAAGTAATAGGAAACTATTCAAAGGCACTTGATCTTTTAGATGATTATGATCATAGAACATTATTAAAACCTGAAGGAAATAATAGTAAAAAACAAATAAAATATGAAGATTGTTTAGATGTAATTAATAAATTAAGATTCAATCAAGAGAGTAGTCTCTTTGCTATTGAAAGAAATAATGGATTAGAAGCAATAATAAATAATATTTATCAGACTTTTGATAATAATGATGTTTATAAAAGTATAGAAGAAAAAGCCTCTAACTTCTTATATATGATTGTTAAAAATCATGTTTTTATAGATGGTAATAAAAGAATAGCCGCTACATTATTTATCTATTTCTTAAATTATTATGATATTTTGTATAAAGATGATAAACAAGTGATTGATAATAATACACTTACCGCTTTAACACTACTTATTGCTGAATCAAATCCAAAAGAAAAAGAAATTATAATCGATTTAATTATGAATTTTTTAAGTTAGAAAGAAGGATAATTATGAATAAAAAATTAGTAGTATACTTTTCGTATACTGGTCATACTAAAATGATTGTAGATAAAATTAAAGATAAATTAGACTGTGATATTTTAAAAATAGAAACAGTAGAACCATATTCAACTGATTATGATACAGTAGTTAATGATGAACAAAATAGTGAAAGAAGTAATTTTCTACCAGAAATTAAAGATATAAATATAAATCTTGATAATTACGATGAAATAATTTTAGGAACTCCTGTTTGGTGGTATAGACCAGCTCCTGCTATTAGATCATTTTTAACTAAATATGATTTAACAGGTAAAACAGTTCTTCCTTTTGCTACTAATGCTGGTTGGTTAGGTAAAACATTCATTGAAATAAAAAATATGTGTCCTAACTCTAATGTTAAAAATAATATGAATATAGTATTTGAAAGTTATTCAGATAACTTAGTTACTAGTGATAAAGAAATAGAACAGTTTATAGATAGTTTAAAATAGTCAACGTTTTGTTGATTTTTTTTCTATCTAATACTATAATAAAGAACATATTTTGGTATCTATTAAAGGGGTGGTTGTTATGACTTTTGATTGCTTAACAAATGATAAATTATCAAAACTTTCTAGGAATGAACTTATTGAATTAAAAGAACAAATAAAAACTAGTAAACTTTACTATCGAGATAGTTTAGGTCTTGACAAAAGTATTACTTTTGGAATGGAAATAGAATATGAAGATTTAGATAAAAGACTTGTAGATAGTTATATTAAAACAAAACAATATGACTGGGTATCTGATTTTGATGATACAGTATCAACGGGTGGAGAAATAAAGTCGTATATATTAACTGATAAAATAACAACTTGGAATGAACTTGGTAATATTTGTTCTTACCTTGAAGGAGAACAGGCTGTAACTAATAAAGATGCTGGTGGACATATTCATATAGGAAGTCATATATTAAAGGGCAACTATGCCTTTTGGCGTCAGTTTTTAAAAACATATATTCTCTATGAAAAAGAACTACTTACTTTTTTAGCAGGAGAGGAAAAAAAACTGAGACCATTAGCTAGAAAATATGCTAGTCCTATTGCCCCTGCTATCTTGGAAGATATTGATTATTTAAATAGTGCAACAGACTTTTTGGATATATATTATCAAGTGTTTTTTAAAGATAGAAACTGGGCTGTTAATTTTACCAATGTTTTACCTGATAGTGCTAAAAAATATTATAAAAATACATTAGAGTTTAGAAGTCCAAATTCTTCAAAAAAAGATATTATTTGGCAGAATAATACTAATACTTTGATAAAATTAATGATAGCTCCAGAAAAAGGACTTATTGATGAGGAACTTATTGATTATAAACTAAATAGGGGATTTTCTAATATAACAAGTGATGAAAAAGTCTTAGAATTTGTTGATACTATTTTTGATAATAACTTAGATAAATTATATTTTTTAAAACAATATACGAAATCTTTTAACTTTGATAAGAAAGTTCATTTAGGAAAAGTTAAGTCGATTTTTTAGTCCATTTACTTAAGCAAAATTATTTGCTAAAATATAATTAGAATAGAGGCGAAGTAAATGAAAAGTGATAAGGGATTTACTCTAGTAGAATTGTTGGCTACAATTGCTATTATGGGAATGATTATGATGATGGTTATTCCTTCAATTACAAATTTGCAAAATAGTAATAAGAAAAAAAAGTTTGAATATTATGGAAAAACATTAGTAGAAGCTGCAAAACTTTATGTGCAAAAAGAAGGAGATGATATTACAAGCTTAGGAATTACTGATTGGGTAGGTTGCGTTGATATCACTTATCAAGATTTATTAGCTGCTGATTTAATTAAACCTTTTGAAGATACTGATTATACTTGTAATGGAAAGGTACGTTTTACAAGAAGTAGTGGTGGGAATAGTTATACTTATAATTTAGTTTGTAATTCTAAAAATTCAAAAAAAGAAAACTTTTCATCATCTAATATTGCAAACAGTCAATGTAGTGTGAAAAGTTCTTAAAAATGGAGTGATTATATGGAACTTTTATGTCCAGCAGGAAATAAAGAAAGCTTAATAGCAGCTATAAATAGTGGTGCTGATGCTATATATTTATCAGGAAAGAAATTTGGTGCTAGAGCCTTTGCAGCTAATTTTTCTAATGAAGAACTAAAAGAAGCAATTAGAATAGGAAAAATCTATGGAGTTAAAATATATGTAACAATGAATACCTTAGTAAAAGAAGATGAAGTAGATGAATTTCTTAATCAAGTAGAGTTTTTATATTCTAATGGAGTAGATGCTATTTTAATGCAAGACTTTGGGATGCTCTGTTTGTGTCTTAGAAAGTATCCTAACTTAGAGATACATGCTTCAACTCAAGCTCATAACTCATCACTTCAAGGAATAGATTTCCTTTATAAGTTAGGAGTTAAGAGAGTAGTATTACCAAGAGAGATGAGTCTAGATGAGATAAAACTTATTAAAACACCTATAGAGAAAGAAGTATTTATTCATGGAGCACTTTGTGTTAGTTATTCGGGAAGATGTTTAATGTCACAAGTACTAGGTGGTAGAAGTGGCAATAGAGGAGAGTGTGCAGGGTGTTGTAGATTTCCTTGGAAGTTATATAAAAATGATAAACTACTAAAAGAAGGTTATCTTCTTTCTATGAAAGAATTAAATTTAAGTGAAGATGTTTTAAAACTAACCCCTTATGTTAATAGCTTAAAAATAGAAGGTAGAATGAAAAGTCCTACTTATGTATCATTTATAACTAACTATTATAGAAAAATATTAAATGGTGAAAAGATAACAAATGTAGATAGAGAAATATTACAAAGCCTTTTCTATAGAGGATATACTAAAGGACATTTATTAAATAGTAAAGAGTTAGTAAATACTAAGTCACCTAATCATATTGGTCTTCCTATTGGTAGAGTAATTGATGTAAATGATTCTAAGATAACTATTTTACTTGATAAAGAATTAAATCAAGAAGATGGAATTAGGTTCTTAGAAAGTGGTAAAGGATTAACAGTTAATTATCTTTATGATATGAAAGATAGATTAATCTCTAAAGGTAGTCCAAAGCAGAAGATTACATTAGATAATAAGATAGGATTGACTAGTTTAGATGCAGTAGCTTTAACTACTAATCATAAGTTAATAACTAAGGTTGATAATATCACTAAGAAAGTTGATATTACTATTAAAGTAGTAGCAAAGGTTAACAGTCCTTTAGAAATGATCTTTATAAAAGATAACATTGTGGTAAGTGAGAAAGGTAATGCTATAGAAAGAGCAAAAAATGCAGCTGTTACAAAAGAAAGAATAATAAATCAAGTGGAAAAGCTTGGTAATACACCATTTGTATGTAAAAGTATAGATGTTTCAATGGATAATGATATATTTATTCCTATGGGAGAGATTAATATCTTAAGGAGAACTTTAACAGAAAGATTAGTTGGTAAACTTATAATGGATTTTAAAGAACCAATTATAAATGATATTGATTTAGAGTATATTAACACTAGTGATATTAATATTACCGGTTATAACCATATAGATGAATGTCAATTTGATATTAAAGATAAGAAGGGTATTATCCATGAAATAATAGATGGCAGAGAAAAAGATTTTATAGCAGCAAGTAGTTGTAATATAACAAACTCTTACACAGCATATTTTTTAAGTTATTATGGTTATAAAGGTATTTTTCTATCAACTGAATTAACTAATTATGAGATTAACTATTTGGTAAGTAGGATTAAAGAGAAGACTTCTGTTAAGTTATTTATAGAAAATAATATTAATAATAAAGTTATGACTATTAAAGGAAACATACTAGATATTGATGTGCATGGTGATTATTATTTAATGGATCATAAGAATAGAAAGTTTAAAGTTGTTTATGATGGTAGATTAACAAATATTTATTCTCCATATAAGTTGGATAAGAAGGTAGAAACTAATGGTGTGACTTTGGTAAATTGGAATGTTTAATTACACATTTAAGTTGCAAAATAAAATGTAAAAAAATATGTTTGATAAATTTGAGTTTCGGTAAAAATAATTCTTGACATAAAAAAGTGAATATGTATTTCTACAAATTCACTTTTTTGTTCTAA
>CAKPPW010000013.1 GCA_934177995.1 uncultured Bacilli bacterium
TTGAAACCTGGTAAATCCATATCTACATGATAAGTATTATCTTTTTCATAGATATCACACTTCATCTTAGCTCCTTCTTCTTCAAATAAATCATCTAATGCGTTATCAAAATAAAATCTTCTTGGTAACATAATTATCACTTTCCTTTCACAATTATGTTATAACACTATTTCTAGCACTTGTCAAGTAAGAGTGCTAATAATAGACAAAATTTTTAAATATAGAAAATATATAAACTAATTTAGTTATTGAATCACTCTTTAATTATATCTTTTAGTGAATTTTTATATTCATTAATCTTATCTTTGTATTCTTCAATTTTATCTTTTAAAGCTTGGTTTTCTTCTTCAAGATTATCATTTTTATTTTCTAATTCAGTAATAGTATCTTCATAAGATGCAATTGTATTTTGATATTCCTTTTCCGTATTACTAGCTTCTATCATTCTATTTTTTAACTCTTCAATATTTTTACTACTACCATAGATAGTAATATTATATGAATAAAGTTTATCATAATTATGAAGAGTTTTTTTACTAAGATCTTTAAGTATTATTTCTTTCAATTTTTTAACATTGTTCTTATTAATGGAATTTATAAATAAGGAATCATTGTCTTGAAATTCTATCTTACTAAAGTCACTATAGTATTTAACCTCTACTTTAAAAGTATCACTAAGAGATTCATCTACTATATAGTTAGTATTGTAATGATTAAGATATGATAGATTACTAGATGCGTTAATTTCTTTAACAATAGTACTTTCTTTAATATTATCAGGTGCTTTATTAACATAACTAGTATTAGAAATATCAACCATAAGTAGTCCAAAGGATAGACCAAGTCCAGCAATAGAGACAATAAAACTTAAACCTAGTCTTTTAAAAGCTAGTTGTCTATTAAAGATAAAGTCTAAAACTATTTCTATTATTACTAAACATAATAAAATAGAAAAGATTAATCCTAGAGTAATGCTACTGTAGAATATTCCTCTTAATATTAATAGAAAATTGATAAGAAGTCCTGTACATAAGAAGAAGAAAAATACTAAGACGGGTAGGGCACAACATATTACCATAAACTTAATAAAATAAATAATTATCTTTCCTAGAATAGTAAAGAATACATTGGAGTTGTTACTAAATATTACTACTTTTTCATCAGGTATTTCCTCTTTAATATTACTAGTCTTTTTAATAACTGTTTTATCTAGATAAATTATTTTAAATAGATAGATAAGTAAAAAGATAAAAATAACTAAATAGATTAGTTCAAGGACTAAATCAAATAAATCTTTGATAGTATTAACAACGAAAGTATTACTAAAATTACTAACGACATTAGTAATACTATTTTGAATAAGCATAAATGGTATCTTTAATAATAGTAGTAGTATAAAGATTAAGCTCATAACAAGTATACACTTAATAGTATCTTTAAAGGACATGGCTCTAAACATTTGATAGGTTTTATTAATTAACTCTAAAGTATTATCAATAAAATTATCAAAGTTTAATTTCTTTTTGTTAGCAAGACCTATCTCTTTAATATCATCATTAGTTAACTCTTCTAAACTACATTTAAATATTTTACAAAGAGATAGTAATTTATCCATTTCTGGATAAGTAATACCACTTTCCCATTTAGAGACAGATTGTCTTGTAACATCTAACATATTAGCTAGTTCTTCTTGTGAAAGATTATTTTTCTTTCTTAACATTTGGAGTTTTTCATTGAAACTCATTTTATCACCTCGAGATAATTTTATAATAGAACCTTGGTTGCTATCTACCAACTATTAGTTGTTTTTTGTAAATTTTTAGTTGCATTTATATTTTAACATAGAAAAAAACTCTTTTTTAGAGCTAATTATTTTTTTAATTTAACTTTGTTTTTATCTTCATTTTCCAATTTTTTATCTAAGTTAAACATCATATTGTCAACTGCTGCTAAAGGATATATACATTCTTCGATTATTTCCTGATAGCTTTTATCAAAATTGTCTCTTGCTTTTTCAAAATGTTTATCAAGCTCTTGCTTTAGTTCTATATCGTGTTCTTGAACTAATGCATAATATTCAAATTTTAACTTATCACTTACTTTTAGAAGACCGATGTGTTTTGGATAAAAAGCAACTAGAGTATTAATTATTTTTTTATACTCATTACTATTTTCAAAAATATTAAATTCATTAAACTCGTCCTCATCATACATTATAGGTATTTTTCTTTCTGTTAGTAATTCAAATACTTCATCATTTCCCATGTATCTAAATATTATTGGTAGTAATCCATCATTGCAAATTTTTGTGTCATAACTTTTTTCTAAAACAATATTACTAGATTCAATAGTTTTGCTTTCAGTATTCAACGTTAATTTGACTAGTGGACTGTAGCTGTCATAATCATCACTTATAATTGCTATAAAATAATCTCCCTCTTTTATTGGCGTTTTATCATCATATTTTAAATTTCCCATATTTATAAGTTCCTTTCTTTTGGCCTTACTATAACATAAACTAATATAAATATCAAAAGAAAAAAGCTCCTTTTTTGAAGCTTATTTACAAGTAGCACCAAGTTGTTCATATAGACTTTTGACACTACTTAGTTTTACTTTACCATCATTTATTAACTGACTATTAGCTGAATCGATTTCTATTAACTTACTAGTATCAATCTTAGCATAGTTAATATCAACAGTAGAAACTAATTTGTTATTATCAACAGTAACATTATAAGTATAATACTTAATATCTTTATATGGTTTGTAAATGTTTTCAATTTGTTCCTTATAAGTATTAAGGGTAGTAGTATCATCAGTTTCAATAGATTCTTCACTTTGAACTCTGTTTACATAATCACCACTATAAGTAACTTTATAATTTAGATTAGTTTTCATTCCACTTTGATTCATAGTTCTAGTACAAGTCATAGTTTTTTCTTCACTAGATGAACATCCGGTTACTAAGAATACTACTAACATAGTAACTGCCAAAAATAAATATTTTCTTTTCATATCTTTTTCCTCCTAGTATTACTTTATCATAAAAATATTAGCTTTACCACCACCTTTCACATCTTTCGACAAATTAATACCATAATTATTGTTATGTTAATATTGGTGATGATAATGAGTAAGAAATTTATATTTTCTTTAATAGTAGCAATAGTTAGTGGAGCGGTGATTGGACATACTATGTTTGAAAAATTTACTAAAGAGGAACAAGCTGTTTTTAATTATAAGAGTCCTATCTATTTTTTAAGAGAGGGAGTCTATGATAATTTGGAGTATGCCCTAGATAGTGCTAATAAGTTTGATACTAAAATTATAGTAAAAGATAAAGCTAAATATTACCTTTATCTAGCTATTTCTAAAAGTGAAGATAATTTAGCTAGTATTAAAAAGATTTATAATGATAAAAACTTAGTAGTAGAGACTAAAAATATTAATAATGAAAGTTTTGTAACTGCTCTTGAACAGATGGAGAATTTGTTTAAGAAAGCTTCTAGTAATGAAGAAAAATTAACTATTGAAAAAGTAATCCTAGCTAATTATGAAGAATTAGTTTTAAAGAATTAGAGGATAAAACTAATATTTGCTGTTTATAATTAAGGTAGGAGGAAAAAAGATGAAAGTTAAAGAAATACCAAGTAATGAAAGACCAAGGGAAAAGTTAGAGTCTTATGGACCTAGTAATTTATCAACATCTGATTTATTATCTATCATTTTAGCTAGTGGACTAAAGGGAAAGAATGTAACAGAACTTTCTTTTGAATTATTATCTAAGGTGGATAGTGTTAAAGATTTAACAAGTCTTGATTTAAAAGAGATATGTAAGATAAAAGGAATAGGAAAAGCTAAGGCAACTACTTTACTAGCAGCTATAGAACTTGGTAAGCGAATATATTTATTACCGGATACTAAGAAAGTAAAATTAGTAACAGCAGAGGATGTTTTCTCTTATAGTAAGTATTTATTTTATGGGAAAAAACAAGAGTGCTTTTATTGCCTATATGTTGATAAACTTAGAAACTTGATTACTGCTAAACTTTTGTTTATGGGTACAATGGAGAGAAGTAGTGTTCATCCAAGAGAAATATTTAAGGAAGCTTATAAAGTGTCTGCTACTGGTATTATTTGTATTCATAATCATCCATCAGGTGTATTACTACCTAGTAAGAAAGATATAGAGTTTACAAACGATTTAGTA
This sequence comes from uncultured Bacilli bacterium, assembly GCA_934177995.1. GTDB lineage: Bacteria > Bacillota_I > Bacilli_A > RF39 > UBA660 > Onthousia. Next base: position 4,214 of record CAKPPW010000013.1, read on the forward strand.
AAATTAGGTGATTTTCATGGAATATATATACTTGATCATTTAATTGTAAATGAGAATAAATATTTTAGTTTTGTTGAAAATAGAAATAAGAATAATTGAAAAAAAGAAGAGATTTAGGTATACTAGATAAGGAAAGAAAGGAAGATAGGTATGTATCAGAAGAAGAAAAAAAGAAAAAAAATAATAATAGTTTTTTGTGTTATATTCATATCATTTTTCCTTCTATTTTATTCATTATCATCTAATAGAAAAATAGGGGTTATAGAAGGATTCTTTAAAGATGGAGCTGTTACAATATCTAAGATTGTAATGACGCCATTTACTACTTTAAATAAAGAAAAAGATAAAGATGCTAGTAAGAGTTATTTAATTCAGAAAAATATTAATGTTCACTTAGAAGAGGAAATAGAACAGTTAAGGGATACACTTGCCTTAAATCAAACTTTAACTGGTTATGAGATTGTTAATGCTACTGTTGTAAATAGAAATAAGAGTTATTGGTATCAAACTCTTACTATTGATAAAGGTAAAGCTGACGGTTTGGGTGAAAATATGGTGGTTATTACTAAGAATGGTTTAATTGGTAAGTTAGAGAAAGTGACTAATAAGTCTGCTACAGTTAAACTTATTACAGCTAATGATGTTAATAATAAAGTATCCGTAGCTATTACTACTTCAAATGGAGAAACCAATGCTATCTTAAGTGGCTATGATAAGAAGAAAAATGAGATATTAGTTAGTGGAGTAGATAGTAATATTGATATTAAGAAAGATGATTCAGTAACAACTAGTGGCTTAGGTGGGATGTTTCCAAGAGGAATTTATATTGGGAAAGTAGAATCTATCTCCACTGACAAATATGGTCTTAGTAAAACATTAGCTATTAAGACTAACCAAAACTTTAATAGTATTCATTATGTAACAGTCTTAAAAGGAGAGAAGTAGTTATGTTCTTTGTTTATTTAACTTTAATTATTTCTTTTCTCTTAGATGGAGTTTTATCAAATTATCTAGACTATATGCTAGGAGATATTACCTTATTTAATCCTTTATTAACAATAGTTGCCCTACTAGTTATTTATCCCTTTTTTAAAAAAGATGAGAATAAGTATTTAATTATATCTTTTATAGTTGGTTTTTTATATGATTTATTCTATACTAACTTACTATTTACGAATGCTATTCTTTTCTTACTACTAGCAATTATTTATAAATATTTATATAAGAAGTTGGAGGTTAATATCTTAACAACGGCTTTTTCTATCTGTTTAATTATTGCCATTTATGAAATTGTTTTATCTTTCTTATTATTTATCTTTAATATAGTACCTGTTACTACTAGTGAAGTTTTCTATTTGATAGTACATAGTCTAATTCTAAATGTTATTTATGGTGATATATTGTATTTAATTTCTAGAAGAACTAAACGCAAAAGACGTCTAAATTAGTCTTTTCTTTTTTTTATCTTTTTACATATACTTTACTAGGTGACGATAATGGTTGAATCAAAGTTTTATAAAGATAATAAATCTAGTAAAAGTAAAAACAATCTTTTTAAAAATATAGTTCTAAGAGTCTTAATAACGATTATAGTAACACTTATTTTACTTATAGGTTTTAAGATGAATAGTAATTTCAAGAAGACTTTTTATCATTATGTTTATGAAGAAAATTTCCCTTTTTCCGTAGTTAAAAACTTTTTGCAGGAGAAGTTTGGAACTAGTTTAACCTTTGATAAAATAGTGACTGATGAAGAGGTTTTTAATGAAAAGTTATCTTATAAAGACAAGAGTCTATATCATGATGGGGTTAAGCTAACGGTTAGCAGTGAATATATGATTCCATCACTTGAAAGTGGAATAGTAGTATATATTGGTGAAAAAGAAAATTATAAGCAGGTAGTTATTGTTCAACAGATGAATGGAGTAGATGTTTGGTATGGAAATATTAAGCAAGCAAATGTTAAACTTTATGATTATGTAGAGAAGGGTTCTTTAATAGGACAAGTTGATAATAAAACTTTATATTTAGTATTTCAAAAGGAAGGGAAATTTGTAGATTATCAAAGCTATCTTGCAAAGAGTTAAGTTTCATAAGTCTTGTTTATTATTTCTTTTCATAGCCGTTATAACAGGGCAGTTTTATTTAATTTTACTTTCTTTTTTATTGTTATTTGTTCATGAATGTGGTCATTTCTTTACCGCTTGTCTTTTTAAATGGGATGCTAAGGAAATAACTTTTTATCCTTTTGGGGGTATTGCTAAGTTTTCCTCTTCTATTAATTGTCCTATAATAGAAGAATTATTAGTCCTTATTATGGGACCAGTTACACAGTGTGCTTTCTATCTGCTTTTTAAGAGTTTTCTTACTACATCTTATCAGTTAAAACTACTAACGCTTGTTCATTATAATATTTTAGTTTTTAATCTATTACCAATTTATCCTTTAGATGGTGGAAGAATAATAGAAGTGTTTCTTTGTTATTTTATCGCTTATCAAGATAGTTATAAGGTTACCTTCTTTATTTCTTATTTAACTTTAGCAGGAATTTTTTTATTCTTTTTAATTTACCCTAGTACTTATTTTTTATTGATGTTTATTTTAATACTTTTAAGACTTATAAAAGAAAAAAAGTACTTAAAGTATTATTATGAAAGATTTTTCTTAGAAAGGTATTTAAAAAGATTAGTCTATAAAAAAAGAAAGATTGTTAAAAGTGATAAAAAGTTTAGAAGAGAGTACTCACATATTATTAAAAGAGGTAATTGGTATCAAGATGAACAGGATTATTTAAAAGATAAATATGTTAATAGAAAAAACACTAAGTCTAATCTTTAGAAATAGTGTTTTTCTTTCAACATTTGTTGATTCGGATGCTAGTCATAAATTATGGAAAGCATCTGATTGCCTAAATCAAATGTATCCCTTAGATGAGACTTTTCTCATCTGTTTATAAGTTACTATTAAATTTAGTTGATAGCAATAGATTTATTTTTATTAAATAAAATTTATATTTTTCTCGTACTATATTTTTAGCTTGTTCTATTGATATATACTAATTAGTTTGCTACTATTAATTCGGATACATTTGAAATATCAGATGCTTTCCCTTCTAATTAATAAATAGAAGGGTGGTGATACTTATGACAAAAAGAGAAATCTCTTTATACATCATAATAGTTCTCCAATTTATAGTGGTATTTATACTACTTTTTAAATAAAAAAAGCATCTGATTCAACATTTGTTGAATTCAGGTGCTACTCAAAACACGGGAAACATCTGATCTAGCAAATCAAATGTATCCTTTTTATTATATGAAGTTTCCTCCATCTATATACATATTATCATAAAATTAGTTAGATAACAATTCTTAATAAAAGTTTCCATTTTTCTCGTACTATATTTTTAGCTTGTTCTATTGATATATACTAATTAGTTTGTTACTATTAATTCGGATACATTTGAAATATCAGATGCTTTCCCTTCTAATTTAATAAATAGAAGGGAGTGATGGTTATGACAAAAAGAGAATTTTTTCTATACATCATAATTTTTCTATTAATAATAGAAAATTTAATATTCTTATTTAATTAAGAAAAAAGCATCTGATTTCAACTTTTTGTTGATTTCAGGTGCAATACCTTAATAAGGAAAGCATCTGATCCGCAAAATCAAATGTATCCTTTTTTATTATATGAAGTTTCCTTCATCTATATACATATTACCATAAAATTAGTTAGATAACAATTCTTAATGAAAATTTGCATTTTTTTCGTGCTATATTTTTAGCCTGTTCTATTGTTATATACTAATTAGTTACTATAATTTTGATACATTTGAAATGTCAGATGCTTTCTCTTCTAATTTATAAATAAAAGAGTGTTGATATTTATAACAAAAAGAGAATACTTTTTATGTCTAGTTATACTAATATTATTTATAGAAGTATTCATACTTTTATTTAAATAAGAAAAAAGCATCTGATTTAGCAAATCAAATGTATCATTTTGTTAGATGAAACTTTTTCCATCTATATACATATTATCATAAAATTAGTTAGATAATAATATTTGATAAAAATTTACACTTTTCTCGTAGTAATAATTCTTACAAAAATGTAATAAACCTTTCTCTAAATAAATGCTATAATTAAGACGGTGAAGAAAAATGGATAAAAAAATACTAATAGTAGAAGATGATAGTAGTATGCAAGAAGAATTAAAAGATTTGTTAGAAAATGCTTCTTACGATGCTTTAATTCTTAATGACTTTTTGCATGCTAAAGAATATATTTTAAAGACTAATCCAGATTTGGTATTACTTGATGTAAATATACCATACCTAAATGGTGAACTTTTACTAAAAGAACTTAGAAAAGAAAGTAGTGTACCAGTTATTATTTTAACTAGTAGAGCAAGTGAAATAGATGAGGTGTTATCAATATCTTATGGAGCAGATGACTTTATCACTAAACCATATAATCCAACTATCTTACTTCTTAGAATTCAAAATGTTTTTAAAAGAGTAAATCAAGTGAAAGATAAACTTAAATACAGAGATTTAGATGTCTATCAAAATAGAGGAGTCTTAACTAAAGATAATCTAAGTATAGAATTAACTAAAAATGAAATGATAATCTTTCTATACTTACTTAATAATCAGAATAGAATAGTAAGTCGCGATGAGTTGATGAGTGAATTATGGAATAATGAAGAGTATGTAAATGATAATGCTTTAACAGTAAATATTAGTAGATTAAGAACTAAACTAAAAGACTTTGGTTATAGCAATGTAATTGAAACTAGAAAAGGCCAAGGATACATTTTATTATGAAATTAACTAGTTACTTTAAAGATAAAATATTTATCATTTTAATAAATTTACTTGCTATTTTATTAATCATTTTCTTACTACTAGCTTTTAAAGTATCTATCTTTTTAACTTTGATGGTTTCTTTTATTCTTATAATAAATAGTATTACTATCTTCTTTTATGACTACTTTAGAAAGAAAACCTTTTACTGGAATCTAGTTAATAATCTAGATAGACTTGATAAAAAATACTTGGTTATGGAAACGATAGATAATCCTAGTTTCTATGAAGGAAAACTAATTAAACAAATACTATATGAAACTGATAAGTCCATGCTTGAAGAAATTGATAAGTATAAACTTAATTTAGAAGACTTTAAAGATTATATTGAAATGTGGATTCATGAAGTTAAAATGCCACTCGCTACTCTTATGTTGATGACACATAATCATAAAGAGATGGATAACAAGTATTTATTTCAACTTAAAAGATTAGATAACTATCTTGATCAAATACTATATTATGTAAGAAGTAATTACTTAGAAGAAGACTTTACTTTTCAAACAGTTAGTTTAGATAAAGTAATTAGTAGAGTAGCTTTAAAAAATAAAGATGATTTATTAGAAAACAATATTGATTTTATAGTAAATACTAATTCTTTAAAAGTAGTTACTGATTATAAATGGCTAGAGTTTATTTTAAATCAAGTTATTAATAATAGTATTAAGTATAAAAGAAATATAAAGAATAGTTATATTAAAATAGATGCTTTCTTAGAAAAAGATAAGATTAAACTTACTGTTCTTGATAATGGCTGGGGTATTTCTAAAAACGATTTACCTAAAGTCTTTAATAAATCTTTTACTGGTAGTAATGGTATTTATAATAGTAAGTCAACAGGAGTGGGATTATATATTGCTAAGAAGCTTTGTGATAAATTAGGTCATAAGTTAGAGATAGAATCTACTATTAACTCATATACTTTAGTTACTATTACCTTTGGAATTAATGATTTCTATAATAATTATAGTAGTATTACAAAATTGTAAGATACTGTAATATTAGAAATACGACAAAATGAATAATATCTATTAATATGGTAAGTGAGGTGATTTAAAAGTGAATGAATTATTAAAAATCGATAATATTCAAAAATATTATGGAGCAAGATCTAGTTTAACAAAAGCTTTAGATGGCTTATCATTTTCAGTAGCTAAACAAGAATTTGTAGCTATTATGGGAGCAAGTGGTAGTGGTAAGACTACTTTGTTAAACTGTATTTCAACTATTGATAAGGTAACAGCAGGACATATTTATCTAGGAGATATAGATATTACTAAACTTAAGGGTAATAAGCTAGATAGGTTTAGAAGGGAAGAGTTAGGTTTTATCTTTCAAGACTTTAATCTTTTAGATACCTTAACTGGTTATGAAAATATAGCCCTTGCTTTATCTATTCAAAATGTACCTTATAAAGAGATAGAAAAAAGAGTTAGTAAATTAGCTAAAGAGTTAGATATTACTAATATCTTAAATAAATATCCTTATGAGATGAGTGGTGGACAAAAACAAAGAATTGCATCTATTAGAGCTATAATTACTAATCCTAAGTTAGTCTTAGCAGATGAGCCAACAGGAGCACTTGACTCTAAGTCTAGTAGAATGTTATTAGAAAAGTTTAATTATTTAAATCAAGAATTAGCAGCTACTATTCTTATGGTTACCCATGATGCTTTTACGGCAAGTTATGCTAGTAGAGTAATCTTTATTAAAGATGGAAAGATATTTAGTGAATTACATAAAGGTGATTCAACAAGAAAAGAGTTCTTTGATAAGATAATAGATGTTGAAACAGTACTTGGTGGTGATTTAAATGATGCTTTGTAAACTATCAGTTAAGAATATTGCTAAGAGTATAAAAGATTATGCCATTTATTTCTTTACTCTTATGTTAGGAGTTAGTATTTTCTATGTTTTTAACTCTATAGATAGTCAGACTGCTATGATGAATTTATCAAAATCAACTTATGAAATTATTAGACTTATGAATAATATCTTATCAGCGGTTAGTGTCTTTGTATCATTTATCCTAGGTTTTTTGATAATCTATGCTTCAAGGTTCTTGATGAAGCGAAGAAATAAAGAGTTTGCTATTTACTTAACACTTGGTATGAGTAAAAGAAAAATATCTTTGATTTTATTTATTGAAACGTTACTAATTGGTTTTCTATCTTTAGGAGTTGGTTTATTACTAGGTGTTATTTTATCACAACTGATGAGTGTTTTAGTAGCTAGTATGTTTGAAGTGAATTTAACTAAGTTTAAGTTTGTCTTTTCAAATAGTGCTTTTATTAAGACTATTATTTATTTTGGTATAATCTATCTAATTGTAATGCTTTTTAATACTATCATTATTAATAAATGTAAACTTATAGATTTAATTAACTCTAGCTCTAAGAAAGAAAAATTAAGACTTAAAAATACCAAGGTAGCATTTTTTCTATTCTTAATAGCAGTAGGGATACTTATCTATGCTTATTATCTAGTGATTGGTGATGTTAATAAAGTATTAAGAAGTTATACTAGTATTATATTTCCAATTATCCTAGGAACAGTTGGTACTTTCTTAGTATTCTTCTCATTATCAGGTTTTCTTTTAAAAGTGTTAAAGAAAGATAAAAAACTTTACTATAAAGAATTAAATAGTTTCGTTATTAAAGGGATAAGTAGCAAAGCAAGTACAACAGTCTTTTCGGTTACTATTATTTGTTTAATGTTATTTACAACTATTTGTGTACTATCAAGTGCTTTATCTCTTAGGAATTCTTTAAATAATTCTTTGATTACGTATGCTCCAAGAGATATCGAAATAAGTAAAAGATATAATCCTGATGGTGATGTTTATGGTTATAGTGAGGAACAAAAGAAAGATTCATTATTAACAATTAATGAGTCACTTGCTAAACTTAACTTTAATTATCATAAGTATTTTACTAATATAACTGATTTTACCTTATATGTAGATGAAGGGATTACTCTAAAGAGTAGTCTTGGCGATTATTATAAGATAGTTAAAAAGAAATATCCTTATCTTCAATATAATAGTGAAATAGAACTTATGAAGTTAAGTGATTATAATAAGATGGCTAAGAGTCTTAGATTAAATAGATTAACTCTAGATGATAATCATTATGTAGTAGTTGCTAATTATCCTTCTATGAAAAATATTAAAGATGAAGCTTTAAAAAGAAGAACTGTTATTACTATTAATAATACTAATTATTATCCTAAATATAGTTATTCAATTGATGGTTTTTATGATATGACTAGTAATGCTTCTAATATTGGTTTTATTGTTTTACCAGATGAAGCTTTAGATAAGGCAACTAAGTATATGTATTATAAATTAGCTGATTATAAAGGAGATAGAAAAAATGTAGATAAAGTAATCACTAATCTTATGGACTCTAAAGAATTTTCTAATACTAATTTAACCTTTAATACTAAATCCGATATTTATAACTCTAGTATTGGCATAGGAGCAATGGTTACTTTCATTGGATTATATCTTGGAATAGTTTTTCTAATATCTTGTGCTGCTATTCTAGCTTTAAAAGAGTTATCTGAATCTAATGATAATAAAATAAAGTTTACTATCTTAAGAAAGATAGGAACTAGTGATATGATGATTAATAAAGCTTTGTTTAAACAAATAGGAGTATTCTTCCTATTACCATTAGCTCTTGCTATCATCCATTCTATCTTTGGAATAATCTTTTGTAATAAAATATTAATTATGACTGGAGTTAATATAAAATTATCTTCTATCATAATTACTGCTATATTCATTGTTTTAATCTATGGTAGTTATTTTCTACTAACTTACTATTGCAGTAAGAATATCATTAAAGATAAGAATTAAAAATAAAAATCTGGAATTACTGTTTTCCAGATTTTTGGTTAATATAAATTATAAAATTATCCATTCACTATTTTTCTTTCCATTTTCTCTTGCTATTATTCCTTTTTCCTGCATTTCAAGCATTCTAGTTTTTACTGTTCGTAAAGACTTATTAATTTGTTTAGCAATTTCTGCTTGTTTAATGGTTGGATTGTCTTTTATTATATTTATAATTGCCTGTTCTTCTAAGGTAAGACTATTAGATTTTAAATCTTTTTCGTTTGAATCTTCTAAATAATCAACATGGGTATATCGATTTTTTAGTTCATAATTTGTATTTGCTAAAAGATTATAAAAGAATTTTTCTAAGAAGGATATGTCTTCAAAGATGTTTTTATCAAACTTTTTATAATTTGCTCTTACTAGGGAATTTCTAAAATACCAAGAGTGTTTGGCAAAAACCTCATCATTTATATTAAAACCAAATGTTCTTAAGTATTTAATTATAAATACAGCAGTTGTTCTTGTATTACCTTCACAAAATGGGTGTACTTGCCAAATATTAGAGGTAAATCTGCATAAATGTTTAATTGCTTCATCAAGTGATAAATCTTTATAAGAAAAATTTTTTTCTTGTTCAAAATCATATTTTAGAGTTTCCATAATAGTCTGATAAGAGGCATAGATGACAGTATCATTATTTAATATCCATTCTTTTTTTGTGAAATTATAATCTCTAATCTTTCCTGCTTCCTTATATATTCCTTTAAACAATTTTTGATGGATACCTATTAATTCAGTAGGATTAAAATTAAAAGAGTTATCACTTAGTATTTCAGCTATTCTTACTGCTACTTTATCCGCTTCTTCACTATTTTCTGATTCATCTTTTTTTCTATTATCTAAAACTTTATAATACTTATCTATTCTTTTTTCAACTTCATCTATGTTTATTTTTCCTTCTATGTGTTCTTTAGCAGTATCAATTAAATATTTAGATGGTTTTAGTCCATCTACATCTTGTAATCCTATGGCAGTTTCCCAAGTTTTTGTTTTTTTTACTTTGTTTGGTTCTCCTTCCTTTATGTATTCAGAAAGTTCTAAATTCCAGTTTTCTTTACTCATGGTTCCTCCTAACTATATGCTAATATTATAACATTTTTTTAATAAAATAGCAATTTTAAAGTGCAAAAATTGCACTTTAAAAACTGAAAAATTGCACTTTAAAATGCGTGCATGTAAAGCTTTAAAATTGCTTAGAGTAAAATAACTCATATAAATACAAAAAAGCAAAAATCTGGAATTTTCTATTTTCCAGTTTTTTTCTGCCGAAATTTATTAAATTTAGCTAAAAATATTGACAGTTTGTTAATTTTTCTTTAGTATAGTGAGCTAATTCAGGGGGGGGATTATTTATCATTTAGATGGGGTTAATCGGTAAGTTATGTTTCCTTGATTAATATCTATGGGAGGAAGAAAAATGGTAGAAAAAATTTCTAAATCATTGATGGTATTATGTGCTGTATTTATTATGATGTTTATACCAAATGTTAAGGCTGCAAGTGCTAATGTAACAACTGATATGACTAATAAAGAAATACAAAGCATAGTCGATTCAAATGATACAATCGAATTTGCAACAGGTAAATATCAGAATTTATCTCTTACTGTTGATGGTAATAAGACTTTTAAAATGGCTGGAAAAGTTACTTTTACAAGTGATAATGGTAATAACTTTGGTATTTTATTTAAAGATAATACTAAGTCAAACTTAACTATCGATGGTGATTTGACTATTTCTTCATATAGAGAAGGAATATTTGTTTCTAATGATTGTGATGTTACTTTAGATTTAGTTAATAATAGTAAACTTTCTTTAATTAATTCTTTAGAAACTGATCAAAATCATGGAAGTGGTATGTGGATTGGTTATAGAACAATCTTTAACTTAAATGGTACTAAGGGTTCTAGTTTTATAGCTAGTGATAATACTATGTCTGGTATTAATGTAATGGGAAGTGCAAAAGTTACCCTTAACTTTAATGATATGGCTTTAGTAGATATGAGTAATAATAGTAAAGTTAGTGGTTACCATGCTGGAATGGAATCTGGTTCAACAAATATTTTAAACTTTACTAATGTTAATAAAGTTACTATGAATAATAATGGAGTAGATGCGGTTTGTGTTAGTGGTGATAATGATCAAATCAATATAACTGGTTCAAATGTTTCTATGACAAATAATCATAGTTGGGGTACTAATGGAGGAAATATCAAGGTTATTAACTCATACTTAAATATTAGTAATAACTCTGATGGTCCTTGGGCTAATGTTAAATATACAGCATCTAATATGTATGCTAATAATTTAACAGTAAAAAATTCAACAATTGATGCTAATAACTGTGGAGCAAACTCTGGTATTTGGGTTGAAAATACTGCTGAAATTATAGGCTCTACAATAAATGTAAATAATAATGGTCAAGAAGCTTATGGCAATTATAACTATAGTCAAACAAGACCTTACTATCAAGGTGATTATCCTTGGAATATGGGTAATGGTATAGCTTTCTATGGTGAAAAAAGTGATACTATTACAGAAATATTAGTTAACTCATCTATATTAAATGCAAATAATAATGGAGTATCTAAAAACTTTACTGTAGAAGGTGACAAGATAAAAAATGATAATTCATTAAAAGATAGAAGTGGTTTTACAGTAGCACTTTACTCTGGAATTGCTGTATTTAATGCTGAAGTTAAAGTAACTGATAGTTCCTTTACTTTACTAGATAATAAAAGACATGGTATTGGTTATCATGAAGCTTATGCTGGTAAGTTTATAGTAGATGGTTATACTATTGGTAAAATAGCTACTACTGATAACGTAATTCAAAAAGAAATAGAAGGATTTAATAGTAATCAACAAACAATTATACTTAGTGGTAGTTTAGAAGCAAATCATGAAAATATGACTGGTGATTTTGGTAATTATAATGACCAAAAGAAGGAAGACGAAAAATATACAGGTCCTATTAATAATGATTCAACTAAATTAGTTGATTTTGAATTAAATAAAAATAATAATAAAGAAATGACGGAAGATAAGAATAGTTTTACTTATTATGATCCAAATAATTCAACTAGATATGATTATGTCTTTAGATATGATGATCAAGGTAAAGCTTATGTTTGGACACCAGTATCAATCTTAAGATATGATGCTACAGAAGGATTTATTTCATCTCTTGGAACAGCTGGCATTTTAAATGTAGGATTTAGTAAGACATTACAAGATAACTTATTAAAAGCAGGACTTTATTCTAGATTTACCCAAGATGTTACTATCTATGGCAATAATATGAATCTTGCTGAAAAACTACTTGCTGTAGCAACTCGTGATGGTTATGTATTTAAGGGTTGGTATATAGCAAGTGATAGTGAACTTGCTAAGAAGTATGCCTTGGAAGGTAACTTTGAAGAGTTATATAAACTATTAAATACTAAGTTTGATGAGACAACTAAATTAATGATTGATGGTAAACCAGTTAGTGAATTAACAGTTTATGCTAAATGGGATATTGAAGAAAAAGGTATGACAAGAGTAGATGATATTACTCCACCTAATACTTTAGTAGATTCTAATAATAATATTGAACTATTAATTGCTTCTTTAATTACTATTGTAAGTTTAGTTAGTGTATCTAAATTAATAGTTGTAAGAAATAGTAAAATCTAGGAATTTTAAGTTTCTAGATTTTTTTCTTATGAAATTTGCAAAATTCGACTAAAAAATGTTGACAATTTGTTAATTTACCCTTAGTATAGTGAGCTAAATCAAGGAAATATTTAATTTCTTCGAAGGGGTTCGGTAATTATATCTTATTCTCTTGATAAAATGTGGAGGAGAAAAAAATGAAAAAAACAGTAAGAAGTATTCTATTTGTAGTTGTACTACTATTAGGATTTGTATTCTTTACTACTGATGTTTCTGCTCTTGAAACGTCAAAGTGGGATACAGATTCTATTCCTAAGTTAACTACTAGTGAGGGACTAGAAGTAACTTATGATTTATCAAAGTTAACTGTAGATGCTATGTGGCAAGAAGTATATGGTGAGATTACTGTCAACGTAACTATACCAGCTAATTATGATAATGATGAGATTGTCATTGCACCAGAAGTATTTGAACAAATCTCAAATAAAATTTATGAGGAATTTAAAAAATATGGAGCTGAACAAGGTTTAGATGAAGATTATTTTCAGTTTCGTAATCCATTCCAAGCTGGGGATAAGTTTAGAGTTAGAATGGTAATTAATAACTTATCTGATTATGATTATTATTATGAAGAGACATCTTTTGAAATATTTCCAACAGAACCATTAGTATATAAGGAAAAGGAAACAACAACAACTAATAATAATACTAATGATAAATTCTTCAATCAAATAACATTACCGGAAGGATTTACTTTTAGACGTACTTATAATACGGCATTACAAGCTTTAATACCTAATTCAAGCGGTAGAAATATGACTGATGATGTAGTAGGAGCTGCTTTAACTGCTAAAGGATATAATGGTATAGCTGATTATGCTAAATATTTATTAGACTTTTATAATAGTAAATATAAGACAAACTATACAAGACTTGATCAATTCAATAAAGGAATAATTAGGGAAATGTTATCTGATGTAGATCCTTTCTATGTACTTAATGATGCTTATAAAAAAGCACTAGGAATAACTTGGTTACCAGCTAATCAAAAAAGAGCAAAAGAAGAAGTAGATAGTGCTTTGCAAGCTAAAGGTTATAATAGTCCGCTAGATTTTTTCTTAGCATATTATAATATTTCAAGCATTACAGAATTAACTGATGAGATGATTAATGATTTATATCGATCAATGGGTAATGAATCTGGAGAATTTTCTATTGAAACTAATGAAACAGTTTTATTACTAGCCTACAATTATTTCTATAATGAAGGATTATCATTCTATTTTGATCAAAAAAATGAAAATGGTGAATATACCGATAATAAAGATGTAGCAAACGGTGCTAGTGATAATACTGGAAGTGATTATTCAGTAGGTAGCTATATGCGTGATAAAACTAAAGGTGATAGTGATATTATAGAAAGAGCAGGTACTCTTAATTCTAAGGGTGAAGGTTATACTATTTCTGGAGTATTAAAAAATATAGGTAGATATACACCTAACTCTTACCTTGGTTTTAACTTTATGACTGATATGCAACTTAAGTATAAAGCTAAATATGGTAAATTAATTGTTAAATATGTAGATGCTGATGGTAATACATTATTACCAAGTAGTGAATTTACTAAAATGGTAGGAAAAGATTATTTAACAGATTATAAAGATATTGATGGATACTATTTAGTAGAAATCAAAGGTGATGAAACCGGTAAATATATTGATGGAACTATTGAAGTGATTTATGTTTATGATAGAATTGAAATTGGAGAAATAGTACCACCTATGACAGGAGTTAATAATACTAATAGTGATTTATTCTTTGTAATATTATCAACTGTTGGTGCTATATCTTTAGGAATAGGTCTTAAAAAGAAATATAATATCTAAGATAAAAGAATCCTTTTGAAAGAATCCTTTTGGATTCTTTTGGAGTATAAAAAGGGTGATAAAAATGAAAAAAAGAGCAAGAATAATTTATATTGTGCTAATATCTTTAATAATTATAGTAAACTTTATTTGGTATTTTAACTTTAGTAGTACTGCCTTAAATAAGAAAGATGAAAAAGCTAAAGAAGAAGTTACTAATACTTATAAAGATGTAACTACTTTAAAAGAAGAGGAAAATGCTAAAGTAGAAGAAGATACTTTTTATGAAAAAAATATAATTAAAAGATACCAAAATAGATTCTCTAATAAAGACATAATAGGAGAATTATCTATTAGTAATACTAGTCTAAGAGTTCCAATTGTAAAAGGAAATGATAACAGTTATTATTTAAATCACTTAATCAATAAAAAAGCTAATACTCTTGGTAGTGTCTTTATGGATTATCGTAATAATACAAGTGATAGAAAAGTAATTATTTATGGACATAACTCTAATAATGTTTATACAGAATTTAATGTTTTAGAAAAGTATCTAAGTAGTAGTTATTATTATAATCATCCAACTATTACTTTTAAAGATATTGATAATACTTATTACTATCAAATATTTTCTATTTATAAAACCGATAAAGACTATCAACATGTTAATTTGAATTTTACAGATGAAACGTATAGAAAACATCTAGAATGGTTAAAAAATAAGTCGTTATATGATACTAATGTCAGTATAGATGGAAATGACCAAATAATAGTTTTACAAACTTGTGATGTTACAAATGAGGGAGAATATATAATTGTAGTAGGTAAAAAGATAAAGACTATAAGTAATGAAGCTAGTTAGTCTTTTTTTCTATAATAAAAAAGAGTTAAACTCCTTTAGAAATATTAATGATTTCATCTAGATTGTCATCAGTGGCCATTATATTTTTATGTTCTTCATGACACTTTTCACATCGATAGACAATCTTATAAGTATCCTTAAATTTTTCAATACCAATTGGTTTTAAAATACCTTTACAAGGATTAGCTCTATCACCAGGCATAATATCTATATGAATGGAATAAAGACAGTGTGGACAATGATCTCTTGTTGTATATCCTAAAGGATCAACTTCTTTACCACAATTAATACAAGTAAATGCCTCATCTTTTTTAACAAACTGTTTCATAAAATCACCACCTAAAGTATAACAATAATTTGAAAATAATGCTATTATTTGTTATGATTAAATAAAAAGAGGTGAACTTATTTATGATTAAATATGAAGCACTAGTAAATAATTATTATTATAATAATGAAGATATAGATAAGGTAATAAAATTGCTTAAAGATACTAACTATTATGAAAGTTGTACTAGAGAAAATGTTTCAGTGTTAGTAGAATCAGTAAATAAATTTTTAAACGATATAAAAATTAAAAGAGAAAAAACTGTATTAGAACGACATGAAACAGAGGAGGAGGCACGTGCATATTTTGGTGATGATTTTATTGATAAATTTGATAAACTGTTGACAGAACTTGATAAACAACAAACGATAGTAGCTCTTCATGGAACTTATCCAGATAAATGTCCTAAAATATGTGAAGAGGGGTTGAAGTATCTGTATCCAAGTATTTCATCTACTGCTGTTTCTCAATCAATGGCTTATGGGGCAGGTGAAATGCATTATGATAAATATGAAGAATTATTAAACTGGAGACACAGGAACTATAAGGGTTTAATAATGATTGCTATTCCTTATGAGTGTTACTATAAAGAAGGCCTTTGGAATCATTATCAAGAAACAGGTTATGTTATGTATGGGGCTCAAGATTATAAAATTAATCCCGATTTCATTGCTTGTTATGTAGATGTAGATGAAAAAAAGATAATAATTAATCCTAAATATAATAGAAATCATGATTATACTGGATTAGTAAAAGATACTAGCATATATAGAGAAAATAAGAAATTAGACAATGATAAAGTAGCTAGTATAATGAGGGAAAATCTTAAGAAATTTAAATCATCAGAAGTATCAACTGTAGAAAGAAAAGGTAAAAGTGAAGAAAAAATTGATATTAAAAAAATACCAGAGTATATAGAACAGTTAAATTATACATTTAATTCAATTAAATTAGGTTATCCAGATGTTATGAGTGAAGAAAGATATAAAGAATTACTATCAGATTTATCAAATGGTTTTGCTACTGTTACAAAAGCTTTGCCTTTATTGGAGAAGGAAAAAGAATTAAAAAAATCTAAAGAAGTTGTTTCTGTTCCTATTAGTACTATTCAAAATACAGATGATTTTGTTTTAGATGATTTTGTTTTTGATGATGATATAGAATGGAATGATACTTCTTTAACACAAGAAGAAGGTAAAAAGTTGTAATTTGTCAAAACCTTTATTATTTGCTATAATTTCAAGTGAAAGGTTGATAGTATGGAGTTTAGAGTAGAGGGATTTGAAGGACCACTTGATTTGCTTCTTCATCTTATAAAAGAAAATAAAATGGATATCTTTGATATTGAGATAAATTTAATAACAGAACAATATCTTAAATATATCAATAATATGGAAAAAGTTAATCTAGAAATATCAGAGTATTTAGTTTTAGCTAGTGAATTAATAGAAATAAAAGCAAAGATGTTACTTCCTAGAAAACAACAAGAGAATGAAAAAGAAGAAGAGGAAGATCCAAGAGAAGAGTTAGTTAATAAATTATTAGAGTATCAAGCCTATAAAGAGATAAGTAAAGATTTAAAAGAAAAAGAAGAGTTAAGAAGTGAAATATATACTAAAGCTCCTGAAAAATATAGTAATTATCAAGAAGAAGAAACTACTTTTGAAGGTGGTTCTGTTGATTTACTAGTAGATGCTTTTAAGAAATTCTTAATAAGAAAAGAGGAAGAAAAACCACTTAATACTAAAGTTACTAAAAAAGGTATAACTGTATCTAGTAGAAGATATGAAATAAAAAACTTACTTAAAGAAAAAGGAAAGGTTAACTTTTATCAGATGTTTACTGTTCCAACAAAAGAATATATAGTAGTTACTTTCCTGGCTATTTTAGAGATGGCTAAGAATAAAGAGTTAATCATTCATCAAGAAGGAATCTATGATGAAATAATTTGTGAGGGGGTATAAAATGGAAGCAGTACTTGAAGGTTTATTATTTGTAGTAGGAGATGATGGTTTATCACTTGAACAAATAAAAGACATACTAGAAATAGATTTTGAGGAGATTAAAACATTAATTGCCACTTTACAGGAAGAATACTCTAAAGATAATAGGGGAATAAAAATAGAGTTTTTAGGTAATAAACTTAAACTTACTACTAAGAAAGAACATCACTTGTATTATCAAAAACTACTTGAAAATAAAGAAACGCATTCACTTAGTCAAGCAGCTTTAGAAACTCTTGCTATTGTTGCTTATAATCAACCATTAACTAGAATTCAAATAGATCAGTTAAGAGGTATTGCTAGTGCACAAATGGTTAGAAAACTAGTAGCAAAAGGCTTTATCAAAGAATCTGGTAGAAGTAATTTACCAGGTAGACCAATTCTTTATGAAACAACAAGTGCGTTTCTAGATTATTTTGGTCTTGCTAGTATTGAGGAATTACCTGATATGCGTGATTTCTTAAGTAGTGAAAGAAAAGAAGAAGAAATAGATTTATATGAATCTAAATATAAAGAAACAGATTGAAAGGATAGGAAAGATAAAAATGAATAATTATATAAAAAAATTTCCAAATAAACCAAGCTTTGTACAGGAAGGATTTAATGGGTATACATCTAATCTTGATTGTAAAAATATAAGTATTACTTTTGAAGATGTACATAAAGGACATGATAAATATGCCTTAAATACAACAAGTTATAGCATATATTATGTTATTGATGGTAATGGAGTGTTTAAAATAGATAAAGAATTATGTGAAGTGACGAAAGGTGATTTGATTGAAATTCCTCCCAAAACAGAATTCGTTTTTAAGGGAGAAATGAAACTTCTACTAATTATGAATCCTCCTTTTGCTATGGAAAATGATATTGCGGGTAAAGACAATGATTTATATTTAATAAAACAACTAAAAAAATAGTAAATTAACATTAACTTTATATTAGATAATTATTTAATACCAATAAGTTTTATTTTTGTATTTACTACATTTTTGAAGTCTACTAAATACATATTTATATGATAAGTATTATCTTTTTATAGATATTCCACTTCATCTTAACAATTTTTTTCAGAATTTACTATAATACTATTCTAGTACTAATTGAGAAAAATACTAATAATAGACAATTTTCTCAAAAAAAGATAAAAAAGGGTTGCAAGACGTGTCTAATTTTGATAAAATAACCTTGTTACTTGAGATGGCGGCGTTGGTGAAGTGGTTAACACGCTGGTTTGTGGCACCAGTATGCATGAGTTCGATCCTCATACGCCGCCCCATAATATTGATAATAAGAGTCTTTTGTGACTCTTTTATTGTAGGAAAAAGGTGGACTAATGAAAATAAAAGATGAAAAGACAAATGTAATGCGTATATTAGATCAAAAGAAAATTAAATATAAGAGTTATAACTATTTAGAAACTGGTGCTATCAGTGGTATGGAAGTAGTAGAAGCTCTAGATGAAAATCCTAATCTTACTTTTAAGACCTTAGTCACAGTTGGTAAAACAAATAATCATTATGTCTTTCTAGTACCCGTAAATAAAGAACTAGATTTAAAAAAAGCAGCCAAGGCTGTTAATGAAAAGAGTATAGAAATGGTAAAATCAAAAGAACTATTATCTCTCACTGGTTATATTCACGGAGGGTGTTCTCCAGTTGGAATGAAAAAAAGTTTTAAGACTGTTATTGATAACAGTGCTAAAAATTATGATAAGTTAATATTTAGTGGAGGAAAAATAGGCTATCAAGTAGAGACTACTTTAGATGAATTAAAAAAAGTAATTAATTTTGATTTAAAAGATGTAGTAGCTTAGGAAAATATATGAATACTATTGATAAAGTTAAAAAGATATATAATGATGATGAAATGTTTTTGATTGGGGCATTAGACTGCTTTGGGGTACCTCATACTCCAGATAATACTGAAGTTAAAAGTTATATTGATATGATTGCTGATGACATGACAGCTTATGGTTTAAATGTTAATTATGTTAATCTACATAGTTTAGGCTGTAATAAAACTTTCAGTTTAAAAAGAATCATTGATTCAGATTATCAAAAACAGGAATATTATGACATAAATCTAGTCCAAACAAAAAAAGTTATTGCTAAAGAATGTATATTCCCTTTTCCAGTTAATCCTAGATTCTTAACAGACTATTATAAAGATACTGATAATCCTACTATGAAAATAACTTCTCATTATTGTGATAGTAAAAATCCAATATTCTTTTACAGTTGTGGTCAAATGAATTTTCATAGTTATGTAAAAATGAGATCAAATGATATAAAACAAATAGCCCCAGAATTATTACTTAGATTTAATGATAACTTTGAAAGAACAATGTGTGATATTAAATCAACGATTGATTACTTAACAGTTTTAAATCCTACTGTAGAGATTTATATGTTTGGGGTTTATCCTATGTTTGAATCAAAACTAATAAGATATAGTTTAGCACCAATATATGCAAAAATTAATAGAAAAGTAGCTAGTTACTTTGCAGAATATGATAACATTCATTTTGTTGATGTTATGGGCAATATCAATTATGTTGCTAAAAATGATTGCCATCCCAATTTTAAAGGTCAATGTTATATGAAAAGTAGAGTAATAAACGTTATAGATAAATAAGTATCTATCTTTTTTTATATACTAATACAGCATCTTTACTACCATATTCATAGGTACCAAAATCATCAATATTATTTACTTTAAATACTTGATAATCATTTTCAAAAACAGAATAGTTACTATCGTAGTTGCTTTTAAAATGAATACCTCTATATTCGCCATTATCAATAAAATGATATATATAAGCTGTTAATATTTCTCCATTAACATTTAACATTGGTGACAATTCATTTTTAACAAACTTATCAAAATTAATTGGAGATATGTGCAAGTAATCTGCAATATTTGATAGTAGTATTTTATCATATTCTTTAGAAAAATTATTAGGGATATTCTCTATACTAGAACATTTAAAATTTATTGTGCATTTTTTTAAATTTTCTTTTGTTTTATTGTATTCGTTTTTTCCATGTATCCATTGATTTCTGAGTTTACTAGTATGAGATGGAATATAATTCATACAAAACTTCCCTAAAAGTCCAGACTCTATACTACTATGCTTATTTTTTATAATATTTTCTTGGAATAGTTCTTCCCAAAAAAAGTTATAAGGTGTCTCGAGATAAGGTTTTACAAATGTAAAAATTTCATATTCTTGAATTTCACTGCGACTTGCAATACATAATTTATTAAAAAAATTAAAATAATCTTCGTAATCGAAAGCAAGTATAAATGCTATTTTTAGATTTAAATAGGGAAAGGTTAAGGGATTTATATCAAAAGTGTCTATTTCTGTTATGCCTTTATTAATTAGGTTTAAAATATGATCTCCACTTGAACATACAGTTAAAACTTTTTTTGTCTGTTCCCAATTCATTAATTTGAAATATTCTTTTATATTTTCTGTAGTACCAGCCCAAACTTTGCTATATTTCGAATCAATACATTTATGTTCAAAAAGAAAAGCTTTAACTGCTGTAATATTCTTTTTTATGTCTTCCATACTCCCTCCACAATTTATAAATATGTTATGTAAATTACCTGCTATTATAACATAAACTTAGGCATATAAAAACTCAAACTTATTCAGCTTGAGTTTAATATCATATATGGTGGAGAATAGGAGGATCGAACTCCTGACCTTCTGCGTGCAAAGCAGACGCTCTCCCAGCTGAGCTAATTCCCCAACAACACATTAAGTTTAGCATATAAATAGATACACTGTCAACACTTTTTGACAAAAAAATAAAAAAATGGTATAATTAGCTAACATTTAGGGGGATTATAATGAGTAAAGTAATAATTGATAAACAAAAAGAATTAAATAGGGAAGTAGCTAGTATGTTAAAAAATAGTGATTCTTCTATAACTAATTTACGTTTAATTAGTTTGGGTAACTCAATTGCTTCTGGCTATTCAATGGTAAGAACAATAAAACCATTACTTTTACGAAATGATAGTATTGAAAGTATTATGAAAGAATATGATATAAGACTTGAAAGGTACCATTTTGCTAGAGCCCAAAATAATAATGATGAACATATTTTTGAATGGTTAGTTTCAAATATAACCGAAAATGAAATGCACGAAATGAATAGAAGCGATTATTCTGGTGGTGCTAGTAGTATGGTAACTCATGAACTTACACCAGCAAAAATTGAAAGGTATTATCCATATAAAGAAAATGACAATAAAGGATTAAGAGATTTAGCCTTAGACAATAATCATAATACGGCTAATATTATTGTTTATAATGGGTGCACAGGATCTTTTCTTGATGCTGCAACACGTAACGGTAAACTAACTCAACAATTAATGAGCGGTGTTAATAGAGATACTGTTGGTTTAGAATCTGTACTTAAATATATTCAAACTAACAACCGAACTAATTATGGTAATACTCAAGTATATGTTTGTGGAGCACCAAATTTCTTGGGCTTAGGAATATCAGAATTAATTAATAGAAAACTAAAAAAGATAGCTAAAAATTATGCTAATGTTAGTTATGTTGAACCAGTAAAATCTAAATTCTTTTACAAACCACTTGAAGACTTTAATGAGGAATTTGAGTTAAGTATGCTTCAAACGATTTTTAAAGAATATATTTACCAGGCTGATATTCATTATGATGAAAAAGAATATTTGAAGTTTAATAACAATATCATGAAAACTATTAGAGACAATTATGAGATTAATAATTCTATGATTGGTATTGATAGACAAATGTGTGAGCTTAACCATTCTCTAGAAGTAAAATATCCAGAGCTCATAGGAGATGAAGCAGTTCCGGATATGATAGATGCTATAGTGTTGGAAGAAACAAAAAAATTTTCATCACAAGAAAAGAAGAATAAACTATTAAAAAGAGCTAATAGTTATTTAATTAATAGAAGTCCATATGATTATTTCTATGTTGGAAAGAAAAATATTAAAGAATCATTTCAAAAAGGAAAGTAGATTAATCTCTACTTTTTTCTATTGTTATAAGAAAAATTATGTTATACTCATCTTGAGAAGGGAAGATATTATGAAGGTTTTATTATATGCTGAAGGATTAAAAGTGATAGGAGTAAGTGGTTTAGGAAAAGCTATTCTTCATCAAGAAAAAGCTTTAAAGTCTGCCAAAGTAGACTATACAAGAGATTATAAGGCAACTGATTACGATATAGCACATATCAATACCTATTTCTTAAAGTCTTACTTTTTAGCTAAAAAGTTAAAAAGAAAAGGAATAAAGATAGTCTATCATGCTCATTCAACAGAAGAAGACTATAAAGATGGGTTTATTGGGGGACATTTAACTAGTAAATTATTTAAATGGTGGATAGTAAAATGTTATAAATTAGGAGATATTATTGTTACTCCAACCGTTTATTCTAAAAAGATACTAGAAGGTTATAAAGGACTAAAAGGTAAAAAAATAGTAGCTATTTCTAATGGATTAGAACTAGATTTCTTTAAACCAGATAAAAAGTACCGTGAATCATTTAGAAAAAGATATAATTATAAAGATACTGATAAAGTAATAGTAGGAATTGGTATATATAGTAGAAGAAAGGGAATTGTTGATTTTGTTGAGGTAGCTAAGAGATTACCAGAGTATAAATTTATTTGGTTTGGATCAAGTCCATTAGCTGCAGCTACTCCAGATGCTAGACGAGCAGTAGAGACAAAACTTCCTAACTTAACTTTTGCAGGTCATGTTGATCAAAAATATATAAGAGAAGCGTTAGGTGGCTGTGATTTATTCTTATTTCCAACTCTAGAAGAAACAGAAGGAATACCTATCATAGAAGCCTGTGCTATGAAGTGCCCTATACTAGTAAGAGATATTGAAATATTTAAAGATTGGTTTAAGGAAAATGTAGATGTTTATAAAGCTAAGAATGTAGATGAGTTTGTTGATAAGACTAAAAAGATAGTAGAAAAAGAACTACCATTGCTAACTGATAATGCTAGTAAGAAAGCTAAAGAAAAAGATATTAAAACAGTCGGAAAGCAATTAAAAGAAGTTTATCAAGAAGTATTACAAAAATAAAAGGATTAACCAAACAATCCTTTTTTCTTGTAACTATATTGATAATTAGAATGTTCTTCTCTAATATTTAGAATAATTCCAATTAAAATCATATAAGATAATAAACTACTTCCACCATAACTAATAAAAGGAAGAGTAATACCAGTTATCGGTAAAAGACCAATAGTCATACCAATATTTTGTATCTGTTGAAAGATAAGCATACCAATGATTCCTGCTAAGACAAATTTATCGGTTAAAGGAATCTTTTTAACAGCAATAAAGAATAACTTTCCATCAAATAGTAATAATAATAACAGAAATAAAAAACAACCTAAAAGTCCAAAATTACTAGCAAAAACACCAAAGATAAAATCAGTACCAGACTCCGGAAAATAAATAGGTGTCTTATTATAACCATGTCCAAATACACCAGCAGAACCAATAGCAGCAAGGGCATTCTCAAGTTGTAAACCACTACCACTTTTCCAGTTAAATACTCTTTCAAATCGGTAGTATAAATTATTACCAAAGATAGAAACAAATAACTTCTCACTAGTAAAGTAACATCCTAAAACTAAACCAATCGCTAAAAGAGCAAGTCCACCTAGAATAACAAACCATCTTAATCTAATACCTGATGCAAATAACATAGAAATATAAATTATAAAGTAGATTATAACTGCTCCTGTATCTGGTTCTAGAAAGGTTAAAATACTAGGTATTAATACTACAATAAAAGTCTTTATCAAAAAGATAAACTCTTCCTTTATACTAGGATCTTCATAATCTAATCTAAAGTTATTAATCATAGTACCAAGTACTAACATTAGACTTATCTTAGTAAATTCACTAGGCTGGAAACTACCAATCTTCGGGATAATAAACCAACACTTACTATTATTAATAGCTGGTGCAAATAACAAAAGACACAAGAGCAGTAGGTTACATAGAATATAAAAAAACCAAGCATTTCTATATAAATACTCATTCTTAACCTTAAAAATTATAAAGACGAGTAATAAACCAACTCCATACCAAATAACTTGTTTTAAAGCTAAATTACCAACATCACTTGGTAAGTAAGTAAGTGCACTATTAATAGTAACAACACTAATTAGGAAAAAGATTAAAACAAATCCTAATATACTATAATCTATTTTATTTTTCTTAAACATATATCCACCTCACAAGCCATTATTATTATATCAAATATTAGCAAATTTTATTAAGAAAAACATAAAATTAATTAGGAGGTTAAAAGATATGAAGAATTTACCACCGATTTTTAAAGTGAGTAACAATATCTCTAGCAATAATACTAGTTATTATAAATCATCTAGTGTTAATAAAGTAGTTAAAAATCAAGTTATTAAACAAGAAGAGAGGGAAGAACAAGTAAGTATTGAAGATAAAATTAACTCTATCTTTAGAACTAGAGGTTATCCTTTTAATATACCAGTTACCATTTCTTTTGCTGGCAAAACAGTTAATACCTTTCTAGCTGCTAGAACTAGTAGTAGTATCATAACACTAGATAATGAAGTTATTCCTATATCAACAATCACATCTTTTCAAATAAAAAAAGCTCATCAATCATGATGAAGCCTTTTTTAAACTCCACTTACAAAAGTATCTGCTAAACATTTTATTGCTGAAACACAATCTAGATTAATTGTAAAAAAGGAATTAGTACTTAGGTAAGGTTCTTCACTATTAGTTACAGGATTAGGTGCAAGAACTCTACAAGTACAACAATTATCTTCCATATTTTCAATTCTAAAGACACTTGATGTATTACTTGTTTCTCCTAAAGTATAAGGAAAAGTCCAAAGAGTTCCATTCATACAATTATAGAAATTAATGGGTCTAGTATTATAGCAAACAAGGCTAGGTGTAGGTCCTAAATATGGCTTATCACAACCACCTTCTTCACAGCAAGAATCCTTTTTCTCTTGTAAGCAAAGAATAGTGTCTAATATATTTGTTAAGCAGTTTCTTTTAGAATCATCTTGATTTGAACACATAATATCTTTCCTTTCTTTTATAAACTATCAATGATAATATCAGCAAGACAGCTAATGACACAAATACAGTTTAAATTAATAGTTATAAATTGATTAGTTGCAAGATAACTTCTTGTTAAATCACTTTGATCAGGGTTAGGTTCTAGTATTCTACATTTTACACAACAGCCATCTACACTTTCTACTCTAAAGACACTTGATGTTTTATTATTACCTGCTACTTGATAGTTAGCTGTGAAGATATTTCCACTTGCTGTATAAAATGTTACCGGTCTAGTATTATAACAAATGATAGTAGGACTTCCTCCTAAGAATGGTCTAGTACATGATTCATCATTACAAAGTTCTCCACAAGAGTTTTTCTGTAAAATATCAATTACTTTTAATAATTTAGAAAAGCAACAGTTTTCCTTTGTATTCATTTTATCCACCTCTTATCTATTATCTAATATAAGGTATTCTAGTAATCTCTATTTGTGTAGGTAGTTACCTATATTGCTATTTTATGCTAAAAAAAGATTAATGTTTACGAAAAAGTTTTGCATTTTAGTTAATAACTATTTATAATAAGAACTAAGAGTTACCATGATAGTAGTTCTTTGGAATAATTGGGGTTGATTGTATCTAGCTATGATAAGGAGAATTATTATGGATGAAGAATTTTATGTTACAACAATATTAGAAAGACATTATATAGCAAAAAACACTTTTGTTTTTAGTGTTTTGCGTTCTATTACAGGTAGTTATGATAAAAAGACAGGAATCTTTACTGATGAGATTGATGGAGAAGAATACTGCTCACTACTTGATATGTGTCAATTAACCTCAGAAATACCTTATGCCTTTAATAGAGCTATTAATGTTGATGAATTACAAGAAGTTTATGGTGAGACGGAAGATGACTATGATGTTATTAAAAAATACGAAGATGACATTAAAAACTATGCTTATATTGTTAGAATAGTTGATGGTGTTCCTAACTGTTTTACTATTAGATTTCAAGATGAAAAAGAAACTGATTTAAAGGAGGAAGACCATCTTTCAGATACTGTTTTAGAAAATTATGATACTAAGAAGAGGATGACTCAAAAGGAACAACTAGATTTAGTAGAGAAAGATGTGGCTTCTGGTGTTTACTCGGCTAGTCAATTGAAATTATTAAAGGATAGTATTAAAAAAGATATAGATAAGTATAAAAGTATTATAGACTTAATTAATGAAAAATTAAGGGAAAAAGAAGCTGTTATTGATGATGGTTTATTAGACATTAATAAAATATATAAAAAAATTACAAAGACATTAATTGCTCAAGATGCTCCAACTAGAAGATTACTAGTAGAACTTGCTAGAAAGATATCTGATACTGATGAGGAACTAAAGAAAAATAGACCAGGTATATTAATAACTGGTTCAACTGGTGTAGGAAAGACTAAATTACTAAGTTTAGCAGCCGAAAACTTACATTTACCTTTTATGATAGTAGATTCAACTCAGTTTACTATGCCTGGCTATACTGGAAAAAGTATTGAAGAATCTTTATGGGATCTTTATGTTAAATGTGACAAAGATAAAGATAAGACAGAACATGCAATAATATATTTTGATGAAATAGATAAGAAAGGGTCAGATTCTAAGTCTGATGTGGCTGGTCAAGGAGTTTTAAATACATTATTAAAATTTTTAGACGGAGCTACTTATACTGCTTGTGCTAATCCCCAACAATTATTACCAGGAAGTTTTACAGATATAGATACTTCGAAGATGATAATATTAGCAGGAAGAGCCTTTGCTGATCTTTATGAAAAGTTTAATAATAGAAAAGAAACAGTTGGTTTTAAGACTAGTGATAAAAAAGAAAAAGCTGAACCTACAATTGAAGACTTTTATGATGTGGGTATGCCAAAAGAATTTATGGGAAGATTTCCTACTATTATTCATTTAAATGATTTAAGTAAAGAAAATTTAAAAGATGTATTTACTAAGTCAGATGAGTCTCCTCTTTTAAGAGAGAAAGAACATTTTAAGAAGGTAGGAGTTAAGTTAATTGCTACTGATGATTATATAGATGCTATTGCTAATAAAGCTTATCAATTAAAGTATGGAGCAAGAGGGTTAGCTGGTCTTACTTTAGAAAGTACTTGGATGGCTTATGATGAAGTGGCTACAAATAAAGATAAATATAGTGAAGTAATTGTATCAAAGGAAACTTTTGATGATTCATCTAAGTATAAATTGATTGAAAAAAATAAGAGATTAGTAAAAAAATAGGAAAAGAGTATTTAGTCTTTTCCTTTTCTTAATGATAAAGTTTTTTGAAAGTTAATTTCTTCTTGCTTAGCTGATGATTCATAATCATAGCAAGGATAATTTTTCCCGAGAAAGGGATATAGATCAATTCCATGTCTATACTCATGAACATTTATCAACATAGATTTTAGGTTAGTGATTGGTGGTACACAAATTCTAATTTCTTTAAGTGTATTTTCATCTGTAATAGGATAACATCCATAGAAACTAGTATCATCTAGATTGCTATCAAGAGTCTTAGTGTGATCAAATAAGTAATAGATAGCATCCTCCTTATGATAATAACTTAATAAATCTTCCTTTGATAAAGTAAGACCAATTACTTCATTTTTTATAGAACTATCTGCAACTAAAGAAGAAATAGGCTTAGTAGGAAAAGAGTAAATTTCCTTAGATTCTAAAGTACGCATGTAATCTTCACCAAGAGAATTAAAATGTTTAAAAGTAACTTCATTTACTAAATCAAGTTTATCTAGGATAGATTCTAAAGTATCAAAGTTTTTAATTTTATCAAAGTTAGATATTAGATAACTAAGAATAGCATTCTCTTCTTTTGTTATTAATAAATAATCTTTTAAGTTAGTAAGTAATTTTTTTCTATTTTCCTTATTATCACCATTTGC
The DNA here is from genome assembly GCA_934177995.1 of uncultured Bacilli bacterium. Classification (GTDB taxonomy): domain Bacteria; phylum Bacillota_I; class Bacilli_A; order RF39; family UBA660; genus Onthousia. The sequence goes on from CAKPPW010000013.1 coordinate 32,755, forward strand.
TAAAGATATAAAATAAGTAGTTAAATAACTTTTAGTAAGTGATAAGAACTCTAATCTATTTAAGTGTTTGCTTTGTTTTAATTCTTTTATCATATTATTTCCTCCTGTAACACTATATTATAGATAAAAAATTAAAAAAATGCAAAGAAATTATTGACGAACATACTTTTGATAGTTATAATATAAAGCAACTGATAGTTAGTAGAAAGGACTGGTTATATGGGTAAGATATTAATAATAGATGATGATAAGGATATAGCAGAGTTAGTATCTTTAATTTTAAGAAAAGAAAAGATAGAATCTGATATTATAACTGATTCTCTTGAAGCTTTAAAAGTACTAGAAACAGGTAATTATAATTATGATTTAATTCTCCTTGATATAATGATGCCTAATATTAGTGGTACAGAGCTTTGTATAAAAGTAAGAGATAAAGTCTCTTGTCCAATAGTCTTTTTATCTGCTAAAAAAGAATTAGTTGATAAGATGGTAGGTTATGAAATAGGTGGAGATGATTATATTACTAAACCATTTGATAATACGGAACTTGTTTTAAAGATAAAGTCTCATTTAAGATTACAAACGAGAAGTAAGATTAGTAAGAATACTATTACTATTGGGGAAATTAGTATTAATAAAGAAAGTTTTGAAGTATATAAAAATAAAGAGAAGATAGAAGTGTCAACTAGAGAATTTGAACTTTTGAGTTATTTAATGGAAAATGCAGGTATTGCTTTATCAAAAGAACAAATCTTTGAAAATGTGTGGGGTAATTGTTATGGTGATATTGGAACGGTAGCCGTTAACATTAAGAACTTAAGAGAAAAAATAGATCCTAATAATAAATATATAATTACTATTTGGGGTTATGGTTATAAATTTGTGAGGGATTAATTATTATGAAGAAAAAATCAATTAAAAGGAAAATACTCATTGGACTTGTTTTTATTACTTTTATAAATATTTTAACTTTAGGTATTTGGTTTTTGTGTAATGTAGAACCAATGCTTAGTAAAAAAGAAATGTTAAAAAAAGAGATTCTTACTAAAGATATAAAAAATAATTATCATACGTTTGCTGAATTAATAAATGACCTTGATAGTATAAAGAAAGAGAAAGAATTAACTTTTAGTATTGAGAAAGAAAGAGCTAAGAAAGATAAACAAGACCTATATTTATTTTCTAAAAAAGTACTGGTTAATAATGATGAATATATTGTAAATGCTTACTTTTATAAAAATATGAGTATCTTAAGACTGATACTTGAATTATTGTCTTTTCAAACATTAGTAATTACAATTTGTATGCTTTTAATATTTTTGTTTGCTAAAGATAAAATTATTAAACCAGTTAATAGGATAATTGAAGATATTAGAAACTATAAGTTTGGCAAAAGACCAAGTAGAGTAGTAATAGACAATGAATTTTCTCTTATTCAAAATGAATTTGTTTCCTTAGTTGATTCACTAGAGGAAGAAAAGAAAGAACAAAATAGAATAATAGCCAGTATTTCTCATGATATAAAAACACCACTAACGTCTATTCTTGGTTATTCTAATTTGATAGAAGAAGAAAAACTAACTAAAGAAGAAATAAAGAAGTATAATCAAAAAATCTATGAGAAAGCACTACACCTAAAAAATATCTTAGCAACTTTTGATGATTATTTAGTCAATCAACGAGAACAAAAACTAGAGTTAACTTCTATTAAAATAAAAGATTTAGTTAAAGAAATAGAAAAAGATTATAAATTAGAACTTGAAAATAACGGAGTAGAATTAGTAATTAAAACAGATATAGAAGAAAGTACTATAACATTAGATGTAACAAAATTTAAAAGAATTATTTCTAATTTAATATCTAATAGTATGCGTTATTTAAAAGATAATGGAAAGATTACTATTGAAATAACTAGCGATGATAATAATTACTTGTTTCATTTTAAAGATAACGGAATAGGAGTAGATGATAAGATAATTGATAAGATATTTGAGCCATTATTTACTACAGATAATTCAAGAAAAATATCTGGACTTGGACTTTCTATTTGTAAAGAGTTTGTAACCATGCATAGCGGTACTATCAAAGGATATAATGATAATGGATTTAATATAGAGTTTAGTATAGCTAAAAATTTATAAACTAATTAATAAATATTATTTTCTTTCTTAATAATTCTTAATAATTCTTAATAATTTAATTAATATTTAATAAAAATAATATAGTATCATATAAGACGAGGTGACTAACTATTAGAAGTCAATAGTAAAATTGGAATTTTTAATAGTTTGTTATAATTTGGAATTTATCCCACG
>CAKPPW010000014.1 GCA_934177995.1 uncultured Bacilli bacterium
ATCTTCTAAATTTACTATTTCACAAGAATATTGTCTTCTTGGTCTTTTTGTCATTGTCATATTTATCACTTACTTTCCTTATGCTTCCTATATTAATTATACCATTATTTCATAAAAAAAGTAAGGTTTGTAAGCTTTAAATTTGGAAACATAAAGCAATCTTACGTATTTATTGTACAATACTTTTCTTAAAATTAAAAGACTATTAACAAAAAAATTATTTGTCAACAGTCTGAGAACTGGTTTAATAATCAGTTCTATTTTATGTCTACTTTAGAAATAACCAAGTTGTTACCTTCTACATCAAATGTAACGGTGGCATTAAATGGTATAGTACCTTTTATTAATTCATGAGCTAATAAACTTTCTATTGTTTTACTAACTTCTCGTTTTAAAGGTCTTGCTCCATAGTTAATATCATATCCAGCATCTACTAAATAGTCTTTAGCCTTATCTGTTAAAGATAATTTAATTTGGTCATTACTTAATCGTTTTTCTATATCATGAATAATCTTATCAAGAATTTGATATATTACTTCTTTAGTTAATGGTTTAAAGATAATTACTTCATCAATTCGGTTAATAAACTCTGGTCTAAAATGACTTCTTAATTCACCTTCTACTTTACTAGTATCACCATCTAGGATGTATTCACTACCAAGATTAGATGTCATTATAATAATAGTATTTTTAAAATCTACCGTACGTCCATTAGAATCAGTTATTCTACCATCATCTAAGATTTGTAGTAATAAGTTTAATACTTCCGGATGAGCTTTTTCTATTTCATCAAATAGTACTATACTATAAGGATTACGTCTTACCGCTTCAGTAAGTTGACCTCCTTCTTCATAACCAACATATCCTGGAGGAGAACCAATAAGTCTTGAGACACTGAACTTTTCCATATATTCACTCATATCAATACGAACCATATGTTTTTCATCATCAAATAACTCATTAGCAAGAGTTCTAGCTACTTCTGTTTTACCAACTCCAGTAGGTCCTAAGAAAATGAATGAACCAATTGGTCTATTAGGATCTTTAATACCACTTCTTGATTTAATAATAGCTTCACTCACTAGATGCAAGGCTTCATCTTGACCCATTACTCTATGTTTCATTGCTTGTTCTAGATTTAATAGTTTTTCTTTTTCACTACTTACTAGTTTACTTAGTGGTATATTAGTCCATTTAGAAATGATAGCAGCAATATCTTCTTCATCTACATGATCACTTAATAATTTTTTAGTATCCCTACTTTTTAACTCTTCTAGTTCTTTTTCAAGTCTAGGTAAGGTACCATGTCTTAATCTAGCAGCAGTTTCTAAATCATATTTATTTTCTGCTTGTTCTAAATCAAATCTTGCTTTTTCTATCTCTTTCTTTTTATTTTGTATCTTAGTATAAAGGCCTTTCTCTTCTTCCCAAGCTGATTTAAAATCTTTCTCTTGTTTCTTTAAATCTACTAATTCTTTATCTATTTCATCTTTACGATTCATTGATAACTGGTCTTTTTCTTTTTTTATCGCTTGACGTTCTATTTCTAGACTCATTATTTTTCTAGTTAAAGAGTCAAGTGCATTAGGAACTGAATCCATCTGAACTCTAATTGTTGCACAAGCTTCATCTATTAAGTCAATAGCTTTATCAGGTAAAAATCTATCTGTTATATATCTATCTGATAAGGTTGCTGCAGCAACAAGTGCCTTATCTTGAATAGTAACTCCATGATGAATTTCAAATCTTTCTTTAAGTCCTCTTAAGATAGTAATAGTATCCATTACTGTTGGTTCACTTACTTTAATCTTTTGGAAACGTCTTTCTAAGGCACCATCTTTTTCGATATATTTACGATATTCATTCAAAGTAGTAGCACCAATTACATGAATTTCACCACGAGCTAGCATTGGCTTTAAGATATTAGATGTATCCATAGCACCTTCCATATTACCAGTACCAACTATAGTATGAATCTCATCAATAAACATTATGATAGAGCCTTCACTTTTCTTTATTTCGTTTAAGACATTTTTTAGTCTTTCCTCAAACTCTCCACGGTACTTAGCACCAGCTACTAGAGAAGCCATATCTAGTTCCCAAATAGTTTTATTTTTTAAGCTTGCAGGAACATCTCCCTTTACTATTCTTAGAGCAAGCCCTTCGACAATAGCAGTTTTACCAACACCTGGTTCACCTATTAATACGGGGTTATTTTTTGTTTTACGTGACAAAACCCTTGTAATACTTCTAATTTCTTCATCACGACCAATAACTGGATCTATCTTACCAGCAAGGACTGCTTCATTTATATTACGACCATATTTTTCTAATACTTTTTCTTTTTCTTGATTTTGTTCTTGATACATATATATCCCCTCACTTTCAAGACATATTATATAGCAAAAATTAGCACTTGTCAATAGTGAGTGCTAATTTATTGTAAATGGATTTATAGAACTACCATCACCTTTAGAAATAGTTATATCTTGTTTTAAATTAATAACCGGTCTGATACCAGCCGTTCCTGATGTACCATACCATGGATGTAAACCACCTATACTCATTACAGTAAAAATTCGTGCCTCTGTTCTATTACTATCAAAATGAGCAGGTGAAAACGTCCAATAATATTTTCCGTTATATAGGTAATAATTAGTATTTGATGAATATGTCTCATGATAAAAAGATCTGCTACCAGCAAGGGCTACTTCATCTGCTAATATTAATCCTACTGGATAGTTAAGTTTAGCACTATCACTTGACACTTTAAATTTATCATTCTCTTTGCTACATTTTAAACTTGGTATTTTGCTATTATGCAAACGGGAATATGAACCATAACTACTACTTTGTGATATGATATAACCAGAACTAGCATTATCTAGCGTTCTATCATTACAGAAAGCTGTATCTGCTAAATATGAAGTATAGTTTGTAAGATTACTTTGATACCAACTATCTAGTTTTGTTTTTATTGGTGAATCTGTTGTATTGGTCTGGGCTTCTACTAAACTATTAGAACTATAGGAAATTGGTTGTACTTTCATTTGTGTAGTACTAACATATCCAATCACTTTATAAACTACATTGCAGCCAGTGGTTAAACAACTATATAACTGAGTATTTACTATCTCATCATGGTTATCAGCCCACGTCAATTGTTTTATATCTCCTGTTAGGGTGAATTTTTTGGTTGAGTCATCAAAAGTATATCCTGTTCCATAATCATACTGTTTTGTACTAGTAAACCAACCATAGCTCGTAGTTCCATTATTTTCATGAAGAGAAAAGTTTTCATTATATTTATATCCGACATAAGTTGGATCCCAGTACTTATCATTAAATTTAGAAGTACCTATCATTGTATTATCTCCTGTATCTGAAGTGCTTTTACCAGAATAAATCATTCTGACACTTCCATCTCCATTTCGACGGATGATTCTCCAGATGAATCCGGCAAAGGATACATAATTATTTTTAACCGCTCCTCTATAATAATAACTTTCCCCATCATCATCTTCGGCCATGTAAAGTCCATCAGTCTCACTATCATTTGGTGCTATTTTATTAAAATCAGGTGTTCCTTTGGCTTTTATAGCAGTCTTTGCTGCATCAGTTGTTTCTTCATGATTATTCATTACTAACATACAATCTGATAAAGTAGTAAATCCATTATCTTTACAATATGTATCCTCTGCTTGTGCTACAGTATCACTTGTTTGTCCATAGACATTTACTCTTACTTTATAAGTTAATCCTCCATTATCATTCTGTGGATTATAATTCTCATCTACCCAGATTCTTAATCTATAATTAATTGTTGTCTCTCCCTGTTCTTTTAAATTACCTACATATAAACTCATCATATCCGCAGGTCGTCCTGTATAAACATTACCAGATGGCTCCTCATAGTATGTCCTTGGTGCCATCACTTCTGTTTCTTTACCAGTACTATCTACAGTAGTTAAATAATACTTAATATTATTACCACTAAAAGTATTATCAGTTTCTTCTTTAGCTGCTATTTCATAGTTGATATCGGTATTTCCAATGATAGATGACTTAACAGTAAAATCAAAATACTCTCCACTATTTTTTCTAGTTTTACCAGTATTATCTGTTGTAGGCAAAGCATTATTTATTGATATAGTATTATTACTTTCAGTATAAAGCATGGTTATTGCACCGGTTGTAATTGTATTTTCTTTCTTACCTATTCCACTATAGATAAAGGCTGAATAACTGATTCCTATTACAACTATTAATAAAAATATTGATGTTGCTACCGTTAATATATTTTTTAGCTTTCCCTTATTCATCTTCTACCACCTCTTTTATTTTAGTATTACTCAAAATGATAGATTCATACCTTTTTATCGTTAATTTATTACTTTGACAGTTTGATATTACTGCTCTCATCACTGTCTCACACCTTCCATTCTTTATTTTATAAATATCATTATTCTTGACATTTTAATCATATCATAAAAATTGTATTTAGACATTTGGCTATATAACCATTTTTGGAGCATAGCAAAAAAGATAGGACTAGTCTCATAGCTCTATCTTTATTACTACACAATAAAAGAAAGTAGTTTTGTTACTTAATACCCCCCCCCATGTTAACTAGATGTAAACTTATATTATTCATGAGTGGGTCACCTCTACTTTCTTATTTTTCTTTTTATTTGCAAATTAAAATGTACACTTTTTACCATTTCCTTAGCTTCTACACCTATATCATATCAAATATAATAAGGTTAATCAATAGTTTATCAAACATATTTTTTTACATTTTATTTTGCAACTTTAAGTATAGTATTTGTACATTTTAGAGTGTCAATCAACAACTATTTACTAGCTAATTCTATAGCAGCTTTTAACTGATTATCATTATCTTCTGTTAAAGTTTCATTTTCTTTTAACTCTAGTTTAACTTCTTTAGTAGGAGTTACACCTTTTTCATTAATCCAATTGCCCTTAGGAGTTAACCATTTTTGAACTGTATACTTAATTGTATCACCATTATTTAAATCACCTGTTTTTTGTACTGTACCTTTTCCATAAGAATTAACACCAACTATTTCGGCATTATATGTCTCTTTAAAGGCACTAGCTAATATTTCACTAGCAGATGCACTATTTTCATTTATTAAAACTACTACTGGATAATTATAAGTAGCTTTACTACTAGTACCATAAACTTTTTCTTTATTATTCTTAGTTTGCAACTGATAAATAACATCTTTCTTCGTCATGAATAATGATAATATTTCAGTCACTTGGGTTAAATATCCACCTGGGTTATCTCTAACATCTATAACTAACTTATCAATATTTTTTTTCTTTAAAGATGTTAGTTCTTTCTTTACTTGTTTAGTAATATTATTAGAAAACATTTCTATTTTTAAATACCCTATCTTCTTACCATTTTCTTCATAAACTTTACTACTAGTATAAGGCATATCAACTGTTGTTCTAGTAACTTTCATAGTCTTTTCTTGATTATCCCTAGTAATAGTTATTTCTACTTCTTTATTCTTAGCATTTTTGATAAGACTTACTACATCTGATAAGCTTTTGCCTTCTACGCTTTCACCATTTACTTTAGTTATATAATCTCCTACTTTTAAACCAGCTTTTTTAGCAGGAGTATCAGTAAATACTTTAGTGATTTTTACTTTACTATTATCAAAAGTAACTTCAATACCAATTCCTTCATAATTACCTTCTAGAGTTTGATTAAAGTTGGTACTACTAGTTCCATCAAAATAAGTAGCATAAGGATCATCTAAATAATTAATCATCCCTTTTATTCCAGCATCTATTAATTCTTCTTTGTTAACTTTATCATAGTAATTATTTACTATATCATTATAAGTATCAACAAATTCTTTTAACTCACTAGGAACAGAACTACTAGTAGTTTCTTTCTTAGTGAAACTAACAACATTTCCTATTAAGAAACCAAAAAGAATTGCTATTATCATAATGATAACCATTTCTGGATAACTAAATCCTTCTTTCTTAATAGTAACTATCTCTTTTGTTGTATCTATATTTTCATCTTCCATTATTTTTTCTTTTTTCTTCATCTATTTCACCTACCGTCTATATAATTGTACCATAGTTTTAATAATTTACTAAAGAAAAAAGCCTTTTAGATAAAGACTTTACATATTATTTATTAAGGTAATCCTCTATTTCATTTTCATCAGTTATAGTATCAACTACTTCTTTATTTTTAAAATGAACTAGTGTAGGATTTTTTACTTTCAAGTTTTCAATACTACTAGTATCAACATCACCATCTGTTATATATTTTTTATTCATACCATCACTTAAATCTACACTATATAGTTTTATATCTTTTTTATCTGATTGATAAGTAGAAATTGTTTTAGAAAGTTCAGTATCAGTACTATCATAATATACTACATAATACTCTTCTTGGTCCATTGTAAATGATTCTCCAGCTAATATTTTTTCATATTGAATACTTGATTCAGTCACTTCACTTTGTTTTCTTTTCTTAGTAACTTCTTTTGATAAAATTCTTGTAGTTAGAAAGTACATTAATCCAAATAGTAATGCTACACATATTAGAATAATTACTACTCTTTTACCTGTTCCTTTAAATTCACTGCTGTCACTATAATATCCTTTATTCATTTCATCCTCCTAAAATTCACAATTTCCTGGTGTTCTTGGGAATGGTATTACATCTCTTATATTTTCCATACCAGTTAGATAAATTAGTAATCTTTCAAAACCAAGTCCAAATCCTGAATGTTTTACTCCACCGTACTGTCTAAGTTTTAAGTACCAGTCAAGTTCTTCTTCATCCATTTTTAAATTATCCATTCTATTTTTTAGAACAGTATATCTTTCTTCTCTTTGACTACCACCCATTAATTCTCCTGCTTGTGGAACTAAAAAGTCTACAGCTGCTACTGTTTCATTATCATCATTTAATCGCATATAGAAAGCTTTAATATCTTTTGGCCAATCAGTAACAAATACTGGAGCTTTAAAATATTCTTCTGTTAGATATTTTTCATGTTCTTTAGCAAGGTCTTCTCCATACTCTGGTTTGTTTTCAAAGTCCTTACCACTTTCTTTAAGGATAGTAATTGCTTCTTTATGAGTAATTCTTTTTGGTTCAGCATTTAAGACTGTATTTAGTCTATCTATTAATCCTTTATGAACAAAGTTATCAAAGAATTTAAGTTCAGAATATGCGTTTTCCATTACATATTTTATAATATAACGAAGCATATCTTCTTCTACATCCATTAATCTATCTAATTCACAGAAAGCCATTTCTGGTTCAATCATCCAAAATTCAGAAGCATGAGTTTTAGTATTAGAATTCTCTGCTCTAAATGTTGGTCCAAAGGTATAGATATTTTTAAAAGCTAGAGCAAATATTTCTCCTTGTAATTGACCTGATACGGTAAGAGCTGTTCTCTTTCCAAAGAAATCTTTACTATAATCTATTTCTTTACCTTTTAGATTCTCAAAGTCAAGGGTTGATACTTGAAACATTTCTCCTGCTCCTTCACAGTCACTTGCCGTAATTAATGGAGCATGCAAATAAACGAATCCTTTATCCTGGAAATATTTATGAATGGCCATTGCTGCTACACTTCTTACTCTAAAAACAGCTTGAAAAGTATTAGTTCTAGGACGAAGATAAGCTATTTCCCTTAAGAATTCCATAGAATGTCTTTTAGGTTGTAGTGGATAATCTTCTGGACAATCTCCTTCTAGTTTAATCTTACTAGCTTTAATTTCAAACTCTTGTCCTTCTTTTGGACTTTTAACAACTAGTCCTTTAACACTAATGGCACTACCTACTCTTAGTTTTTGAATCTCATCAAAGTTTTCTAGTTTCTTATCATATACTATTTGTACAGATTCAAATACAGTTCCATCAAAGAAGGTGATGAATCCAAATTCTTTTTGTTTACGATGGTTTCTAATCCAACCATTTAGTACTACTTCTTTATTTAAATACTCATTTACATCTTTATAAATATCACGTACGTCTATCATAGTAGTCCTCCTCTTCTTCTAATATTATAGAAAAAAAAGCTCTTAACGTCAATCAAATGACTAAATAAATATTAATGTAATTTATTTTTTATTATAAGCAAAAGGAAGAGATAAACTCTTCCTTTCGAAACACATCTACCAAGTGTATAAATACACCTGCAACAATCTAAAGTATCTCAATTATATCATTTTAAATATTTAAGTCAATACTTTTTCACGATTTTTGTTATATTTTGATTTATTTTTATTAAATGTATGATTATCTTTTATTTCTTCAAAAGCATAATATTTTTTTATTATCTGTAAAATGCAATCATTATCCTTTTTAGTAATGATTGCAATTCTATTATTTATATAATATGGTTCTTTAATTCTATTTAAGCTAATATTAATTAAATTTTCCACCCTTACGGTTCCTAATTTTGAATTTGATAAATCGTAATGAAAATAATAGTTGTCATTCTTATGCTTTGATGTAAGTGGTATAGCAGTCCACATGCTTTTATCAGATGAACTTCTCCACAATATTGCTGGTCTTAACTTTCTAAGTTCACTACCTATATTGTATCCTAAATCAACCCAATATATTGCTCCAACTTTTAAGTTTATTTTATTATCAACACTTTTGTTTATTAGCTGCAGCTTATCTTTACACCACTTACTATATGATATACCATTTGAATCGTTACTTGTATTGTTCTTAACATAATTTAGAAAACTTGTCTTAGATTTTAATAAAATATCATCATATTCTTTATTATTTATTTTGATAGGTTTACCTTTAACATAAATACATCTTTTAATATTAGAACGGTTATAATCAGTTATTTCATCTAACACAATATATTTATTAATAGATTTCAAATAAATACTGTCTTCTCTCTTTTCTTTATAAACAGGTACTCCATAATGATTTTTTGATATATTATATAAGATTAAAACCCATTGTTTATTATTATTTAAATCAAACTCATATATTTGTTTCCAACTTATCACAGTCATTTAATCACCAACTTTCTAATTATATTTAGTAAAACTAATACTGTATAGATTTTATATTTCTAAAAACTATGTACATCTTAGCATATAAAACTAATGTTCGTCAACATTTTTTATATTATTGATATAAAATTTAATAAGTAAAAAAAACAGCCTATTGCTAGACTATTTCATAGTAGGTAAAACATTTATTGAGGAAGCAACTTCTATCAATTCTTCTTGGTTCATTACATCACTTACTAAGTAATACTCCATGTTACCACTACTCCAAGTAATGGAATTATCAGATAAAGCTCCTATTGTATCCATAAACATATATGGTTCACCCATCGTGGGAATAATAGTTAACTCATCTTCTTGTTTAACTGTCTCTTCTACTAATAAGAATGGTTTTTCCCCTTCAAAGGTTAAAATTACTCTTTCTCCACCTGTCTTATTAAGTTTTTCTTCACTCTTTAACTTAGTTCCTTCTGGAACAACTAATGGATAAATTATATCATCAATACTACTAGTTTCTTTAGTTTGTTCCTCATCAGTTTCAACAGTATTCATTATGTCTTCTATTTCAAAATAGTTTTTACTAAATTTTGGATTTTTATCAGTATTTTTGACATTAAGAGTAATCTTTGGAACATCATTATCATTAAGTACTACTACTTTTTTAACCATCATTTTCTTATCAACTGTTACTTTTTGTTTTATTAAGTTTCGATTATTAGGATAATTAACCGTACTAGTAAATACATAATTACCTTTTTCTTTTTCCATTGTCGCTTTGCTATCATTTTCTATATCATTAATAATTGATTGTAGTAAATATACTTGAGAATTGTTATATGGCCAATCACTTTGAAATTTAAAACTTTTTTTAAGACTTGGTGTTAAAACATAAACACCATCATCATTTTTTAAAATTATTTGTTCATGATCATTAGCAGTATTTTTTAAACTGATACGATAATAATCACCTTTCTTATAAGCTGATGTCACTTCATAATTATAAGTATCGTCATTATTAACTACTTCTAGTTTTCCTGTTAAAATATATCCTTTGCTATTAGTTATATCTTTAGACATATTTTTTAAAACATTTTGTTCACTATTATTAGCACACCCAGTAATAAGAAAAACAGAAAGTAGCAATAAAAGACCAATCTTTTTCAATATATTCACCTCATTTATAGTTTCATTTCATTATATTAATTTTTTTATTTAAATATTCATGAATAATTTTAAATTTACTACAAATACTAAGAAAGAAAAAGGAGGAAATGTATGGACATATTAAAAAAGATTTGTTTAGTATTAATTATTATTGGTGCTATTAACTGGGCCTTTGTTGGTTTATTCAGTATTGACCTTGTAGCATCTTTATTTGAAGGAACTGATAATATTATTGCTAGGATTATATATATAGTTATTGGTATTGCTGGTCTAATTGACATTAGCTACTTATTTGAACATGACTAAAAAAAGAGCTTATCGCTCTTCTTTATTTTGCAGTAATTTTTACTTTTACTTTCTTAACTTTAGGTGTGTAAGTTAGTTTTACATCATCTCCAGTTACTTTAACTTCTACTTCATGTTCTCCTGCACCTAAGTCTTTTAAGTCTACATAAGCTTTAATAATTGACTGATCAATATTATCAATAATTGATTTACTACCTTTAACTACTACTGTTACTTTACTATCAGCTTCACTAGATGCTTGTACTTTATATTTGGATGTATCTAAGTTTTCAGTAGCAATAGATATATCTTGGAACTCTTTAACGGTTGAATCATCAACGGCTACTTTAACAGTTACTGTCTTAGCACTAATATCAGTTACACCGGTTGGTTTCTTAAGAGTTACTGTATAGTCTTTACTCTTTTCAAGACCAGTTACATCAATTTCAACTGGTAAAGAAGAAATACTAGCTAATGATTCTTCACTACCATAGATAGTTACATTATTAATACTTGTACTTAGTGACTTAATTGCTTTTCCAAAGGCTAAATCTCCTTTTGGTACTATCTTTAATGGAACTTCTTTGCTAGGTGATGTAATAGTTACTTTAGCAGTTACTGTCTTAGGTACTATTTCTACATCAACTACTTTTCCATTTGTATCATAAGCTACTAATTGAACATTCTTAAGTGTCATTTCACCAGGTTCTGGATTAGCAAAATCATCTACATCAACTAATGCTTTAACAGTAGCTACTTTCTTAAGCTTTTGTTCAGCTCCTTTGATAATAACTTCACTTCTATCTAGTTCTACTTTATCAATATTTAACTTACTATCTAAATTATCTTTATGTAAGATATCATAAGTTAATGTTCTAGTAGCACTTACTTTATCATAAATAGTAATTGTTACTGTTGATGGATCTAATCTATAATCTAGTGATTTAAGTCTTTGACTATATTTTAATGTTACTTTATGTTGTCCTGGTTTTAATCCAGTTAAATCAACATTTACTCCTTCACTAGGTGATTGTTTAGCTAAGAAAATATGTCTTTTTTGTCCTACTAAGGTTATATCTACAGTCTTAGGTAATCCTTCTACCACATAAGCTTCTTCATTATAAGTAGCTGTTACTGGTTGGTCATATAACACTTCAGCGTATTGGTCTATAGTAGCACTACTTTCACCGTCTATTATAAAGAATATACATAAAGCTACTAATAAACTAATGACTATTAATGTTTGTTTTCTACCTAAAAATCTTTCAATACTTTTAGCATTCTTCTTAGAAAAGTCTGTTATCTTTAAAATCATTTTTGTAATGGGAGTAATTAAAATACGATCAAAGAAAGCACCTATATGGGAAAATAATTTTCCAATTCCTCTACATATCTTCTTCATATAACTCTTCCTCTTCTATTTCTTCTTGATCATAAGTACTATTTGTCTTTGGTTTTAATTCATCTATTAACATCATTCTAACATCATCTAGTGATAAGTTATAATAAAGTTCTCCCTTAATAGCTACTGATAAACGCCCAGTCTCTTCAGAAACAACTAGACAAATAGCATCTGTTTCTTCTGCTAATCCTAAAGCAGCTCTATGTCTTGTACCAACATGTTTATTTATTTTAGTACTACTACTTGTTGGGAATACTGCTCCAGCACAAGTTATACGATCTCCTTGAATAATTACTCCACCATCATGTAATGGGTTACCTTCATAGAAGATAGCTCCTAGTAAGTCACTTGTTAAATCAGCATATACTTTTTTAGCTTTATCTATATAGTTTCCTAGACTTACATCTCTCTCTATTACTATTAAAGCTCCTATACGATTTTTTCTTAAATAGTCTAGGGCTTGAATAAGTTCATAAACTAAATGTTCTCTTTCATCTACAGTTAGAACCTTATGTCTACCAAGTAGTTGATTTCTTCCTAACTGTTCTAATATATTACGTATTTCTGGTTGAAAAATAACGATAAGTGCAAGTGGTCCATACATGATAATATACTCAAGTAAAACTCCTACGGTGGTAAAACCACACTTATCACTTATTACTTTCAAAAATACGATAATAATGACACCCTTAAATAGAAGCGTCAATTTTACATTGTTTCTAATACTTTTTAATAATATATAAACCATTAACCAAACTATCGATATATCAATAATTTTCTTAATAATTGTAATTACTGTTGTTGCTGTAATAACCATAACATTCCTCCTTACCTCTTATTAGTATACTATATTTTAATTATTTTGTAATCAATTAGTTTTTTGTTCTTTACCAGTTGCTACCGGTTGAACGTTTACTGGTACAACTTGTGAAACCGGAGTAACTGTTTGAACACTTTCTTGTACAACTTGTGGAATGGGATTAACCGTTTGAACTGGTTCTTGTGTTACTTGTGGAATCGGATTTATTCCTACTGGTTGTGTTCCTCCTTGTGGTTCCATAACTGGTTGTATTTGTTGTGGTGGTATAGCTACTGGTTGTAAAGGTACACTATTTACCACATTTTCATTAACTGGTGCTACTTTAATTTGTTGATTACTATTTGGTCTGACTGTTTGACTAGGAATTACTTCTTCAACAGGTTTATTAACAACAGGAATTGGTGATGTTTCTTCTAAAGACTTAACTACTTCTCCTGGTTTTGCTACTTCAGCATATTTATCTTTTTGTTTTTTCTCTTTTAACTTATTTTCTGCTATATAACCAATACATGCAAAAATTAAAATAACTAATACTATTACATAAATTATATAACTAGGTCCACTAAGTGTGTCCCTAAAAAAATGTATAACGTTTTCCATCATTCACCCTCTATTCTTATTTTTATAATAACATTAACAAGCTTGTTTTTCAAGAATTTAATTATTTTTAACTAATAGTAAATAAATATAGCTTACATAAAATGGCATTAGGAAAGTAAATGGCATACTATAACGGAAATAGGTATTGGCTGGTGAGATAAAGCATATTGCTAATGATAGTAAACTTGGTAACATAGCAATTACATATTTTTTATATTTTGATGTTAATAAATAAACAATTGAGGTAAGTAATCCCATAGCAGAAAATCCTATATTAGATATTAATCCTATTAAAGGTATGTAAGGGAAGATAATTCCATAACCTGAAAGTATCATTCTTAGAAATGATAGATTATTATAGTGATAGTTAACTAAGTTATCTTCTGTAATAAGCTTATTATAATGAATACCACTATATATATACCAATTAGCTGTATCTGGATAAAAGTAACCATATGTATTATTTAGTGTCGCTTCTATATAGGTTGTTGGATGAACTAAAAACTCTTTCCACCAAACTTTAAAGTAATCTTTCAACTCTTTCTTTGTTGTATATTTATTATATTTATTTTTAACAGGATCCGCTAGATTAGGATTATATCTATCCTTTAATGTATCATATTCTAGTAATTTATCTATTTTCTTTCTATCTTTTAAAGGTATCTCATCACCATGTTCTTTCACATATCTAGCTGTTTGTTGAAATGGTACTGATAACTCTTCTCTTATACTACCTGCTGGTATTTTTAAAGCTGGTAAAAGTATTTTATCGTAAGAGATATAGGTACCAATTACAAATAGTAAAACAGCAGTTAAGTAGATAAATTCTTTTTTTCTATAAATAGCTAGTACTAAAATAGTACCAACTGCTACATATATTCCATTATTTCTTAATAGATATAATAAGATACTTAATAATAGTAATACTACATACTTAGATGTTTTTATCTCTTTGTTATTATCTATTATAGTAAATAATGTTACAACAAAGAAAATGATTATAGCAGTATATAAGGCATCTTTAACCGCACTCATCGCATAGAATGGAAACATTGGTACTAGTGAATAAATCATAAGTAAGACAAATGATAGTACTAGTGATTTCTTTTTCTTATAAAGATAATAGATAGTATAAGCTAAACTACTAGCAAGGGTAATACTTTGCATAATAGCATAAATAAATAATCCTAAGTTATCACTGCCTAGTAATCTACCTAATTTAATAGAGCCACCTAAAAGCATAGTATGAAAAACTGGATGATGATTAGTAAGATTAACTTTATTAGATAACGGAATAACATAATCTATATATTTAGTTTTTACATTAAAAAACTGTTTTATTTGAAAACTTGGGTCTTTTGATAGTATTAATGGATAAAATGCTATCATATAAATCAACCAAAATAGTAACATAACTATTAATGAAAATAGGAATGGATGCTCTTTAAAAAGTTTAACAATTTTATTCTTTGTATTAAATTTAATAGTTATTTTTCTTTCTAAAAATGTATCTATAAAGCAGAATATAGTCTTTATTAAGTAATAATAACAAAATACTTGTATTATACTTATCAAGAATAATGGAACACTTGAAAAGACTAAATCCCAAGAAGATATTTCTTGATAACTGTTACCTATTACATAACATAAAGAAAATATAAGGGCTAGAATATGTTTCATCGGATGAATTTTCTTATTATATCGCTTGTAGAATAAGTATAGAGATATAGCAAGAATAGCCATCACAATAAAACTTAGCTTTAATATGTTTAGATTAGGCATTAATTTTTCATAGATCATTTTCTTATTAATAGAAATTGCTATAACTGTTAATATACTTAAGAAAAAATATTTAATCTTATTTCTCATAACTCTCCTCATTCCTATACCAATTATATAATATTTAAGAAAAAAAAGAATAGTTTTCTTTACTTTCATTGTAAATAGATGTCGACTAGTTAAATTTATTAATGATTATTTTAAATCATATTCTTTAATGAGGTGACATAATGGGAACTAGCATTATTATTCTTACTTATAATCATTTAGAGAAAACTAAAAGGTGTATTGAAAGTATTAGAAAGTATACTAAGAATGAAGTTTATGAAATTATTGTAGTAGATAATAATTCTAAAGATGATACTATTAATTGGTTAAAGACTCAGTCTGATATTACTGTAATTTATAATAAAGAGAATATGGGATTTCCAAAGGGATGTAACCAAGGAATTAGTAGGGCTAATAAAAGTTATGATATTCTTCTTCTCAATAATGATACTATTGTAACTACTAACTGGTTAACTAATTTAAGAAAGTGTTTATATTCTAAGTCTAATATCGGAGCAGTTGGACCTATTTCTAATTGTAATGATAATCTACAAGGCGGTAGTTTTACCTTTAAAAGCTTTATTGATATGCAGATTAAGGCTATAAAAAATAATATCAGTGATAGTAATAGATGGGAAGAAAAAGTTTTTCTTACTGGTTTTTGTCTACTTATTAAAAGAGAAGTTATTGATAAAATTAAGATGCTTGATGAAACATATAGTCCCGGTTATATTGAAGATAATGATTTAGCTTTACAAATTTTAAACCATTCTTACAAGTTATTTTTATGCCATGATTCTTTTGTCTATCATGAAAGAGGTACTAGTTTTAGAGAAGATATTAATAAATTTAATTCTCTTATATTAAGGAATAGAACTATTTTTGAAAACAAATGGCATTTTTCTTGTTTTGAATTTGATAATAGTAAAAACTCATCTATCTTTCTTGCTAATAAGCCCAAAGATATTTTAGATTATAATTCCTCTATTGGAGTATCATCTTTAAGAATTAAGTATTTTTTTAGAGATAGTAAGATTATTTCACTCGAAGAAGATGCTAATAAGCGAAAGTTTAGTAATATATTTTTTAAGACTGTAAGTTGTTTAGATGAATTAAATGGGAACACTTTTGATACTATTTTTATTGGTAATTATCTAGAAAAGGTTGATAGTCCTATTTTATTTCTTAATAGTTTAAGACCATATCTAAAGGATAAAGGTAGAATAATTGGTGAGTTTAAAAATATTAGTTATCTTAAGAATATTAATTTATTACTAAGTGATAATTGGTATTATGAAAATTTTAATAAACAAAATAATTTCACTAGAAATGATATTATAAGAATGGCACTTGATTCTAAATATAGAGTTGTTACCATTTATCCTTTTTATCATAAAGAAAAAGAATCAATATCTTCTGTCCATACTAATTCTTCTTCTATTTATTATTATTCTTTTGTTATAGAAAAGATTTAATTATTCATCTTCAGCTATTTGTTTTTTATAAAAGGGAAGATTTTTAAGTTGTTGAAAAGCAACTACTATTACTACTCCTATAATAAAGAATAAAATACTAAATGTTTTAAGAGTCATTGCATCTTGTGGTACTTTTAGAGTTGTTGGTCCTATTACTATAGCATATAATGAACCTAACATCATTCCAATAATAGCATATACCATGGCAGAACGATGTTTATCTAATAGTTTTTTAATTATTCTTAGTACTGTAGCTACTCCAAACAAGATTCCAAGTCCTAGTGCTAATAAAAGGGGAAAACTACTAAAGTCAAAATGAAGAAAATCTTTGATGCCACTTATCACTGGGATATATAAACCAAATGATAAAAGGATAGTAGATCCTGATATTCCTGGTAAAACCATAGCAGAGATAGCAAGCATTCCAGCAACAAAAATATAGATAAGCATTCCTATATTTAAGTGAGTTAAGTCTAGATTACTTCCCATCTTTAATGATGATAGTAATATAACTGCTAAAGCTCCTACAACAGCCCATATTATATTAATATATTTTCCTTTGACTGCTTCTTTTTCTTCTATAATCATAACAGGAATCGCTGCTATTATGAATCCTAAGAATAATGAACTCATCTTATATATTTCTTTATCAAATAAGTTAGCTAAGATAGTAACAGCTAAGCCCATTCCAATAATCCATCCTAAGAATAGTTTTGCTAAGAATTTTATTGATTTAATTCTTTCCTCTTTTGTTCCTTTTAATAAGTAGTTTAGGGAATTAATAAACTTATCAAAGAATCCCATTAAAAATGCTATTGTTCCCCCACTTACCCCTGGCACACTATCAGCTAGTGCCATAAAAAAACCTCTTATAACATCAATTATCATTAATAACCAACCTTTCTTTTATCATATTATGATATATTTTTTAGATAATCACAAATGATATATTGAGTATAGCATAATTCTATAAAAAAAAATAGTTAACATTTTTGTTATTTTACAATTAAATATTAACTTAAACTACTACGGATTTTACTAAAAAATTAATAGTTAAATTGTTTTTATACAGTACAAATAATATAATTAAGCACAGAGAATACTAACTGTTCGAGTACTTGCCAACTTCTTATAGGAAGGAGACTTGATGTTATGAAGAAAAAAGATTTATTAATCTCATTTCTAATACTAATTATCATTTTATTAATAGATTCTATATATAAAAAAATAGTACTCAATCTAAGTGTAGATTAAGTACTTTGTCTAGATTAAGCATAACTTAATTTCAGTGCAAGTACTCAACAACACAAAGTTAAGTACTCCTTTTTTTATTGTATGCAAGCAGTCTTACTCACATACTAATAGTATCATAAAAATTAACTTTTAACAAGATGTTTTTTAGACTCATGTTGTATAAATATCTATATTAACATTTCTTCTTTCCAATAACTTTCTAATTCACTAAAATCATATGATAGTCTTTCCGCATAATTTTCTTTTATAGATTCTGTTTCTACATATTTAGCAAAAAAATCTGTAATTTCTAAGTCAATATCTGCTAGTTCCTTCGGATCGATTTTTTTTAGGGTTTTACTTTTTTTGTAGCTATCATACCACTTAATAATTTTAGTCTTGACTTCATTTAATGAATCTTTATCTTTATAAAAATCACTATTCAATATGATATCTATATTAGATATAACACCTTCAAAATACGAATTCGTATCTCTGTTCTCCATAGATTTCCTTTCATATTTTATTCTATTTATAACCTTTTTTAACGGTTTTTGACTCTAACTTATTAATTATGTTAATAATATCCTTTTGTAACAACCCTGTCCCAAATCCTTTACCATTTGCATCAGACACTTTTATTAGCTTTGACAATAAAAATTCATCATATGAATCAAAAATCTCATCATCTAATATAACAAAATCTTCTGTATCAGGGTTATCCATTAACCATTTCTTTATTTCTAATCCTCTATGATTTTGTAAAAAGGGAGTAACATCAGTTGAAATACCATATTCTATTAATAATTCTCTTAATTCTTGAGCCTTTCTTGTATATCTCCATGATGATGATAAAACTACTTTGGCACCTGTTATATTAACTGCTTCCTTTAATAATTTTACTTTTTCAACATCTACATCTTGTTCTATCCCAGTAATTTCTTTATTTAAGATTTTATCAAAATACTCATCTGAGTTTAAAACACCATCAATATCTAAAAAAATAACTTTCATTTTCACCTACTAGTATTACTTTATATTTTAAGTATTTATATAATAAATGGTGCCGACTAAAGGATTCGAACCTTCGACCTACGCGTTACGAGTGCGTTGCTCTACCAGCTAAGCTAAGTCGGCATATAAAAACTTTACTACTTAAGTATAGCAAAGTTTTTTTACTTTTTAAAGACTATTCTGTTCTAAGAGCAATAACTGGGTCTTTCTTACTGGCCATCTTAGCAGGAATGAAACCACTAAGTACAGTTAAAGATACGCTTATTAATAAGAGAATTAGAGCATGAACTGGATTAAGTTTAGCAACAGAAGCTAGTCCTGATAAATTTTCAATTATTCTATTAGCTGGAAAAGTTAATAGATAAGCGATAACTAGTCCTAAGATTCCACTACATAAACCAATTAACATAGTTTCAGCATTAAATACTCTAGTTATATCTTTTGCTCTTGCACCCAAAGCTCTTAAAATACCTATTTCTTTAGTTCTTTCTAAGACAGATATATAAGTAATTATAGCTATCATTATACTAGATACTACTAAAGATATTGATGAGAAAGCAATTAATACTACGGTAATTGCATCCATTATTCCACTAGATAAACTACTCATTAATTTTGCCATATCTGTATAAGTTATCTTATCACTATCAGCTTTATTTTTATTATATTTATCTAAGTAACTAGTTATTTTATCTTTACTAGCAAAATCTTTTGGATAAAGATAAATAACTGCTGGTGTCATATCTGCTCCTAAATAAGCTAAGACATCTTCTTTAGTGGTGGAATCATCAAAACTAGTACCAGTTAAAATGTTATAATCTTTATCTTCTTGAGCTTTTACTATCTCACTATCTTTATTTATAGAAATAGTTTTATCGACTAAAGCTCCTGTATAAAATATTGCTGCTTGATTAGTAAACATTTCCTTATCTTCTTTTCCTCTAATAATAGCTTTTATTTTAACCGTTATACTATTAGCATTGTTATATGCTTCGTCATAATTACTAGTTGGAATAAAATTATTAGCTAGTTTTTTATAGTAATCATTATTAGTAACTATTTTGAATTCTTTATTTAATATGTCATCGAAGGATATATTTTTAGATGAATCAAATCCTAAGGATTCAATTAGTGTTTTACTAACCTCATTTTTGGAATCTATTGCTAAAATCAGTCCTTCTTCTTTACTATCTATCTTTCCTGCTAAAACATCATAATTATCTTCTACTATACCTGATTCTTTGTCTTGTGTCCTAGTAGGAAAAACTTGCCACACCATACTATTTGCCATATCTACTTTTTTAGAGTTATTATTGTTATCTTTAGTTATTAGATTAAGTCCTGTTTTCTTAAGATAAGATATGCCACTTAAAAGATTACTATCAATGTTTTCTATATAATTTATATAATCTTTAGTTATATTGTTAGTATGTACTATTTTTTCCATTACTGATTCAGTTGGCTTTACTACTTGTTCCGTTGGATACTTATCCTTTTTATTAGTTGATGTTTGCATTTGTTCTTCCAAAGTATCTTCATCCATTTGCATAGCTTGACTACTAATAGTTATAGGCATCTGTGATAAGGTACTTTTCTCAAACTTATCTATTTGTAGTTGAAAACCATTGGAAAGTGATAGAATTAGAGCAATACCAATTATACCAATAGAAGCAGCAAAAGCAGTTAGAAATGTTCTTCCTTTTTTAGTCTTAATATTATTGAACGATAAGTGAATAGCTGATAAATAACTAAGTACTGTTTTTTTGATATGAACTGTTCCTGTATCTATTTCTTCTTCTTTAATTGGATTAGAGTCTGATAGTATTTCTCCATCTTTAAATTCAATAATTCTACTAGCATAATCTTTAGCAAGTTCTGGATTATGAGTTACCATTATAACTAATTTATCTTTAGCTATTTCTTTAATAAGATTCATTATTTGCACACTAGTAGTAGAGTCAAGTGCTCCAGTTGGTTCATCTGCTAGAATTATATCAGGGTTATTGACTAAACTTCTAGCTATTGCTACTCTTTGCATTTGACCACCACTTAATTGATTAGGTCTTTTATGAGCATGGTCTTTTAAACCAACTTTATCTAAGGCCTCTAAAGCCTTTTCTCTTTTATTTTTTCTTTTATAACCAGATAAGGTTAAAGCCATTTCTACATTTTCTAAAACACTGATGTGACTAATTAGGTTATATGATTGAAAAATAAAACCAACACAGTTATTACGATAACTATCCCATTCTGTTGCTTTAAACTTTTTAGTACTCTTTCCATTAATAATTAAATCACCTGAGTCATATCTATCTAAGCCACCAATAATATTTAATAGAGTTGTTTTACCACTACCAGATGGACCAAGTATAGCAACAAATTCATTTTTTCTAAAACTCAAGTTTACTTTTTTCAAGGCATGTTGAACAAAGTTACCTGTCTTATAACTTTTACTTATATTTTTTAAATCTAACATATTTCACCCTCTCTTTATAAGTATATCATTAGAGGCTTAAAAACAGTCATATTATTTTATAGTAATTGCCCTTTAAAACTTACTAGTATTATATTTTTCCACAGTTTCTAAATTAATATTATCTCCTGACATTTTTATCCACATCTTTATATAATATATTTTGCCAAGAAAAAAACTGTTTTCCACAGTTTTATAAGTATTCTTTTAATTTATCCACAGTTTTCTGTTGAAACTTTAAAAAGTCTTCTGCTAGTTTTTTATCTTCCTTCTCTGCTTCTTTAGCAAAGTCTTTTATTTTCTTTTCCATTTCTATAGACCCCATTGATACACCTTTAATTAACATATCAGCAATAGCAGCATCACTATTATCCTTCTTTACTTCTTTACTAATTCCCATAGTTGACATCATTTTTGCAATTAGTCCTTCTTCTTCAAGTTTAACATTTTCTTTTTTTAGTTGTTCTTTAGCTTTACTTTTAAATTCTTGATATTCTTTTAAGATATCTTCAGCTAGACCTTTAATCTTATTATCTCTATCTTTTAAATCTTCTAATAAGTGTTCCATTGTATAACTTCCCATGGAAGCATCTTTATAAACATGCTCTAATAATTCATTTGTCTCTTTCATTTTATTCTCCCTCTATAGTTTCTTTTTCTTGTGATAATGTTTGATACTTTTCTGTTATTTTAGTTGTATCTGCCTCTTCTAGTTTATAAAATCCACATCTAAACATAGTTTCAAATGTTTCTCTTTGTAGTTGTAATAGATTATCATACATTTTCTTATACTTACTAAATAATGTCTCATTACTTGCTTCAGTAAGTGCTACATTATAATCTTTAACCATACATTTCAAGGTTGCTAACAAGTCATTTATATAGTCTTTATCATTTAATTCTATTCCTTCTTCTACTTCTATCTTTTGATTAGAAATTTCTTTATTCATTGTTACCTCCCTGTTCTAAAATAGCTAATATTTCTTGCATATTATCATTAAAAGTATTACCTGCTTTTTCCATTATTTCTTCTATTTCTAGATTATTTACCATATCTATATAATTAACTATTTTTTTATAACCTAGATAATTATAGTTAAACATGTCTTCTAAATAATCTAAATCTTTACTAGAAATAATATCTGGTACTTGTTCATAATTCATTTTTATCATCCTCCAATATTATTATTGATAGTTTTTTAACTTTTATACAAAAAAATATCAGTTATAATAACTGATACTAAACTCCTGTCTTAGGAGGTATGATTTCATCTGTTTGTTCTTCTATCACTTCATTAACTTCTACTTCTTCTTTTTGTTCTTTTACTAATTGAAATTCTAAGTAACTACTAAATTCATAGTTCATATAAGCATTAGTTGTATATGGTCCATTTATAAAGAATTTCATAGTTGTTAGATTATTTTCACCCATTGGATTAATTGTTTCTAAATCTTTAGCAAGATAATTATTACCTAATTCTCTATTTCGCATATAACTACCAACTGATGTTAAATCACTAGTTTTATAGTCATATTTTTCATCACCAAATAGAAGACTAAATAACATGTTATACCAATAATTATAACCAAGCTCTACTATTTCTAGATTACTTTCTTTAATTGGTAAGTCGTTTCCATTAAATATTTCACTAACTACTTTAGCTGGAAAATCCTCTAATTTAGTACATTCTAGATTATATTTTTTATTATAGAAATCTAAATAATATTTATTTAATTCTTCTATACCTTTATAACCATTATCTTTAAGTTTTTCATCTAAAGCTTCATCTGTTACCATATCTTTTTTAATACTTTTTTGATATAAATTTCTTAGTGCTGAATTAGCAGTTCTATCTGGTCCATAGCTACTTGCTATTTCTTGGCCATCAAATCCTTTACTACCAATAATCTTTTCTTGATAATCACTTATATCCATAGTTGATAGAATAAAGCTTTTATCTTTATAGTGATATTTATTATTTGATTTATTTACTATTTTAATATTTACTTTTATCCCATCTCCTGGTAGATACCCTTCAGCTTCACTTATTGATTTAAAGATGGTCGGTACAATATCAATAGTATCTTCATTATAATCTTCAGGAATAGTATAAGTTGCTGTAACACTATCTATTATTCTCTTAGTTATGTTTACATCTATTTTTTCCACAATACCTGTGGATAAAGTTTTTTCCTTTGTTTTCACAGTCTGATATTTACTTAAGTTTTTAGCAGACACTGGTATACTACTTATTAATAGTAGAAGTACTACTATCATAACAAAAAATAATTTTCTTTTCATAATTTCTCCTTTAATTTTGCCCCTATTACCAGATAAAGTCCATCTTCATCTTGGGAACAGGTTTGTAGTATTAATATTTTATTAGTTTTATCTATATTTATACCTGTATCATATATAGATTTTTTCTTAAGTTCTTCTAAGTGTTTCTTAAATGTTTCATCAGTAAACTCTAATCTAGTATAAAAATAGTCTTCTTTTAGTAACATAACAGTAAATACTTGATATGTTTCTTGCTTATCTTTATAGTCAAGTTCTATATCTCGATGATTTAGAAAAAAATCTTGTTTTTTATACCCTAGCAGTTTAGTAAATGGTATATCTACTGTAGAAGAACTATGTCCATAAATAATTATTTTTCTAGTACTATTTAGATTAACTCGATAATCAACAAAGAGACTTCCCCCAATAAACTCCTCTTTTTTATTATTATGATTCATATAAAATTCATTATCAGTAGTTTGCATAACTGGTTCTTTTGTTATTAAGTTATTAATTGATAGAGTGAATTTTTGATCTGTATTTTCTTGGTTTACTACTGGAGTTGTTGTTATTTCTTCACTTTTTATCTCTTGTTGCTTATTATCTACTATCTGTTTTTCTTCCTTACTAGGAACCATAATTATTAATAGACATATTATTATACTGACAACTGCTATCTTTTTTCTCATCTTCCCTCCTTTTTTCCAATATAGCAGTTTACTAACATAAGATTTGTCGAAAGAAAGGTATAAAAAAAATTAATCTATAATAGACTAATTTTTAGTTACTAATTTATATATTTCATTATGTATAGTATTGATATCTTTCATTTTACCATTTTCACTACATTCTATTATATTCCAAGAAAGATACTTTGCTACAAACAAGGAATTATTGTATATTTTTTTCATGTGTTTAGTACTTTTTTCATAAATATCATTTGCTATACCATCGTTATCTATTCTTTCTGTACGAAGTTTATTCACTAGTTCAAATGGTGCCGTTAAAAAGATAACCATATCTGGTTTTTTTATACCTAGTTTATTATATTCATAATCACTAGCATAGTCGATAAATTTTTTTCTTTCTTCTATATTGTCAAAAAATGCTGATTGATAAATTAAGCTCGAAGTGGTATATCTATCTAATAACAAGGTATCACCTTTTTCATAAGCCTCTTTTAATTTAGTGTACCAAGTAATTGCTCTATCACTTGCATAAAGGTTATTTATAAAATAAGGACTAAGTTCATCTAATTTACCATAGTTTCCTTTTAAATATTCTTCTACCCCTTTTCCTTGATAAACATTATAACTTGGAAAGTGATGTGTAGTAACTAGCTTTTTATCTGTTAATAAATGGTTATAAAGTAGTTCATATTGTGTTGTTTTACCTATTCCATCACAAGCTCCTTCAATAACAATAATCTTATTCATTTTAACACCCTCATTTCTTTAATACTTTCTTGACACTAAGATAAAATCAATATTTAAATACTCATTAAACTCCTAATTATAATTAATACAACTAGTATTTATTCTTTTATTTGTTAAAAAATTTCCTTTATAATTAATAAATTTATTAGTATCCACCATTATTAGTTTATCACATTTATTAAGCTCTCTTACTTATAAAATGATAGCTATCAATCTTTTTTGTAATTACATATAGAAATCATGATAAAATAAATAATGAAAGGTAGATTTGTAGCAATGAATAATGTAAATAAGAAAAAAGGTAAAATATTTATTATTGTCATTATTTTAGTAATAGTAATTGGATGTGTTGGTTATTATAAAATTATAAATAATAACAATAAACAATCTGAAAATAGTGATAAACAAAGTAGCAATAATACTGATAAAGAAGAAGGAGATAGAATAACAATACTAAAGTAGATTTTGATTTTAATGAATTAGAAAATACTTTATATTCCTCTATACAGAAAGAGGAAATAGTACCTTTTATAGGTAAATGTGAAAGTAAAGTTTCTAATACTGATGAACCACCTAAAATAGAACTGTATAATACTGAAGTATCTAGCAATACAACTAATACTATAATTAATAAATTAAAAACTGTTACTTCTATAGAACAGGAAATAACTTATTCATGGTTTGGTTGTCCACCAAAAGCAATTACATATTATATAAGTGTCAATAGTACAAACAAAGAAGACGTTTACAACCAAACAGTATTTTCTTTAAATTATGCTAATGCTAATAATATATTATTAGTACAATATAATAAAAAAGGTTATGCTTCTCACTTTAATAGTGACGAATAAATTAATAATTTCATTGAATCTTTAAGTTAAGAATGAATAATCATTTCTAAAGTTCATTCTTTTTTTGTTCAAAAAAACAATCATTTCTGATTGATATCTATCTAAAAATTTAAATAAATTCATTTGGAGCCAATAACGTAGAGAGCTACAACCTTTTTAGACAATAACGATTTATATAAATGATATATTTTCTATTTCTTTTATTAATTAAGTTTTATCTTTCTTCTAATCTTTTAAATTCATTTATCTTATTTATTGGGATAATAGTTTTATCATCATTATCAAAACCACTAAAAAAACAAATAAGTTCATAACCTAATTTTCTTAATTCCACAGCCATAACATTCGCTTGCAAAATATCATAATTTATATCATCAACAATTTCCTTATTATCTAAAGAATATTTTTTTAATTCATTATTATATTTTTCTACGATTTCTTTTTCATCTATATTATCAGAACAACCAATATTTGATAATATTTCGTTAATAGATTTTGCAAAAGTATTCATATCCATATATTTATCTAAATGCACAACAAATTTATTATCTCTTAACAACTGCATCCACTTATCATAAAATTCATAAAATTCATCAGTATCAGAATTTATTGTTAAATTTTTATACTCTTTCATACTTTTAATACTAATTTTATCATTGGTAAGAATTTTAGTTATTTCATCATATATTGATGGATCCGTTATTTTGCTTCTAAAAATAAAATCATATCCATCATAATCACATGGTATACTGAATAAATCGGCTTTTTTACTTTCAATTCTTTTATTCCTTTTAAAAATATCAAATAATCCCATATTTATACCTCCATAATTATTAACATTTTTTATCTTATATGTGATTTGCTATTACATTTTCTAATTTATTTATTATTTCCATAATTTCTTGTTTTTCTTGTTCGCATATTATTCCTTTATTTCTATATTTTTCATCCATATTAACTAATTCCTGAACAGGTTTATTTAATTCTTTTGATATTATAATGAGGTCTCCAGAATATTCATCTTGAATAAATTCCCAAAAATTAAATAAAGATTCTAAAACGTCTTCTAATACTATTTCAGATTTATTTAATCTATTCATAATATTATCTTTTAATTCTTTTCTTCTAGAATTCATAATAAAATTTTCATCTATCTCATAAATACATTTTGAAATTTCATTTTCAAAAATTTGAAGTAAATTTTTTATTTCTTGTATTGACATCGACTTCGACCATATTTTTTCACTATCAACTTTTCCTAAAAAATAATTTCTATATAAATATTTATTTTTTTCTTCCCTATATTTGCATTTTTTTTCGTCTTTTAATATTTCTTTAGAAACTTCTCCAACTTTAGGACATTTTAATATATTGCTTTTATTCATATATGTGCAGTTATAACATTGAGTTTCTCCAATTGGAGGCTTATGATTCGGATTATTATAACTTTCAGAATCAATACCACATCTTTCTAATACAGTTAATTGTTTACTATTATTTTTATTAAATATACTAAAAATACTCATACATAACTTCCTTTCACTTTTGTAAATGATAAAATAAAAATCAGTCATATTTCAGACTGAAGTATATAATTAAGTCCGAATAGTTCGAACAGATTAGTCAATGGTGGAGATGAGGGGTATCGAACCCCTGTCCAAAAATAGAGCTACATAAACTTCTACAAGTTTAGATTATTTATTAAATTCGAATTATAGTAAAGAAATAATCAACCAAACTATAATTCTAGTCTTATAATATCCAATTATTTACTAAGACAATAAATAATTATATCTTACTAAAGTGAACCGTACATTCTTAACGTAAGAAATTAAGAGAGACAGCGTACAAGCCTATTCTTAGGCAAATGCTAAACTAGTGTTTCCACTAAGTCTTGCAAGTACATTTTTAATTTTGTTTCCAGTTATTCTGGTTTAATCTGTGACGTAGATAATTCGACTTGCTATCTATGCTCTACTATTCCTGTCGAAACCAAGACATCCCCAAGTAGCTATATTATAACACACTAGACTTTAATTGTCTATTAGTGATACTTTATTTGTTTAGCTATATCCCTGTTAATATCTCTTTCTTTTATAGTTTCTCTCTTATCGTAGTTTTTCTTTCCACGACAAACTCCCAATTCAACTTTAGCTCTTCCTCTTACAAAGTATATTTTTATAGGTATTAAGGTATAACCTTCTTGTTCTACTTTAACTGCTAGCTTCTTTATTTGTTTTTTATGTAAGAGAAGTTTTCTGCTTCTTGTTTCTTCATGATTAAATAGATTACCTTCTTCATAAGGTGCAATATACATATTTACTAAGAATACTTCTCCATCTTTAATTCTAGCATAACAATCTTTTAAATTAGCACTACCTTTTCTTATGGATTTAATTTCTGTACCCTTTAGTACTATTCCACATTCTAAAGATTCATCTATAAAGTAATCATGTTTTGCTTTTCTATTTAGTATTTCCATAATGCCTCCTTATATATCTTTCATTTTAACAACATCTGTTTTTGATAAGACTATATCTTTATATTTATTATAGTAGTCTCTATATCCTGGTAATAAATTGTCATTCAGTTCACTATAAGGATATACTTTAAAATCTCTTTTCTGTGGATATTTATTAGAGTAAGTATATATTAATTCTGCTGCTGGATTTTCTAAATTTATAGTAGTATTATCTTTTTCCACAGTTTTTTTGATATCTACACTTACCATTAATCCAGTTAATCGTTCAACCCCAACTTGATCTGAGATAAAGTTTCCTAATGAATATATTACCATAGTCTTTCCAATAAATTCAATTGGTTCTACCACATGTGGATGGCATCCTATAACAATATCAACCCCAAGATTTGCTAAGTAATTAGCTATTTCTACTTGAACATCACTTATTCCTGTTGAGTATTCTGTTCCCCAGTGCATAGCTACTATTATAACATCTGCTTCTTCCTTTACTCTTTCTATATCATTTTTAACTAATTCTTCACTATAGACATTGTTTAAATATTCTTTGCCAGTCGGAGTGGATAAACCATTTGTCCAAGTTGTGTAAGAGAAGAAAGCATACTTTATTCCATTTATTTCTTTAATTACTTTTTTAGCTCTATCTTCAAACGAACTATAGCTACCAGCGGTTAAAACATTTTTCTGTTTATTCCAATACGATAGAGAATTTAAAACTCCCTGTTCTCCTTTATCCATCGTATGATTAGTAGCAAGGGAAACAAGATTAAATCCAGCATCTATAAAGGCATCCCCTACTTCATAAGGTGAATTAAATCTTGGATAGTTAGAAAGTCCTAATTCTTCACCACCTAATATTGTCTCTTGATTATAGTACTCTAAATCATATTTACTAGCGATTGGCTTTATTCTTTCTAGCATCGGTTTAAAGTCATAACCATCATTAGTCTTAGCATCTTGATACAGTGTACTATGAATAAGAGCATCCCCTATCATAAACAGAGAAGCTTTCATTTCCTTTTTAGTTTCTTTTTTTAAAACTTTTTCTGCACTTTTATTCTGTTTTATTTCCTTCTTGGGAATATTTTTAAAAACAAAAAAGGCCGTAAGAAGAAAGAAAAATATGACTATTATTTTTCCTAAAATGGTTAAATTTCGTCTTTTCTTTCTCTTCTTACTTTTCACTATAATCACCTACATTTTTTTGATAATTTTAAAATCAATTGTCTTTGCTTGTTTATTAGCTGCTACTACTTTAATTTTTACTCTATCACCAATAGTATATCTTATATTTGACTTTTCACCAGTTAAAGTCATTCTCTCTTCATCATAAACAAAATAGTCATCTAATAAACGAAGAGGTACTAATCCTTCAACTAAGTTATCTAGTTGGACAAACATTCCAAAACTCATAACAGAAGATATCATACCTACATATTCTTCACCAATATGTTCTTCCATATATTCAGCCATTTTCATATCTTCTACTTCTCTTTCACAATCAATAGAAGCTCTTTCCATAGCAGATGAATGATCTGCTACAAAGATTAATTTTTCTTCCCAATGATGAAGGGTTTGAGGTGACATATCATGATTAAACAAATAAGTTCTTAATAGTCTATGAACTGTTGTATCAGGATATCTTCTAATAGGAGATGTAAAATGCGTATAGCATGGACTTGCTAAACCATAATGTCCTAAATTTTGTGGTAAATATACAGCTTTTTGCATACTTCTTAATAATAAACTTGATAGAATAGGAAACTCTTTTTTATCTTTCAAACAGTTTAAAATATGTTGAACAGTTGTAGGTTTATTATCTTTAATATTACCAGTTACATGATAACCTAAATTACTAACAAATGCTAAAAAGTTTTGAATTCTTTCTTGTTTAGGATATTCATGTACACGATAAATAAATGGTAAATTCATATAGAAAATATGAGTTGCTACACATTCATTAGCTGCTATCATAAAGTCTTCTATTAAGTTTTCTCCTAATCCTCTTTCTCTTAGAACTATATCAGTTGGTTTACAATTTTCATCTACTAATATTTTAGGTTCATCTACATCAAAGTCTATATAACCTCTTTTAGTTTTAGCTTTTCTTAAAATTGTTGCTAACTCTTCCATTTCTCTTAAATCATCAGCAAATTCTTCATAACCTTCTGGAACAATATTCTTTTCTAAAATACTATTAACTTTCTTGTAAGTCATTTGTTTTCTAGATTTAATAACACTTTCAAAGATATCATAATCAACTAATTTACCTTCATTAGTATATTCCATTACACAGCTTATAGCTAAACGATCAACATTAGGATTTAGTGAACAAATACCATTAGATAATTCATGAGGAAGCATGGGAATTACTCTATCAACAAGATAAACTGAAGTTCCTCTATCCATTGCTTCTTTATCTAGCGGACTACCTTCTTTAACATAATAAGACACATCAGCTATATGAACACCTAAAATATAATTACCATTTTCTTTTCTATCGATACTAATAGCATCATCAATATCTCTAGTATCATCACCATCTATCGTAAAGATTACTTTATCGCGTAAATCTCTTCTTCCTTTTAAATCTTCTTCTCTTACTTCCATAGGTAAGGTCTTAACCTCTTCCACTACATCTTCTGGAAAGTTACTATTTATATGATACTTTTCTACAATTGATAAGATATCAACACCTGGATCATTTTTATGTCCTATTATTCTTAATACTTTGCCTTCCGCTTGATGATTACTAATTCTTTTAATAATTTCTACAACTACTTTATGACCATCAACGGCATTTAAAGAGTTTTCCTTTTTAACAATTATTTCTAAGTTAACTTTATCTTCATCTAGTTTTACTTTTCCAACATTATTAAAGAAGTTAATCTCACCAACAAATGTATTAGTTTCATGTTTTAAAACTCTAATTATTCTTCCTTCTAATCTTCCTAAATCTTTTTTAGAGGTTAATTCTACAATAACATAATCCCCATGAAGTGCTCCATTCATATTATCAGCACTTATATATACATCATCACTTAAAGAATCCACATCAACAAAACCAAATCCTTTTTTATTAGAATGTAAATATCCTTTTAATAAATGACTATCAGAAAACAACATATATTTATCTTTATTAGTATGATATATACTTGTTTCTACTTCCATTTCATTTAAGATATGTAAAAGTTCTTCTAAATTACTAGTACCTAGTTGTTCTTCCAATTCAAAAACAGTTAAGCTTTTTTCTGATTTTTTTAATATTTCTAATATTCTATCTTTCATATCATTACCTCACTATATCTTTATTTTACCACACTAACATAATTTTTAATAATTATTTTTAACTATCTACTTTCATCTCAAATAAAATATTTCTTAATTCCATCGCTCTTTCAAAGTCTAACTCTTTAGCAGCTTTCATCATTTCCGTTTCAATTCTTTCTATTTCATTTAATTTCTCTTGCTTAGTTAATCTCTTAACTTTCTTGCTACTTGTCTTATTATCTATATTACTTACTACTTCTCTAATCTCTTTAATTATTGTTTTAGGTACTATTTTATGCTCTTTATTATATTTATCTTGTATAGTTCTTCTTCTTGCTGTTTCATCTATAGCTTTTTGCATACTATCAGTTATCTTATCAGCATACATGATAACATGACCATCCTTATTTCTAGCACAACGCCCTATCGTTTGAATCAAGCTTCTTTCACTTCGTAAGAATCCTTCTTTGTCAGCATCTAGAATAGCTATTAGTGATACTTCAGGAATATCTATACCTTCTCTTAAAAGGTTAATACCAACTACTACATCATACTTACCTACTCTCAAGTCATGAATAATTTGTAATCTTTCTAAGGTTTTAATTTCCGTATGAAGATAAGCTACTTTTATATCAACATCTTTTAAGTAATTAGTTAATTCTTCTGCCATTCTTATTGTTAAGGTTGTAATTAATACTCTTTCATTTTTTTCTTTACGGATTCTTATTTCTTCTATTAAATTATCTATTTGGCCTTCTTGACTTCTTACTTCAATAGTAGGATCTAGTAAACCAATAGGTCTAATGATTTGTTCTACATACTCACCATTTGTCTTAGAAAGTTCATAATCTCCTGGAGTAGCTGATACATAAATAGCTTGATTAATTTTCTTTTCAAACTCTTCATATTTTAATGGTCTATTATCTAAGGCACTGGGTAAGCGAAAACCATAATCAACAAGATTCATTTTTCTAGCTCTATCTCCATTATACATTCCTCTTACTTGTGGTAGGGTGACATGTGACTCATCTACCATTAGTAAATAATCATCTGGAAAGAAATCCATTAAAGTAGTTGGAGTTTCCCCTCTTTCTCTACCAGCCATAGGTGCAGAATAGTTTTCAATTCCATGACAAAAGCCTGTTTCTTCTAGCATTTCAATATCATAATTAGTTCTTTGCTCTAATCTTTCAGCTGCTAATAATTTATTTTCTGCTTTTAATTCGGTTAATCGTTCTGCAAGCTCACTTTTTATTCTTTTAATTGCTGCTTTTAGTTTTTCATCACTAACTACAAAGTGACTAGCTGGAAAGATACTTATTGTCTTTTTATTAGTAATAACCGCTCCTGTTAAAACATCTATTTCACTAATTCTATCTATTTCGTTACCAAAAAACTCGATTCTATAACCAGTTTTATCTTGATTAACAGGAATTATCTCTACTATATCACCTCTAACTCTAAAAGTTCCTCGATGAAAATCATAGTCATTTCTTTCAAATTGCATCTCTACAAGTTTAGCAAGAACCCTATCTCGTTCTATCTCATCAGTTACACTAAGAGTTAACATTTTATTCTTATATTCTTCTACTTCTCCAATACCATATATACATGATACTGATGCTACTACTATTGTATCTCGATAAGTTAAAAGAGAAGATGTTGCCTCATGTCTTAACTCATCTATCTCATCATTTATAGATGAATCTTTTTCTATATAAGTATCAGTACTTGGAACATATGCTTCCGGTTGGTAATAATCATAATATGATACAAAGTAACAAACATGATTATTAGGAAATAGCTCCTTCATTTCAGCATATAATTGACCAGCTAAAGTCTTATTATGAGCAAGTATCAAAGTTGGTTTATTAGTTCTTTTAATAACATTAGCCATAGTAAAGGTTTTACCTGTACCAGTTGCTCCTAATAATACTTGTTCTTTTTTACCTTTTTCTATACCATCAACTAACTTTTCAATTGCTTCTGGTTGATCTCCACTTGGTTTATATTTACTAACTAATT
Source organism: uncultured Bacilli bacterium (assembly GCA_934177995.1). Classification (GTDB taxonomy): domain Bacteria; phylum Bacillota_I; class Bacilli_A; order RF39; family UBA660; genus Onthousia. The sequence goes on from CAKPPW010000014.1 coordinate 33,696, forward strand.
CAAACATTTTTACCTCCGCTCATTTATATCATCTATTTTTATTATAAACAATTAATCAAATTTTTTTCACTTGTTTTTAATTATCTCTATTATAATTACCAAATATACGTTCGTCAATATTTTTTTACAAAAGAAAAAGAAAATCATTAAATTCTCTTTTCTTTCTTACTAGTATTTATTCTTTCATTAATTTCTTTCATCTTAGCTTCATTTGGTTCAAAATGTTGCCAGTCACAAGACCACTCATCACTCTGCATTGGCCAAATACCTCCACACTCATAACCAACCGATGCAAACACCTTACATATTGTGTCATCTAGAGTAATTATATGTGGATTATGTTTTGCTTTTTCTTCTCTATCAATAAGTAAATCTTTTTCATAGTCTGTCAACAAACTATCATCAAAACTACCATCTTTATTTCTTGGAGTATAAGGATTATCTAGTGGATTTATATCAATAGCAAGTCCTAAGGCATGGTTTGATAAGTTAGTTTGATTAGTTATTCTTCTATAACAAAAACAACTACTATTATTATGAGAAACACTATTTCTATCAGTATCAAGAGCTTCTCCTACCCAAAAGTCATCTATTAAGCGCATAGAATTAATCTGATATTTTAACATAAATAGGGAAGAAAATACTTCTCTTACTTCATCAAGGATAACTTTATTAACTATCATTTCCCCTACTACTACATCATTATCATAATTATAATGTAACATTTTTATATAAGTTAAATCACTCAAAGAAATATCATCATTCTTTTGATAACTCTTACCATTTATTCTTTTATATACATCATCATTTTCTACTATATCTTTATTTTCAAAAAGGAAATCAGAACAATTAACTTTTTGACCAACTTTTAGATTTTCTAGCATAATATCACGTATAATCAATCTATAGAAATATTAATTAATTTCTTATTAATTGATCCCTTTCTATTTATATTTTTGTTTT
>CAKPPW010000015.1 GCA_934177995.1 uncultured Bacilli bacterium
AGTTTCTTCATCACTTTCTTGTTTGGAACCTTGTTCTTGTGTTTGTCCATCGCTTTGTTGTTCTGAACTTTGTTCTTGTGTTTGTCCATCGCTTTGTTGTTCTGAACTTTGTTCTTCAGTTTGTTCATCACTTGGTTGTCCTGAACTTTGTTCTTGAGTTTCTTCATCACTTTCTTGTTTGGAACCTTGTTCTTGTGTTTGTCCATCGCTTTGTTGTTCTGAACTTTGTTCTTCAGTTTGATTATCACTTGGTTGTTCTAAATTCTGCTCTTGAGTTTGCTCATTACTTTGTTGTTCCGAGCTTTGTTCTTCAGTTTGTTCATCACTTGGTTGTCCTGAACTTTGTTCTTGAGTTTCTTCATTACTTGGTTGCTCGGAACTTTGTTCTTGAGGTTGTTTATTGCCTTGCTTATTGTCTTTTTTTCTAGTATTATCAATACTAAAATAATCACTCATTATTAAATCAGGATAATTATATTCTTCATCATAATTTAATAATTCATCTAAATTAGGTATTTTTGTCATTTCTTTAAAGTCCTTTTTAATACTTTATTAGGTGTAATAATCGCAGAAGGTTGTGATATTGAATCATAATAATTTGTAAAATCATTTTCTACAGTAATATCTTGACTAATACCAGGTATACGATTTCTATTATTTTCATTTTCAACAATTCGACCAGTTTGTGACATCGTTAAAGCTGAAAAATAATCTGGATTTCTTTCACTAGAAAATTGTGGAACAAAGTTCCCAAAAATACTTCTTGCAATTAAAGCAATTTCTTTTTGAAAAGGATTTAATTGTTTAAGTGATTCATTGTTCTCAAAATCTTCGTTAGAAGTATATAATAGATATCCATTTTTTAATTTATATCTTGGATATATATGTATTTTTTTATTTTCATAATCTCGTTCTTCTTTTGGTTTAAAAACAAATGTGCCATCTTCAGTTGAAAATTTCGGAGTTCGATCCCAATAATCTCTACTAGGTTCTACACCTATGAAAGACAAATCCATTGTTTCAAAATCATCAATAATTACTTCCCAACCATCTAATTGTAATTTTTCACAATCCTTTACATACCTTTCAAATTCAGAATACTCATAAACTAAACTCCTATCTGAATATGAATTGAATTTTTTTGCATTAATAAAAGAAGAAGGTATAGCAAGTTCGGGATTAAATCTACAAATTTTTTCTATTGCTTCATAAAGTGGTTCAGCTTTATATTTTTGTAAATATCTAAAGTAGCTAATATTAAGACTATCATCATGTGTTACTTTTAAATTAGAAGTTTGATATGTGTGTACACCATTTTGAACATTCATTTTATCTAAAATTAAATTTGGAATATTTGACAATATTTTTGCATTTAATCCTGTAAGTTTAAAATCACGAGCAGAAATTTCAGAAAAATACATATGGTTCCAATCAATGTTTTCCTTTGAATCATATATAATTGTTATTATAGTAGATAGTCCTCTCATTAATAATCTAGGAGAAACATATTCTTTGTTTGCAATCAATATTAAAGTGTTTTTATATTTCATTAATCCAACAAAATTATCGCCTTCAAAGTTTAAAAAACCAAATCTACTATTGGGATTTCCTTTGAACTTAATTTTATCAAATAAAATTTCTAAAGCTTTGGGATCTTGATGAGTTAAAACTCCTAGTTCTACTATTTTTTCTTTATTTTCTTTATCTAGAAAAACTAATGACTCATCATCTTTCATATTATCAAGAATATTAGCGATATCTTTCATTGGATCATCAAATTCATCTTCTTCAAAAATATATTCGCCATTATCTTTCTTCTCGATATATTGTTCTACTAAACTATCTGCATCTTTTGTACTCATATAGTCATCAGGATTAGTCATATCTAAATCAAGAGTTTCATTAGTATAGTTACTATCTTGATTTTGATATTTAAATTTTTTAGTTAATATATTTGTTATTATTTCTCTACTTTCACTATCTTTTCCTAATTTTCTTATTAAACTATTAATTCTTCTTGTACTACTAATGCCGTTTTCATATAATTCATTATCACTAGAAATGGCAGTAATAAGTTCTTGAAGTGCAGGTAAACGTGATAATAATTCTTCATTACTATTCATTTGTTCATTATAAATTGCCTCATAGACTTTAGAAATAAATTTTAAAAATTTCGGATCGTGTTCTGTATTTTCAAATCTTTTAACTAACGTTTTATATGCCAATACAGGTGGCATAGGTGGCAATTTAATTACTGAACATCTTCTTAATAACGCATCTAACAAATTTCTCTCATTATTTTTTGCTAGAATTACATATAAATTTTTTCTACTATCTTCAGTTAAAGTTAATATTTCATTATTTGAAGTTTCTATCTTTCCATTTTGTAAAAAATCCAAAAAGTATGAATCTAAAACTTCTCTAGCTTTATCTAACTCGTCTATGGTTAATACTACTTTTTTTCCAGCATTTGCTAAATTTATAGATTTAGTCAAAATACCTTCTGCTATAGATTTATCAGCATCTCCTTTTACTATTGCAGGAACATTATATGTTGCTATTAATCTATCACTATTAGTTTCTTCAACACATTGTGTATAAATATATTCTGTATCTTGTCCTAAAAATTGACTAAATACTTCTGACAAAAAAGTTTTACCGCAACCAGGATCTCCCTCTAATAAGATTGCAGAAACCCCTTTATTAACTTTATTACTATAATATTTATAAAATAAATAAACATCTTCTAGAACATCAGCACTTTGGAAAGTATAACCGAGTTCTTCAAACAACCTTTTAAATTCTCTCATAATTTCCCCCTTTAAAATTGTGTATTACTATAACATAAAAGAACTAAAAAATCAATTTTTTGCTTTATTTTAGCTATATTTTTGATATATATTTAATATAAAATATATTCTGTAGTTATTTATTCATAAAAAAACAGTATGAAACTCAACAATTCATACTATTTTGATTATGTCAAATGACAGCATGACAGAACATTTTGGGTGGGTACCTCATAATTTTTCCTGTCATTCCTGTCATTATTTTTCTTTTGTAATAAATTCGTATTTTTTTTGTAATTCTTTTAAAAACTTTTCTATTGCTTCTGCTTTATTTAAAACATCTTCATTTATGCTTTCTTGTTCTTTTAAATATTTATGTATAACTGAAAAATATTCTTCTATATCCATTCCTAAATGTCTTTTTTGTTCTATAAAATGTTGCATATGTTCAAATTCAGTTTTATATTGTTCACGCATTTTATCGTATTTTTCATAAGATACAATAATATTTTCTTCTCCGTATTCTATAGTTACATCAGAATAACCAACTAATTTAGCAGTTTGTTCAAATGGTAAATCTAAATATTTTTCAAAACCTTTTAATGTTAATATAGCAGGTTTAACTCTTATACCTCTTTCTATATTATTTATTTCGGTATGACTAATATCACATAATTCTGCTAATTTACGTGCTGAAAGTCCTTTTTTTAGTCTTGCTTCTTTAACTAACATAGCAATATCATTGTTTATTTCTAATTCATTATTTTTCTTCTTAAACATATCCATTCTCCCAACGACATATTAAGTATGACATACTTTTTTTAAAAAATAAAGCATTTTTTGGAAACTAGTTGACAAAGTTATTTTTATATGATAGATTATATTTACGGAAACTAATTTCCAATAGTTAGAAGGTGATAAAATATATGCTTAGTAGAAAGCTAGACTTATCTAAACACAAGATATGGAGAGATAAAAATATCAAGCCAGAGGCAAAAGAGATATATGCAATTCTTCACTCAAATGCACTTGATAAATATATAGCCCATATCAATATTGGAGATATCCAAAATAAGATTCATATAACAAATGTAGACTTCAAAAATAATCTTAAAATATTAGAACAATTTAAATATCTAATATATAAAGAATATGATAAAGGGTTATATGAATATCACATTTACTAAAAAAGATGTTATATGTAAAAGTAATAATCATTAGTAAATAAGGTACAGTAAATGTTCGTAGATTTATTTAGTACCTAGCCATTAGGCTGAATCAATAACAATCTTGAGGAACAAGATTTAAAATAATGTTCCCAGGATAATTCTGCTTTTTTTCTCGTGTACTTGTAGATAATACAAGTTTTTTTTATGTTGGAAAGGAGGTGTAAATTTGAAATGCATAAGTGAAATGAGAAAGAATTCTACAAAAAAAGATTTCATAGTTGATAATCTTATGAAATCAAATGGATTATATTGTCTTGTTGCTATTGCGTTAGCAAGTCATTGTTGGCACTTCAACTTGCTAACGCAATAGCAACAGGAACAAATTTTCTAGGATTTAGAACAAGTCCTTCTCCTGTCTTATATATTAGCACAGAAATGAATTTTTCACAAATTTTAGATAGAATTGACAAAATGAATCTAGAATTTGATGATGATAATTTTAGATTAAAAGAACAGGAAATAAACGAAAGAAAATTAAATTTAATGGATTTACAATTAGAATTTCAAGAGTTTGCTAATGACCTTAAAGGTAGATTTGTAATTATAGATATGTTTAGTGGAATTGATATGAATAATGGTTATGATTTAAATAACTATCAAGATATGGGACAATATGTTATTCCTAAATTTAGAGAGTTGTGTAAGAAATATAACTTTACTATTCTTTTAATTCATCATCTAAATAAGAATAATAAATCATTAGGTTCAACTGCAATAGATGGCTCTGTTGATGGAATTATAACTTTAAAGGTAGAGCAAAATCTAAAAAACAAAATTCTATTCACTTACGAAAGTAGAGATTATGAAAGTATAGATTTTGTTCTTAAAAGAAATGAGAATTTAATTTTTGAAAAATCAGAAATGGAATTTGATAATTTGAATCCTAATTTATTAATTTTTCTAAATTACGCTATTAAGCAAAAAGAATTTTCATTCACAATATCTGATATAACTAGTAAATTAAATTTACAAATTGTACCATCAGTATTTGGAAAATTATTAAAAAGTAATTTAGATAAATTGGAAAAAGAAGGTCTTCATATTGAATTAAAAAGAACAGGCACTGATAGAATTTATTATGCTAAATATGAAGAACCTATTGATGAAAATTAATTATTTTCATCAAAGTAAAAAATGAGTGTGGCACGTTTTGCTTGCTTGCAAGTGAAAGTGGCGATAACGAATATTTTTACAATTATTAAATGTAGTTTATCTACTTTTAATAATTCATTAAATAATAAGTATCTATTAGATAGTTATTATTTAATCTTGTTTATAGCTTTTGCCTTTGATTTATCATTGGCATTAGCTTAAACAAGCATTGGGGTTTTTAGTGGTAACATCCCTAAACTCACGTGGGCTATGCCCTAGTGAGATAGGGCAATAAATTGTCCTCCATCAAAAAAATAATGCAAAGGAGGTAATAAATGCACGATGGAAACCAAGTATTAAGATTTGAAAACAAATTTAAAGCAAGTGATTTAGGTGGACTTGGAATAGAATTAACTAAAAGAAAAGGAACAGGAAATTATGATAAAGAACGAACTAAATTTAATTTCTCATTTGTCCCTTTAGAAAAGTCAACTTTAAAAGAACAAGTCTATTCTAATATAAATAAAAATAAAATATATTATAACGATAGTAAAAATGTTAATTTACTAAATGGCGCTGTCGTTACAAGTGGAAAAGAATTTTTTCAAACATTAGGAATGAATTTTAAACCAAGTGGTCGTAAAATTGAATATGGAAAAAATAAAGACGAAGATATTTTAATTCCAGATATTAAAGATAAAAAAGATATTCCAGAGAAAGTAAAAACTTTTTTCAAAGATAGTTATGATTTTTTAGAAGATTTAGTTGGTAAAGAAAATATAGTATATGCAGAAGTTCATTATGATGAAGATACACCACACATGCACTTCTACTTTATTCCTGTTGTTAATGAGGTTAAAAGAAAAGTATTTGAAACTGATTCAAAAGGTAATCTTGTTAAACATGAAATAACAGGAAAAGATGGTATTAAAAAATTATTACCAATTCAAAAGAAAGATATTGATGGTAAAAATATGTATACTACTGAAAAAGGAAAGTTTGTAAATTGCAATCAGTTTTGGAAAGAAAAAGGTGGTAAAGCATCATACGCAAAAATTCAAGATGATTATAATAAATATATAAATGATAAAGGATATAATTTATTTAGAGGGAATATTGGAGATAATGTTTATCATAAAACAAAAGCACAAAAAGAAATTGAAGATATGAATAATCAAATAGAAGAAATGAAACTTGAATTTGAAAGAAATAAAAAACTAAATCAAATAGAACTAGAAACAATTAATCAAATAAAAGATTTAGATGATAATGAAGTTCTTAATCCACAAAAAAACAAAATATCTTTATATAAAGGAAAAGATGTTGATAATTGGATTGATTATTCAAAACAAATTAAAAAGCAAAATATCTTAAATACTAAAGATATCAAAGAAAAAGATTACACTATTGAAACTATGACTAAAAAGATTGAAACATTAAGTTTAGAAAACACAAAACTAAAAGATGGTCGCGGTATTAAAGAACGAGATGAATTAATAGAAAAACAAAAACAAATTATTAAAGAAAAAAATAGTATTATTGAAAGTTTAGAAAATCAGGTTGAAAAATTAACGAAACATCTAAAAGAATTCAAAGAAAAAATGTATAGTCTTTGTGATAAGTTCTGCAGAGCTTTAGGTCATAAAATTGGAATTCACTATAATAAAAATGATGATATAGATTATGATGAAATGGAAATGTATGCCAATAAAATTAATCGTAACTATGCTTTTAAAGACAAATCAGATGATTTTGAAATTGGAAGATAGACACTCTTAAAGTTTAAGTAAACTTGTGTAGCCGTATAATTTAAAATAATAAAAATTTAATTGATTAAAAATAAATATCGTATAGAAAAAGAATAATAAAGAAAAAATTAACATAGTAATGATTGGAGGTTGATATTATGATTAAAGCAATTAAAAATAGATTCAGATATGACTACAGAGTTTACTCCTCAAGTTAAAAAATTAGAAGGAGGCATTTTTATAGACACTATATACAATGTTATTGATGTTGTAGATGAGAAAATAACTGATACCGATTTAAAACAACTGATTAACGAAAAACTATTTAATATTATAAAATTGATGGAACTTTCGTGTAATGAAGTTAATTAAATGGTATAATGGTATTGGTTATAAGTTTAGCTTAAAACTTAATTATTACCGAAGTATTGGAGGTAATAGTTATGTATGAAATGGAGAGTGTTGAGGAAAAGAAATATTTAAGAGTTGCTATTTATTTAAGATTATCTGATGAAGACAAAGACAAAGCAAATAAATTAGATGATAGTGAATCAATTAAAAATCAAAGAAATTTACTTTTAGAAGAAATTGAAAAAAGACCTGAATTCATGTTAGTAGATGAATATTGTGATGAAGATTTATCTGGCGCTGGTACTTTTAGACCTGAATTTGAAAGACTAATTAGAGATTGTGAAAACGGAAAAATAGATGTAGTTTTATGTAAAAGTCAATCAAGGTTCTCTAGAGATATGGAAGTTGTTGAAAAATATATTCATAATAAGTTTATTGAATGGAATATTAGATTTATAGGTTTAGCAGATAATGCTGATACCAATGTTGAAGGAAATAAAAAATCTAGACAAATAAATGGACTTGTTAATGAATGGTATTTAGAAGATACTTCTAACAATATTAGAGGTGCTTTCCAAGCAAAAATGAAGCAAGGAGAATTCATTTCTCCTTTCGCCTCATTTGGTTATGAAGTATCAAAAGAAGATAACAACAAATTAGTAGTAGATTCTATTGCTTCTGAAATAGTAAAAGATATTTTTGACTTATATTTAAAAGGTATGGGATTTACAGGTATAGCAAAGTATCTAAACGAGAAAAATATACCTTCTCCTTCGCTTTATAAGTACCAAAAAGGCATCAAACTGAACGTGATAAGCAATAGACCTAGAGAGCAAATAAAATGGTCTACAAACTCTATAAAAACAATTTTAACAAATGAATTATATGTCGGTCATCTAATACAAGGCAAAAGAACTACTGTTAGTTATAAAAATCATAAAATTAAGAAGAAAAATGAAAAAGATTGGGTACGAAAAGAAAATACTCACGAAGGTATTATTGATAGTGAAACTTTTAATAAAGTTCAAATTGCTATGAAAGAAAGAACAAAACCTATGAAATCAACAGGAGTTGTTCATAACTTCTCTGGTAAAGTATTTTGTTTAGAGTGTAAAAGATATATGAGAAAAAAGAATTCTAAATTACACGAATATCTAGTCTGTTCTAACAATAGAGATGGATATGATGATTGTATTAACAAAAGTTCTATTAGATATGATGTTCTAGAAAATATTGTATTAGAGACAATAAATAAGAAAATTCAAATGTATTATGATGAAGTATCTTTATCTAAAATTGAAACTAAAAATAAGAAAAGTAGATTTGCAGATAAAATTAAATCATTAGAAAATCAAAAACTAGAAGCTATAAAAAAAGTATCAGAAATTAGAAAATATCTAAAGTCATTATATGAAGATAAAGTTAATGGAATAATTACTGTAGAACAATTTAAAGAATTAGTTAGTGATTATAATAGTAATGAATCTATTTATAACGGCCAAATAAAATCTATTGATAATGAAATTGAATTTTATAAAAAGAAAGAAATTGCTACAAATGATAATAAAAAAATATTTAGCAAATATAAAACTCTTGAAAGTTTAAACAGAGTTATTATTGATGAGTTTATTGATAAAATCTATATTGGTAAATTAAATGAAGAAACGAATACTAGAGATATTCAAATTAAATGGAATTTTGAATAAATTTCAAAATAAAAAAGGAAATTCAAAATTTTTGTAGAATAATATAAGTGAGAGGTTATACACTTCTATAACCTTTTGCTTAATACATATTAAAAATAAATAGTAAAGGACGGTGAATAAATGAAACAAGATAATATGCATTTAATTAATAAAATATTTAACAATGAAACAATTAGAACTATTTGGGATAAAGATGATGAAAAATATTATATAAGTATCGTTGATATTGTTGGTGTTTTAGCAAGATAGTAAAGAACCTAGAAAATATTGGAGTTGGCTTAAAACAAAGCTAAAGAAAGAAGAAGATTTTGAGTTGTCTAGAATTACTAGACAACTGAAATTAAAAGCATCAGATGGTAAATATTATAATACTGATGTATGTGATATCGAAGGTATGTTTAGAATTATTGAATCAATTCCAAGTAAAAATGCTGAACCTATAAAACAATGGCTTGCACATTTAGGTAAAGAAAGAATTGATGAAGTATTTGACCCATCATTAACAATGCAAAGAGCAATAGATACTTATCGTGCTAAAGGTTATGATGAAGCATGGATTTCTAAAAGAATTAAAGGTATTCAAGAAAGAAAAAGATTAACTGATGTTTGGAAAGATGGTGGCGTTGAAAGTAATTTAGAATACGCAATGCTTACTAATGAAATATATAAAAGTTGGTCTGGTATGAAAGCAAATGAATATAAAGCATTTAAAGGTATTAGAAAAGAATCTTTAAGAGATAATATGACTGATATAGAAGTTCTACTTACTGATTTAGGAGAAATTGCTACTCGTGATATTGCAGAGTCTGAACGTCCACAAGGATTTAAAGAAAATATGAAAGTAGCTCGTAAAGGGGGACAAGTTGCTAATGATGCCAGAAAGTCTTATGAAAAAGCAACTAATAAATCAGCCATATCAAATCAAAATGCTTTAAACTATCAATATATAGATGAAAATAAACAAATAGAAAGCAAACAATAAAACGTCTAGTACTTCTAGACAATTAAATAACTCTTAAAAATATTAAGTTAAACTAAAAAAAGACAATAATTTAAGGTTGTTTCAGAACACACACTTAAACTATTGTAAATACTATAGAAAATAATGGTTTTCAAAATTCAAGTTAAATTTTAGGCTTGAATGTGGAATACACGCAAACCCTTATTTTATAAGAAATTAAAAAATTAAGTGTCTTTACTGTATTCATAGAGTTGCTCTTATTAGGACACTAGCAATTCACCCTGATATATTATTATTAGATGAGCCCTTTTCTGCCCTTGATGCTATGACTAGAGTGGCTCTTGCAGATGATTTATATAAGATGATTAAGAAGGAAGGTAAAACTGTCTTGATGGTAACTCATGATATAGCAGAAGCTGTTAGTTTAAGTGATATAGTTATTGTCTTAACGAAAAGGCCTGCTACTTTAAAGTCAATTTATGAGATAAACTTTGAAGAAAGAGGTACACCTTTTGAGAATAGAAAGAAAAAAGAGTTTAGTATTTATTATGATAAGATATGGAGGGATTTAGATGTTCATATCTAATGAGAGAAAGAAGTATTTAAAGAATATAAAAAAAGAGAAAATATTTACTATCTTCTTTCAAGTTATGATACTTATCTCTTTTCTAGTTATTTGGGAAGTACTTGCTAAATTTAAAGTAATAAATACTTTCCTTGCTAGTAGTCCTTCTCTTATTTTTAAGACATTAGGTAAACTAGTAGCTAGTAATGATTTATTTACTCATATTAAAGTTACTTTATTAGAAACTATTATAAGCTTTTCACTAGCATCTATTGGCGGAATAGTAATTGCTTCTATTCTTTGGTGGAATAAGCGTCTTGCTAAAATAGTTGATCCTTATCTTACAGTTATTAATGCTCTTCCTAAAGTAGCTCTTGGTCCTTTAATTATTATTTGGGTAGGAGCTAGTACTAAATCAATCATCTTTATGGCTTTACTAATCAGTCTATTCTTATCTATTATCAATATTTATCATGACTTTAGTGAAACTGATAAAAACTATCTAACTTTACTAAAGAGTTTAGGGGCTAGTAAGAAAGATTTATTCTTTAAAGTTGTCTTACCTAGTAATTTTTCTAACATAATTAACAATCTAAAGATTAATACAAGTATGGCCTATATAGGTGTCATCATGGGTGAATTACTTGTTTCTAAAAAGGGATTAGGTTATTTAATTATGTATGGTAGTCAAGTGTTCAATATTAATTTAGTTATTACTTCTGTATTTTTACTAGGAGTCTTTGCCTTTCTCTTCTACTATATTATTTGTCTGGTAGAAAGAATTGTGATAAAAGAATAGAAATCAATTATTGGTTTCTATTTTTATATATAATAGTATTTATTTTTTAGAACTATTTTCTCCTTTTAAAGTTAACTCATTACTAGAATCATAAATTAGTTTATTTGTAGAGTCTATAAAATAAGATATTCTATCATTTTCAAAATCCGTATAATTATCAAGGGAAACATTTAATAAAATTTTACTTTCAGCCTCGTTATCACAATAAATAGAGGTTTTAATATTTAAATCTAAAACCGAAATTAACTTATTAGCGTATGATAAAAAATCAATATTTTCTAAATTACAATTTACTAAACAATTATTAAATAAGACTACTTTTTGATTTTCATTTAATTCCTCTATATAATCTTTATTAGGAATCATCATATTATATTTCTCATCTTGCTCTACTATATAAGACTTTACTTTACCCTTTGCTTGCATAAACCGTTGCTGTATCTCATCATCGTATTGCATGCATCTAATTCCTTTTAAATCAAGTGAATATTTTGAACTAGATAAATCGCCAGCCTCTACTGTAGTTGTTGAATCAGCAAAAATTACAAAGTCATCTACTAAGAATGATATGTTTGTATGACTGTTTTGAAATTTTTGTTCTTCATTATTTCTTTCTTTTATATGAGAAATCCCCATATCCTTAAGGACATCTGATAAAATATATGCAAATTCATAGCAAACCACTTCATTATTCTCTTCATTATAGTTTTCAATATTAGCAATAGATGAATGGTTTCCTGCTTCTTCTTTAAAGTAATAGACTGGATCATATGAAAATATCTGACATAACTTAGTATACACATAAATCGCTCTTTCCAAATTAGAAAAGTCTTTTGGAATTGAGTTTATAATTTTTGATTTTATACTATCGTCTAAATGAAATTCATGCTCAACAGGTGGAGATTCTAAAACAGATTTTTTTATCATTTGATTATTATATTCACATAAACGGTCTTGATATTTTTGTATGTCTTGATTTTTTAATAATGTTTCAGTCATATTCTTTACTCTATCTGGACACCATGATTTAGAAAAGTAATCATCTTGTTGCAATAGACATTTTAGTTTTAGAAGCAAATTATAATCATTTGTTTTATTAGATTCCTTTTCTAAAAAACTTAGAGTCTCATCATATTTAAGCTCATTATCTGTTATGCAAATTGAACCATAAGATTCAAAACAAGCTTTTAATGGTACACCATATATTTTAGGAGTAAACCAATATGAGTTTTCATAATCATCAGGGTCTACTTTAAAGTTCTTGTTTTTAAACTCACCTTTTAAATATTCAGCAAAAACTTTTTCTTTTAAACTTTCACTCATATACTTACTGACAGTTTCTTTATCTTCTTCTGAAATATGAGAGTTTTTCATATACTGATATATATCAAAATATAAATCTTCACTAATCCTAAAATCATCTGATTTTGGTGAACTAAATATTAATCTTTTTATTTTATCCAAGTAGACACTACTTGAAACTACCTTTAATGAACTAATTGGTGGAGTATAAGTAGAAGTATAAAAAAGTCCAAACATATCAGTGTCTAATATCTTTTGATTTAAATCATCTAAATTAATTATAGCCATAATAAACCTCATTTCTATTTAAATAATAACATAAATATTAAAAATAACATAGATTCAATTTACCTAGTAGAAAGAAATAGGCATAAACTTTAAGGGTTTCTATTTCTTTATTTATAAAGTTTAGTATAAAAAAAACTCGGCAATCATATAGCCAAATTTTTTATTCATTTTTTCTACCACATATCGGACAAAAATTACCATCTACTATATGTCCACAATTGGGACAATAATTATCTTTATATTTCATTTTTCTATTAATTGAAGATATTTTTTTTATCTTTTTAAATACATAAACATAAATACAAACAACAAATATTAAAAATAATACAATGAATACTGTTCTTTGAGTAAATAAACAGTAATCATATACACCATGCATTATTGTTGGTACAAGAATACTTAGTACAAGATTTTTTATTTTTAAATCTTTTCTATTATTTAAAGCTCCGAGTTTAGATAACCCAAAATAATATCCCATAAACATTCCATCACAAGCATGTCCAGGCACTGCTAACAAGGTTCTAACAACTCCTGTACCAATGCCGTTTTCATATACATATAACAGATTTTCAAAACAAGCAAAGCCCAGTGCTACAAACATACAATACAAAATAGCATCATAAAATTCATCAAAATCCTTATCATTATACGAAATTTTGTAGGCTACAATCCACTTACAAAACTCCTCTACTAATGCAACACAAACGAAAGCATAAACAACTAACTCAATTAAATTCAGATCATTTGTATCAGCAAAAAACATAGGAAATATAAGACCTAAGATTGAACTTAAAATAAGAACTAAAAAACAAGATCCAATACCTCCCAAAAATAGCTTCATCAATAATTCTGAAGGTTCCTTTTCCCTATCTTTTTTATAAATAAACATTCCAATAAGAAAGATAGGTAAAACTGAAACAGTAAAAAGTGTTAGTTCAGCAACCATAATATTAATTAAACTTTAATGAATTTATAACTGTATTATAAGCCGAAGAACAAGTTTTATTATTATCATTAATAATAGAAAATTGCACCTCGTAAATTTTTTTGTTTTTAAGTATTGAATAATAATGTTCTTGAACATAACTTTTATTAACATCTACATAGTACCAAACATTATTATTTAATTTCTTTTGGCTTATACCGCTATATGTATCTGTTGATGAATAATATACACTCTTTTCTAAGTATTGTTTTGCATCATTATAATAACTATTATCTCTTATACTTAATGTTAAATTACAAGAATCAGTAACATCATATGAAGTTCTATAAGATTTATAAGTATCATTAGAGTAACTATTTGCAATTAACATACTAGGTATTGTTATGTTTAAGTCACCTATTTTTTCAGTAGAACCAACAGTTGTTGAGGAACTATTAGTATTATCAGTATTGTTATTATCAATCTCATCCAAAGAACCCAAAATTCCAAAAACCAAAAGAATGGCATATAAAATGGCAATTATAATAACAGGAAGCAAAGTTGTACCTCCTTTTTGACTACACAACATCATTAATTGTTCTTTTGTCTTACCAGGATTTTCTGTTTTAATTTTATCAACCTGTTCTCTTACATATTTTAAATAAACTTTTTTAAATTGGATCGAAATAATAACATTAATAAACAAGGCCACATAACTAGTAATAGATGGCAAAAATATATCAGCAATTATACAGACTACTATCCATATAATGCTTAACAACCACATTTTTCTATATAGTGTATAGAAAAATCCAAAAAGAAAGGTATTGACAGAAAAGTTACCTTTTTTCAACTTATCGGCATTTTTACCAATATATGAATCTATTAACTCATCATCATTAATTATATCATTTGTATGTGCTACATTATTTTGAGATGTTTGTAATTCTTGTAAGGAAGAATTAAAACCTGTTTGTTGAAAACTTTGAGTATTTATTGATTGTTGTTGGTTACTAACTCCTTGAAATTGTTGTGTATTATTTGAAATATTATTTTGTGGTAAAGGTAGCTTTGTTCCACAAACTTTACAAAAAGCATCACCTTGATTTACACTAGAGCCACAATTTGGACAATTGTTCATATATACCTCCTTATTATATACATTAAATACAGCACACTCCCGGGAAATGTCACTTAAGCACTGATAAAATATAGTTTTAACTGTAAAAGAATTAAAATATTTATATTATTATATATCATAAAAGGTTGTTACCAACTTACTCATTTTCTCTATAACAAGTAGCAATTCATCTTTTTCAGTTACTAATCTAACATCATCACTAAATATTTCAACTATACATATATCAGAGTTATTATTAGTATTCATTAACAGTCCATAATTTTTTGATTTTATATCAATGGATAAAGCAATATAGTATTCTTTTCCATTTTCTAATGTTATTTTTAATTTATTATCAGTCATATTTATTCTCCAGTCTTATATAAATTTTGTTCAATAAATTGACAAGCAGCCTTTATAAAGGCTATTTTTAATTCTTTATATTCTTGACAGTTCTTTCCAAAAGAGAAAATTGTAGTATCAATTTCATACATAATGTTAGGTGGAACTTGTGATTCTATTAATAAGTTATTAATTGTTTTTATTATACAACATGATGCTAGTTCCATTGGAACAGTTTCTTCTTTACTAAAATAACTTTTTTTCATTATTTTTATTCTGTTATTCATATTAACATTCCTTTCTACTAGTTACCATAATTTGCATAAAATTTATTTGGATTAATGTTGAAACCAGAACTAGAATTATAAATTTTTTGATAAATTCTGTTTCTATATTCTTTATACAAATTGGCAGAGTTCAAGATATCAGCTTCTTGATTAGTATTATAAATTTTTTTCATTTCCTCCATACTACTTTTAATAGCATTCATGACTAATGGTGCACGCACAGAATTAAATGATACACCTCCACCAACTGGTTCTTCTCCATAGCCTAAATATTCATTATGTACACCAGTAAATATTGGAGGAGAATAAAATTTCATATCAGGATTCTCTCTCTTTATTTCATCACAGATATTAACATAGTCTAAAAAGTGTTGATTATCAGAATATATTACTAAACTTTCATCTCTTATTAAAGAACCTTTTCCCACATTTGCTTTAAAGTCAGCAGTTTTAAAATAGAATGGAATATTTCTTTGTTCACACTTATTAGCAAATTGTTCCATAAAATTAAGTGTAACATCATAATCGGCATTTACATATAATCTTTTAGCGGTTGCTCCAAGATCAAAGTCAGATGAATAAATATGTAAAAATGAATTTCCTTGTTCTTCTTTAGTATAATTTGGACCAGAGAATCTATTCAAAAAACTAGTTATTTGTGCTTGAGATGGTAACAACTTTTGTTTATCTGTTTGCATTGTAACAAAATTAAAATATTCACTATATCCTTCACGAGTATAAGTCTTTTCCACCATTTTTTTAATATTTTCATCAGTAATTGGAGTTTTCAAAGTACTCTCAAATTCTTTCATAGATGTAACTGGAGAGGTACCTTTAGAATACTTATAATAAGCTGATTGTGAAGATAAGAAACTACTAATTTTAGTTTTAGGAATATCCATAATCTTAGATCTGACACTTTTGGGAATACAATTTATATCTCCACTTTTAATATACTGACTAATTACATTCCAACCATCATAACCTTCTTTGTTTAATTTACTAACTATTTTGGCAATATTTGTCATATAGTCAGTGCCATACTTATAGTTATTTCCAGGAGATACTAAAAAGTTATAAATTTCATCTTTAGAAATATTTTCAACAGTTGATCTTACACTTTCTGGTAAATAACTTATATCTCCACTTTCATAGTATTTATATAATCTACTCCATCCATTATAACCTTCATTATTTATGGTACTTATCACACTATCTAATGGTGATGCGTAATTAGTTCCATATTTAGTATTAGCTTCCGCTGATGTTAAAAAATTATAAATTTCACTTTTAGGTATTTCTTTAATGGTAGATCTTAAATTTTCTGGAATATATTCTATATTACCACTATTATAATATTCACCAATTCTCACCCAAGCATTATAACCATTTTTATATAAATCACTTACTATACTATCCATTGTTGAATTTAAAGAAATACTTTCTTTAGAGGAACTTGATTTATTGTTAACCTTAAATTTATTTAGTATAGAATCAAACATATCATTAATAAATAACACATTCTTATCTACGGCATTTAAACTTTCATCATTTATCTTACTATCCAACAAATTTAATATTTCTTCCTTAGATATACTTATTTTTTCTCCATTTTGAATGAAGTTTATACTATCAGATAACCCTTTTGAATAAATATTTGTAGTGTAAGCAACAAGCATACCTACTATGAATGACTCTTTAGCATCATCATTCATATCATCTAGATTAATTTCTTTTCCTAAAACAACTGCATCTATTCCTGCTTGGATATATGATTGAGCTCCTTCTTCTACTCCTTCTTTTAAAGCTCTAATTATTGCATTACTTCCTGGATTATCTGCTATACCTATAATACCACCAAATTTTTCAAATAATACTTCTGAACTTCCTGACATTACTCCATAAAGCATTGATGTTGGAAGTGAATATCCTTGAATCAAGGCATTATGTTTAGAATTACCATATGATGATACTCCTATCAAGCCTTGACTTATACTAGGTGCTATTTCTGGAGCTATTATGGCTGTTAATACACTAGCTGTTACAGATGGTAACATATTTCCTGTAGCTGTTCCCACTTTATATGAAGTCGATAATATCTTTGAATTTTGTTCTAAATATGATAAGTAATACATGGTTTTATATTCTTCAATAGTTATTTCTTTATTATTAGTTATACTATTGGCTATACCACTCATAAACTGATTAATTCCATCACCTATACCATCTACATTAACATTTAATATATTAGCTATACTTTCTTTTACAGCTCCTTCATCTGTTAAATCTAGATCACTTACATCTTCTTGAAATCTATTATACGCTATTTTCTTATTCCAAGAATCTTTCATATCATTAAAGTACTTCTCGGCTGCTTCTCTACCTTTTGTTTCAAAATAATATGAATATAAATTTTTCTCATCATCAGTCATTACTTTATAATATTCATAAAAATCACTTAAATCATATTGGTATGATTGTACCTGCTTCTCTAAGACATCTGTTATATCGAATTTTTCTTTCTCTGCTAATTTTTCAGCATACTCAATAATATACATCGGATTATAAGTATCATACATATTTATTGATGCTTCAGCACTTTCTGTTATATCAGCAGATTTACTATTATATTCATTATAATTCTTCTCTAAATCACTAAATGTCATCTTACTTTTAGTACTCATATATGACTTAAAAGAATCTGTATCTAATACCTCATTATACTTCTGTTCTTTTGCTAATGAACTTAGCGAACTTATTGTATTATCTAATATAACTAAATCCGATTTATAAGAATCTTTAAGTTCTTTATATTCACTATAACTTATTCCTACTATCTTTTCAAATTGTTCTTCGTATTCTTTATTATAAGATGTTATCTTACTAGTTAGATCTTTATTATTTTTCAACTCTTCATCTGAACTTATATGATTATGACTCATCAAAAACTCTTTATACTCTTCTGGTGTATATGGTAGTGTTGTAGTAGGATTAGCAGTTAAGATTCCATTTTTATACCAATCCTTATTACTATTATCAGTATATTTAGATTCAACTTCATTATAATATTTAACATATTCTTTTTTAGTTTTTTTCATTTGTTCAACTATAGATTTAATTTCACTACTTGTCATACTATAGTTTTCACTAGTATTATCTGTGGTAATTGCTTCTGTTTTAGCAGATTCAACATTATATGTTTCACTATCTAAATCTACTTCTTCTACGTCTGCGCTTGCCTTTTCTTTTAAAGTATTTGTCTTTATCAATTTTTTATTATCACTAGACTTTGTATATTTTTTATTATCAACATTAATTTCTATATTTGCCATTATCATTCCTACTTTCAGAATTATTTTAATTAAACTTTTATCTTCTCATAGTATAACTATCATTATATGTTTCTTCTACCTGTTTTTCAATATTTCCATACGTTTCTCTTACTATTTCATTATTTGAATCAAACTCAACTATTCTACAAGAAGTAGCATTTTCACTAGAAGTAGGATCACCATTCCTATCATAATAATAAATTTCACTACTTGCTACTTTTGGTGTTTCATTAGGTTCATAAGTTGTTCTTGTAAAAACATATTCTTCATTTGGCATTTTCAACAATCCTTTCTTAATATAACTAATTTTTTGGTAATATCTTTTCTAATATTTCATATCTATTTTTATACTTCTTTAACTCATTAGGATTAGTATAATACAATTTAAATGATTCTGCAAAATCCTCAGATGCTCTTCTTTCTTCATTTTTAACAGACCGTGGATAATCAGTGACAGCAACATCATTAGTTAATTTTTCATCTGCTTTCATAGCTTTTTTCCACATCTTTGAAGTGCTTATTTGGGAATTTGATTTACCAGAATATACTTTATCAAATGTATGACCTATTTCATGAGTCAACGTACCTTTAGCAGCACTAGTTCCATTATAAAATGTTATATTACCATCACCATATGTAGCAGCTGAACTTGAAAAATCTTCTATTCCATAATAATCTGCCGCACTGTAATCAGTTGGATTAGGGGTTTTTAAATATGTAAATGTTTTACCAGATGCTAGATTTTGAATTTCTTTTGGTAAACTTCTTAATTCACTAAGCTCATTAGATATATTAATATTCATATTATCTTGCATTTTTATTGTTAAGCCAAGATCAGAAATATACGTTTCAAAAATTCCCGAATCATTAATTGCTTTAGTATTAGCTTTTTCTAACATTGATGATATTTCTCGAACACTATAACCAGAATTTTTTAAATTTTCTACAATTTTATCTGTACTTTTTCGTATTTCTTTTGGAGATTTATTCATATTATTCAAATAAAAATTATAAAAAGTATTTACAATTCGTTCCTTTATAGCACTTTTAGAATAGTTATAATAAGCTGATTGTGAAGATAAAAAACTACTAATTTTAGTTTTAGGAATATCCATGATCTTAGATCTAACACTTTTGGGAATACAGTTTATGTTTCCACTTTTAATATACTGACTAATTACATTCCAACCATCATAACCTTCTTTGTTTAATTTACTAACTATTTGGGCAATATTAGTCATATAGTCAGTACCATATTTAAAGTTATTTCCAGGAGATACTAAAAAGTTATAGATCTCATCTTTAGAAATATTTTCAACCGTTGATCTAACACTTTCTGGTAAATAACTTATATCTCCACTTTCATAGTATTTATATAATCTACTCCATCCATTATAACCTTCATTATTTATGGTACTTATCACACTATCTAATGGTGATGCGTAATTAGTTCCATATTTAGTATTAGCTTCCGCTGATGTTAAAAAATTATAAATTTCACTTTTAGGTATTTCTTTAATGGTAGATCTTAAATTTTCTGGAATATATTCTATATTACCACTATTATAATATTCACCAATTCTCACCCAAGCATTATAACCATTTTTATATAAATCACTTACTATACTATCCATTGTTGAATTTAAAGAAATACTTTCTTTAGAGGAACTTGATTTATTGTTAACCTTAAATTTATTTAGTATAGAATCAAACATATCATTAATAAATAACACATTCTTATCTACGGCATTTAAACTTTCATCATTTATCTTACTATCCAACAAATTTAATATTTCTTCCTTAGATATACTTATTTTTTCTCCATTTTGAATGAAGTTTATACTATCAGATAACCCTTTTGAATAAATATTTGTAGTGTAAGCAACAAGCATACCTACTATGAATGACTCTTTAGCATCATCATTCATATCATCTAGATTAATTTCTTTTCCTAAAACAACTGCATCTATTCCTGCTTGGATATATGATTGAGCTCCTTCTTCTACTCCTTCTTTTAAAGCTCTAATTATTGCATTACTTCCTGGATTATCTGCTATACCTATAATACCACCAAATTTTTCAAATAATACTTCTGAACTTCCTGACATTACTCCATAAAGCATTGATGTTGGAAGTGAATATCCTTGAATCAAGGCATTATGTTTAGAATTACCATATGATGATACTCCTATCAAGCCTTGACTTATACTAGGTGCTATTTCTGGAGCTATTATGGCTGTTAATACACTAGCTGTTACAGATGGTAACATATTTCCTGTAGCTGTTCCCACTTTATATGAAGTCGATAATATCTTTGAATTTTGTTCTAAATATGATAAGTAATACATGGTTTTATATTCTTCAATAGTTATTTCTTTATTATTAGTTATACTATTGGCTATACCACTCATAAACTGATTAATTCCATCACCTATACCATCTACATTAACATTTAATATATTAGCTATACTTTCTTTTACAGCTCCTTCATCTGTTAAATCTAGATCACTTACATCTTCTTGAAATCTATTATACGCTATTTTCTTATTCCAAGAATCTTTCATATCATTAAAGTACTTCTCGGCTGCTTCTCTACCTTTTGTTTCAAAATAATATGAATATAAATTTTTCTCATCATCAGTCATTACTTTATAATATTCATAAAAATCACTTAAATCATATTGGTATGATTGTACCTGCTTCTCTAAGACATCTGTTATATCGAATTTTTCTTTCTCTGCTAATTTTTCAGCATACTCAATAATATACATCGGATTATAAGTATCATACATATTTATTGATGCTTCAGCACTTTCTGTTATATCAGCAGATTTACTATTATATTCATTATAATTCTTCTCTAAATCACTAAATGTCATCTTACTTTTAGTACTCATATATGACTTAAAAGAATCTGTATCTAATACCTCATTATACTTCTGTTCTTTTGCTAATGAACTTAGCGAACTTATTGTATTATCTAATATAACTAAATCCGATTTATAAGAATCTTTAAGTTCTTTATATTCACTATAACTTATTCCTACTATCTTTTCAAATTGTTCTTCGTATTCTTTATTATAAGATGTTATCTTACTAGTTAGATCTTTATTATTTTTCAACTCTTCATCTGAACTTATATGATTATGACTCATCAAAAACTCTTTATACTCTTCTGGTGTATATGGTAGTGTTGTAGTAGGATTAGCAGTTAAGATTCCATTTTTATACCAATCCTTATTACTATTATCAGTATATTTAGATTCAACTTCATTATAATATTTAACATATTCTTTTTTAGTTTTTTTCATTTGTTCAACTATAGATTTAATTTCACTACTTGTCATACTATAGTTTTCACTAGTATTATCTGTGGTAATTGCTTCTGTTTTAGCAGATTCAACATTATATGTTTCACTATCTAAATCTACTTCTTCTACGTCTGCGCTTGCCTTTTCTTTTAAAGTATTTGTCTTTATCAATTTTTTATTATCACTAGACTTTGTATATTTTTTATTATCAACATTAATTTCTATATTTGCCATTATCATTCCTGCTTTCAGAACTTATCATTGATTTCACTATATATAATGTTTTTAATCTCATATTTAATTTGCTTAATACTTCTAATATTTTGCTCTAATGCCTCTTCTTGAGGGACCTTATTATCTATTAAGATATTGGCAATTAAACTACCTTTTAAATTATTATATGTATCATTTACATTATCTATCTCATCAATTATATTATATAATTTTGTTTTTAAATCTAAATATTTTTCTCTTTCTTGATTCATAATAACTCCCCTAATAATAAATTCTTACAAGAATCTTATGACTATTGTATATCATCAAACAATTTTTTATTTTTATTAGAAATATCAATATATAACTCTATTTCTTTTTCAAGTATTTCTATATCACGGTTATTATTGCTTACTAAATTTTTAAAGGCATACTTAAAATCATTGGCTAAATTACCTATTTTATTACTATTATTAGTAGAATAACATTCCATTATAGAATTAAATTCTTCATCAAAACTATTTATAGTAATCTCCATTTCTTTTTTAAAAAATTTACTTTTTTCTATTATACTTCTAAGTTCATCACTATCTATCATACTAATCTCCATCAAATACTATTTGAATTTATTTCTTTTATATATTCTACCTTAATCTTATTCAATCGTTGTGCTACTTGAATTTCCGTATCTTCTAACTTGTCAAATATTTTATTAACATTATCTTTTATAACTTGCATATTATCCTTAATTTTTTTTATTGATAATATCTGATTAGTTAATACCTCACTTAAATTTTCAAAATAAGTCATATCAATCTCATTATATTGATCAAGTATTTTCTCCAACTGTAAAATATAATTATCAAAAAACTTATTGATTTTTTCTCTATTTGTCAAATCAAATTCTATCTTCTGTCCTATATTTTCATATTTTGATATTAAATACTTAAAAGTATTTTTCACTGATTTTAACTCTAACAATTTAATATTTGCTTCTTTTTTTTCTTGACTTACATTTTCATTAAATTTTAAAGAATTCTTATCTTTCCAATATATTGAAGTTAATAGTAACTGATTATATAAATTTAAAAGATTTTCTTCATACCTATTGATAGTCTTATCAAGATTATCAATTTCTAATTGTATTTTTTTTAAATCTATCTTCATTCTATCACTCCAATCTAATTTATTCTATCTAGATATGAGAAAAAAGACTTCTTCCCATATCTAGAGAAAATAAATATATTCTCTCTCAAGCTTAATTTGAATTTGCAGTAAAGTTACCAGTGTTAGTTTTAGATGTACTTCTATAGTCTTCAATAGTTTGTTCTATAGCTTTTTTCATAGAATTATAATTTGAAGTCATAGCTTCTGTATAACTTGATTTAATTTGGTTTAAAGAAGCTTGTAAAGCACCACTTTCACTACCACTTATAAATCCACAAGAACTTACAGCACTTACAGCATTATCTAATGCAGTTCCTACATTAGCAATAATTTGAGTTAAAACATTAGCTGTACTTTGAGCACTTCCAGAACTAATTCCACGTTTTCCACCAATATCATGTTTGATGCAACTAACATCGGTTGTTGTTCTTGCTGATTCAAATCCAACTGTTACAGCTCCTTCTCTAGTTTGGTTTGCCCAATTCTTTGAACCAGTATTCATTACGTTTACAACACTTTGGAATGTTTTTTCTGCACTTGATGTTAGTGAATCGTTTGCTTCTTTCATCTTAGCAAATTCTTCTACTGCTGCTGGTGCTGCCCAACAATTTCCCATTTGATTTACAAAATCATTTTGCATACTTTTACATGCAGCATCTGTAAACATTTTAAAAGATTCATTTACCTTTCCAATTGATGTCTTAACGACACTAGGATCATACCCATAATCAAAATTCATTTTTCTAATACCTTCTTTCTAATCCAATAGGACTTATCCTATCTAAGTGAATGATATCACATTACTTTATAACTTGCAACTAAAAGTGTAAAGTATTTGTAAAACAAATACTTTTTCTTAGTTTTTAATGAGCAGTAACTCAGTTCCATTTCTAATATCAGTATCTAGCAAAATCTGATTATTATCATATATTTTAGAATTTTTCTTATTTATTAAAATATAATCAGCTTCCTTATCTAAATTGTTTCTTGTTAAATCTGATATGGACTTTAACATTAGTTTTTTTAATTTCCAAATCAATTCGTTAACTGGTAAAAACATATCAAAATCTTCATCTAATTCTATAAATGATACCTTTACTAAAACTTTATTATTCATTATTATCACCAGTCTCTTCCTTTGATATAAAGTCTATTAATTTAATCTTAGTAGTCATAGACTCTAGAACAAAAAATCCCATATTATTTTTCATATCTCCAAGTAATTCTTTAGAAATAGTTGCAATTTTAAATAAACTATCTGCAACTCCTTTACCAATCCAGATACCATCTGTTACAACAAAGTTTTCAGTAAACCAGGAATTATACATTTCTAATTTCAATTTACCAGTATCTTCAACAATTATAATACTTATTTTTTCGTATTTCTTAGCATTTTTTAATAATCTATCAAACTTACTTCTATCATTTAGTTTTGCTAAAAATTTATCAACTCCATAGATTAGCACTATTCCTGAAACTTGCATTTTATTAGAAATATAACTTTCAATCATTTGATTTATTTTATCTAATATCATATCAAACTCATTATTAAAATAGTTCT
Source organism: uncultured Bacilli bacterium (assembly GCA_934177995.1). Lineage (GTDB taxonomy): Bacteria > Bacillota_I > Bacilli_A > RF39 > UBA660 > Onthousia. Next base: position 25,089 of record CAKPPW010000015.1, read on the forward strand.
TATAAATGTTTGTATCTAAGTTAAGAGTCTTTACTGAATCTATTACTATAAGATTGGTACCAATAACACTATTAAGAATCTCAAGTAAACTTAGTATAAACTTGTAAGTATTTGCTAATTTATTTGATGATATTACATTACCTATATTAGCAGTAAAGTCGTAAGTTATTACTTCCAAATCATTTTTACTTATTCCGATTGGAATTGAATCTAATTTTCCAATTTTATCTTTTACATCATCTAATCTAATTATCTTAGGTAAAATAGGTATTCTTTTGGCTTTTTTCTGATTTATTACTTTTTGATTATTAATAAACTCTGCTAAATACTCATTTAATTCATTTTCATTTTCTACAATGTTTGCAGTTTGAAACTCATGAATACCATCATTATTTAATAATCCTCTACCCATTATATTACGTGGTTCTCTTTTAGTTCTTGTATTAAAGATATAATTATAATCACTTGAATCTTTTAATTCAAAAGAATATATGTTATGGAAGTTTTGAGATATTTTGCTTCCTACAGAATTAGCAGTACCACAGGTAAATATATATATAATTCCATACCTATCACTATCTCTTACTAAATCTGGTAAATCATCATATAGATTTTGATTAGTTTCAAAAATAGAATCATAGTTATTAAAAATAACTATATTAATTGGTAATTTATCAGTACTATTTCTAATATATGTAGTATATTCACCACCATAATTTATAAATAATTTTTTTCTGTATTGTAATTCATTTCTAATCATCTTTAATAAGTTATTAAATTTTTCATCCTCACCCATAAACACCATATTACCCATTTGTGGTAAGTCTTGAAATACTCTTAAAGACTCAGAACCATAGTCAACTATATACATATTTACTTCTTCTGATGTATAATTTTTAAAAGTCGAATAAATAATAGCATTTAATAACAATTCTCTTTCTGCTCCATCATTTCCATAAATTAAGGTATTACCATTTTCTAAATAATCATATTTTACAATACCTTGCTCTTGTTTTTCTGGTGCATCATATTCACCAATTATTGCTACAGGATGATAATCTTGTTTTTGAAGATTATATTTATTCTCTAAATTGTCTATCAATATAACATTTGGAATATTATCTAACCATAATCTATTTGTTTTAAGATTTTCTTTATTTGCTACATCAATTATTAATTTTATTACTGCTTGTAATTGTTCACCATTTGCTTCCTTTTTAGAATTAGTTGTAGCCTTTATATTTTTTATAAACTGACCACAATTATTTATAAAATTAATACTTTTATCTTGTTCTTTAACAATTGTATCTGATGGATAATATTTTGCCCCACAATAAGCTGATTGACCTAAAGCAAATATCTCATCATACCCAACTTGTAAATAATATCTACCTACTTGTGTAATGTATGCTGCTTCTGGTCTTTTTAGCATTTCTTTACTATCAGATTCATCTTGAACCTTCAAACAAACTCTAAATTTTGTATTTGACCAAATCTGATCGTTTACAACACCACTTGGTTTTTGAGTAGCTAATATTAAATGTACTCCAAGTGAACGTCCAATACGGGCTACACTTATCAAATTATCCATAAATTCTGGTTGTTGACTTTTAAGTTCAGCAAACTCATCACATATTATAAATAGATGAGGTATTGGTAAATCTAGTTTTCCTTCTTTATAAAAACGTTGATATTTATATATATCTATTGTACTTTCTTCTAATTTATCTCTAGCAGCATTAAATAATTTTTGTCTTCTTTTTACTTCACTATCAATACTTACTAAGGTTCTATCCATTTCCGCTTTATCTAAGTTAGTAATTGTTCCAGCTAAGTGAGGTAATGAAATACCAGTTGCTTTATTTTCAAAAGCTAAAGCTAAACCTCCTCCTTTATAATCTATTAGGATAAAAGCAACATCTTCTGGTGAATAATTAATACACATTGACAAAACATATGTAATAATAAATTCTGATTTACCACTACCAGTAGTTCCTGCTATTAAACCATGGGGTCCATGGTATTTCTCGTGAAGATCTAAATACATAACTTCTCCATCCTCACCTATTCCAACCTCGGCTTTTAAACTACTAGTTGTATCATTTGTTTGCCATCTATCTAAAATATTTAGCTGTTCTACTTTTCCTACTTGTTCCATCTCTAAAAAAGAAACTGCGTTTGGTAAAGCATATAGACCATCTTCAAATTCTATTGGAACATTTGAACAAATTTTAGCAACTTCCATCATATTTATATTGTATATTATTTCTTCTTTAAAGGTTATTTGCTCTTGACTTTCATAAGAATTTTTTAATATTTGTGCTGTAGTCTGATTTAAAATTATAAAGTTATTACATTTACTAGGTAGTTTACTCATTCTTTGTTCTAAAAGTAATACACTAAATCCAAGATTTTCTTTAGTTTCTTCAATATCGTTTAGAAATACACTCTTTTTAATCATATTATAATCATCAGTAATTATTAGATAGTGAGGTTTATAATTATTACCTTGATTATCATCACTATGATTTATTGATATCCTTTTTTTAGTTTCTATAGCAAGATATTCAGAAACTATTTTTGCTTCATTTACATTAGTAGAAAAAAATCTTATTGTTTTATCATTTGAAAATGTATGATTTAAATATTTTAAATATTCCCAATGAAGTTTATTATTTTCATTTGTAAATATTACTATCTTTAAATCCTCATAACTATAAAATGCTAGTAATTGTAAAATAATGTTATCAATAAAATAGTTGCACTTCTCCTTAGAATATCCCATTATTGCCGTTATTTTATTTTCTGCTAATGAATAACCAATGGGAACATTTTCTATGTATTTATAATCAGCTACTAATTTATCTGCTTGTTTTCTTAATTCATCTTCTTCAACAGTAAAACCTTCTTTAGGATATTCTACTTTTACATCAAGTAACTCTTTTCCGATTCCTATTCTTACAACTAAAAAATCACTTTGATCTATTCTCTTATCCCAAAAGTTCATATCCCTTGTTTGAATAATTCTTGCACAATCATAAACTGTTATTAGATTCTCAAATAATATTTCTTTCTGTAATCTTGCTTCTTCTTGTAACTCTTTTCCTTTTTCATCCAAATATTTACTATACTTTTCTATCAATTCTCTTCGTTTAGCTTTTTTATAATACTTATTATATATATTTGTTACCAAAGGCCATACAAGCATAGCTACTAGCATGGCACTACTGCTTACTACTGTGGCCCATGATTCTTCCCAAGTTGTAGTATTATTATTTATTTTTATAAGTACATCAGTAAGCATAACTCCAGAGGTTATTCCCATAGTTAACATAGGACCAATAGTTAAAATCAGTGGTAATTCATTATTTTCTGATTTACTTGGAGGAGGACTTAATTTTATTTCTTTAGTCTTAATAATTCTTCTTATTCTTGGTGACTTGGAAAAGTATGAATTTTCTGTGTATAATTCTCTGTCTTTAATTTCTCGAAGCTGAATTTTTTCACTGGCTGGAAATAAATATTTACTTATTCTTGCTAATGAATCATTTATTTGTAAATTTTCAGATATATTAGAGATAAGAAAGAAGTCTCTCATAAATATGATCATTAGACCAGCAATATTTATCTTATCACCGACACTTATTGGTTGTTTACCTCTTATAACTATATTGTTTAAATATACAAACCCTACTGCATTTTCAATGTCAATAGACAATACATCATCGATATAGCATATTTTAGCAGCTATTCCCTTTATTAGGCCATTATTATAAATGATATTTGAATCAGAAGTGGTACCAATTACCAAATTTATATCTTTATTGTAAGAATATTTTAGAAAATCATTATTTTTAATATTGGTAGTATAAATCAAATATACCATGTCATTATTTTTTAAAACATAGTATGTATTGTCTTTTAATTCAGTACTTTCTACATAAAAACTACCATTAATAATTTTAGAATCCCTAGTTGAGTATATTGTCCATTTATTATCACGTGCTTCAATATTTATTAATTTATTGTCACCTATATTATAAAAACTATAACTTCCTTCTATTATATCAGGAAGTAAATATGACTTAATTTTATCAGTTAAAAATAAATATATCTTCATATAACACCTCTATCTTATATAGTATATTGTAACATAGTTTTCAATAAAATAAATAAATAATTTGTGTGACAACAAAAGGAATCAATTTTGATTCCCCTTTATTCTAATTTTTGTTTTAATCTAAAATATTTTTAAGAACGATAGTCTTTGTACGACTCATTTCTTTTAGAGTAGTTGAAACTCCTTCATTACCAATTCCAGAATGTTTCCAACCACCAAATGGCATCTCAATAGCACGATAGAAACTTGCACCATTGATTACTGCTCCACCTACTTCCATTTCCATAGCAGCTTTGAAAGCAGTTTTCATATCACTAGTCATAATGTTTCCACATAAACCAAATTTACTTTGATTAGCTATTTCTAGAGCTTCATCTAAAGTATCAAAAGTACAAACGGGAATAACTGGTGCAAAGATTTCCATATCCTTCATTACATCCATATCTTTTGTTACATTATCTAGAATTGTTGGTTCAAAGAAAGCTCCGTTTCTTCTACCACCGTAGACTAAAGTAGCTCCTTGATCAAGTGTTTTTCTTACTTGTTCTTCGGCATTTATTGCTGCTTTTTCATTGATTAGACAACCAATATCAGCATCTTCTTGTTGAGGCATAGCCACTTTTAAAGATTGTAATGTTTCTACTGCTCTTTTAATAAATTCATCTTTAATACCTTTTTGTACTAAGAATCTTTTACTAGCACAACAAACTTGTCCAGTATTATAAAGACGTCCCCAAACTAATTCTTTCATAGTTAAGTCCATATCAGCATCATCCATTACGATGAAAGCATCATTTCCACCAAGTTCTAGCATAACATGAGTGATATTAGCAGCAGCATTAGCCATTACTTCAGCTCCTACTTCTGTACTTCCTGTTACACTGATTAAAGCTACTTGTGGATGTTTTGCTAGAGCATTACCTGTTACAGAACCACGTCCTGATATACAGTTAATAACACCATCTGGAACTCCAGCATCTTTTAATAATTCACAATATCTATGTAGAGTTAGTGGATTATCAGTAGATGGTTTTACAATTACACTATTTCCCATTATTAAAGCACTAGGTACTTTTTGACCAAATAAGTCACATGGAAAGTTAAATGGAATTATACAAGCTACTACTCCTAATGGTTGTTGAACTGTTATTTGCATAGTTTTTTCTTGACCAACTTCACTACCTGCTGGAATAACATTTCCATAATCATGTTTTGCTTTTTCAACATATCCATGAATGAAATGCTTTGTATTACTAATTTCAGCTCTTGCTTCTTTAATTGGTTTACCTGTTTCTTTAGATAATAATTGAGCAAGTTCTTCATGATTAGCTTCTACTAAATCAGCAAATTTATAAAGAATGTCTCCTCTTTCATGAAGGGGCATTTTAGCCCAAGCTTTTTGAGCTTTAGCAGCTTCTTTTACACAAAGGTCTACATCTTCTTCAGTTGCTAGTGGTACAGTATCAATTAATTCATTAGTAGCTGGATTAATTACATCTGCTTTTTCTCCATTACTAGCATCTACAAATTTTCCTCCAATTAAATTTTTCATTTGTCCTCCTATTCTTTTCCAAATCCTGTGAATGATAACATTAGTCCACCACACATGTTGCATGAATGTTCATCATATCCATATTCACCGAAAGTAAAGATTGTAATAAATGGAACGCCATGTGCTTCTTCTACTAGTTTATCATATACTTCATTTATTCTATTACCAATTCCTAATTTTCTTCCTCCACAGTGTACTAATACATATCCTGCTGGATCTGTTGATAATTGGCTCTTTAAATCTTTTAATGTTGCTTTTGTAGAATCAATTAATTCATCTACTGTTGCTTCTAATTGAATAATAGCTGTTTTTTCTACTACTTTATTTCCTAAGTTAATAGTATCATCATTTGGAGTCTTAGTTCCTTGATCATCACCAAACATTGGATGACGTACAACAGTTAAGTTTCCTAGTGGATCTTTTACTCCTAATGGTTTAGTAATTGATGCTACTAATAAGTTTTGACCATGTAGTTTATCTACAGTTGTACCAGTCCATTCAGCATATTTCTTAAGAGCAGAAACTCCATCAATTTTAACTAATGTACGGTTATTTTTAACTTCTGTAATTAATCCAACATTATCAGATTCACGATATGCTCCTGTATAAGATGTTGCTATTTCACAATCTGTATAGAAGAATACTACAGCTACACCATCAGAAAATACTTTATCATTACAATAAATTTTCCAATTTCCTTCTACTGTATCATCAGCTGCACTTCCTCCAAACATTGGAACACGTCCAATAATATCTTGAATACCCATTAAGTAATCTTCTTCTTCTTTTGGACTTGCTACCATATAGAAATAATCTGGTGAATAAGTTGCTCCAGCATTTAACACTGCTTCTCTTGCTACTTTTCTTCCGATTTCTCTAGCATTTTTTCCAGCTTCATGGCAAGCAACTCCAACTGATAAGTTTTTATCATCAAAACTCATCATTGCAGCAAAACCATCTTCACTAGCAATTATTCCATCATTAGTCATAACCATTCCACTTGATGTACAACCAACTACTGGAACTCCTCTCATTGTAGAACGAACTCCTTTTACTACTTCTTCTACATCATCTTGACATGAAGTATAAAGTAATCCTAGTTTTGGTTTCATTCCCAGTTTTGCATTTTTAGCAGTTTCTACACCTTTAGTAAAACTGTCTTTTTGAGTACTATACCCTACTTTTGTTTTCAACATAAACTTCTCTCCTTCTATTCTTTTCCTCATATCAAGTATGAGTTGTTGAATTTTTGATTAATAATTACTACTTATTAATCTACTCTTCCCTATTATTGATTATAGCACAGTTTTGAAAAAAAGAAATGTTTTCCACAAAAAAAACATATTTTAAATATGCTTCTTTACAAATTGACACTAGAAATAGCATTTAAATTATAATCTGCTCTTACTCCTTTTTTATAAAGATAATAACCAGCGGCTGCTATCATGGCGGCATTATCTGTACAAAAACTAAGAGGTGGTATTGAGTAGTTTATGTTTAATTCCTTTGCTAGTTTATCTATTTCTTCTCTTAATTGTTGATTAGCAGCTACTCCACCAGCTACTATTAGATTATTAATGTTTTCATTTACTAATGCTTTTTTTGTTTTATTTACAATACTACCTACGGCTACTGTTTGGAAAGAACATGCTAAATCTGCTTGATTTATTTCTCTATTATTTTGTTTTTCTTTATGAGCTAGGTTAATAACGGCACTTTTTAGGCCACTGAATGAGAAATTATAACTATCATCGTTTAAAGGCATTGGTAATTGATAAGTATTTTTACCAGTATGTGCTAACTTATCAAGTTTAGGACCTCCTGGATATGGCAAACCAATTACTCTAGCTACTTTGTCATAGCACTCGCCTATCGCATCGTCTAGTGTACCACCTAATTTTTCAAAGCTTAAGTGTTCATTCATTTTTATTAGTTCTGTATGGCCACCACTTACGACTAAGGCTATTAAAGGAAATTTAAACTCTTCTACTAGGCTATTAGCATAGATGTGTCCTGCTATATGGTGAACAGGTATTAATGGTTTATTATAAACAAAACTTAATGTTTTGGCTGCTTCTAAGCCTACTAATAAACTGCCGATTAGTCCTGGTCCATAAGTAACTGCTATAGCGTCAACATCTTCTATTTTCATTTTTGCTTTTTGAAGACAATCTTCTATTACGAAGGTTATGTTTTTTACGTGCTCTCGACTTGCTATTTCCGGTACTACTCCGCCAAAGTTTTCATGAATAGAAATCTGGGTTGAAGTTGAAGTTGCTATTTCTTCTCTTCCGTTTTTTACAATAGAACAACTAGTTTCATCACAACTGCTTTCTATTCCTAATATATAAATATCTTTCATTTTTTACACTTCCAAATCTAATTCTTTTTGTCTAATATTAACTCCATCAATATGGCATCTATTCCATTATAATATCCTTTTCTTTTTGCTACTTCCACAAAATTATATTTATGATATAAGTTTATAGCTTTATAATTATTTTCTTTTACTTCTAAGGTGATATTACTAAGTTGTTTTTCTCTAGCTATATTTATTAAATATTCCATTAAAGATGATGCTATATGTTTTTGTTGATACTTCGTTAAAACTTCAATTTGATTAATTTCTATTCTATCATATATTTCACTATAAAGTAAGAAACCTTTTATTAAGTTATCATCTTCAAAGGTCAATATTTTTAGAAATGGATCTGTGGAAAACTCTTTTTCTGAAAGTTTATAAATAAAGTTATCCACAGATTTCTGTGGATAACTATTATATTCTTTTATCATAAATTAGCTTTTTCCTCAGCTTCTGTCTTTTTTAAGTATATTGGATTTATCATATGTGGATTTAATCCCTCTTTATTTTTAAAATATGTTACTATTTTTAAAATATCTGGTTCATATGAATTTACACTATAGTCAGTTGCTATTTCATTATTAGTAATAACAGTAATTGGGCTATAATCATGACTTTTTTTAGTTAGTTCATCTAAAGGTATATGAATATCATCTATTATAGGATTAATATCATTATCATATAAGGCTCCATAGACAAATCCACGACGGGCATCTATAAGTGGCATAGAATAACCTTCTTGCTTATTTGAAATGGCCATAGCCGTTAATCCAGAGATTGGAACTATTGGTATATTAAGACTCCAAGCAATAATTTTAGCAATAGTAACACCTATTCTAATACCTGTAAAAGAACCAGGTCCTGTTACTACTATAATTTTATCTAAATCTTTTGGAGTTATATCAGCTTTATTAAAAACACTTATAATTCTAGGTAGTGCTTCTTTAGATAAATCTTTACCTAATTTTTCTTGACACTCACTAACTAAGGTATCATTTATAACAATTCCACTATATAAATAATCTGAAGATGTATCTACATAAAGAATTTTCATAATACATCCTCACATAGATCTTCATATTGTTTACCATATGGAGTAATAGTTATAATTCTAGTATCTTCATCGTCATTAGAAAGCTTAAACTTAATTTCTAATCTTTCTTCAGGAAGATAGTCTTTAATCATATCTGCCCATTCGATAATAGTAACTCCACCTTTGTCATAGTAGTCTTCTATACCAATATCTTCTGCCCTACCATCTAATCGATAAACATCCATATGATATAGTGGAAGTTGGCCACTATTATATTCTTTTATTATATTAAAAGTGGGACTGGTAACTTCTTCTTGTACTTCCAAAGCTGAAGCAAAACCCTTTGTAAAAATAGTTTTTCCGCTACCTAAATCACCAATTAAACATATAACCATATTAGGAAAATGTTCTGATTCAATATTTTCAGCTAAAGATATAGTATCTTTTTCATT
>CAKPPW010000016.1 GCA_934177995.1 uncultured Bacilli bacterium
GGAGATGATGATTTAATGGAAGCAGCAAAAAGAATAAAAGAAGCTACTTTTGATATTAATACTATTGGCTTATATGATGCTGAAGAAAGGCGAAGACAAGAAGATGCGATGTATTTAGCATACCGTGAGAAAATTGCTACTAGGCGAGGGTACCGTAATGGTCGAAAAGCTGGTGTAGAACATGGCTATAGTCAAGGATTTAGTCAAGGAATCAGCGAAGGAATTAGTCAAGGAATCAGCGAAGGAATTAGTCAAGGATTTAGTCAAGGAATTGAGCAAGAAAGAAATTCTATAATTAATGCTATGCTAAGCAAAGGCTTATCCTATGATACAATTGCTGAAATAACGAATATTCCTAATCAAGACATAAAAAGAATGAGAAGATAGTAAATAAAATCCTCTCACTCTTTTTTTATCGTTTAATTTCTACTAAATCATATACTTCAATCTGATCATTTTCTCTATAATCTTGACAGTTTTCTAAAGTAAGTCCACAATCCATTCCTTTGCTAACTTCCTTAGCACTATCTTTTCCTCTTTGAAGTGATTTAATTTTTCCTTGATATACAACAATACCATCACGAATAAGTCTTGCATTCTCACCCATCTTAATAGTACCATTAGTAACATGACAACCGGCTATTAGACCAACTTTAGAAAATTTAAATATTTGTCTAATCTCTAAATTACCAGTTACTTGTTCTTCAAATTCAGGTTCTAACATACCTTTCATAGCAGCTTCCATTTCCTCAACCACTTTATAGATAATATCATAAGTCTTAATAGATACACCATATTCTTTAGCAAGATCCATAACCTTACCACTACCTCTTACATTAAAGCCAATGATGATGGCTTGTGATGCTTGAGCAAGGACAATATCACTTTCCGTAATAGCTCCGACACTAGCTCTTATGACATTAACTTTAACTCCCTCAACATCAATTTTTTCAAGAGACTGTCTTACCGCTTCTAAACTACCAGTTACATCAGTCTTTAAAACGATGTTGATTTCCTTTAGCCCTTCATTAATTTGGCCAAATAAATCATCAAGAGTCATTCCTGTACGATTAGTATCAGCATCTTTGGCCCTTAAACTTCTCTCTTCAGCAATAGACTTAGCTTGTTTTTCCGTTTCAAAAGCCATAAACTTATCACCTGCTTTTGGAGTTGTTGAAAGACCAGTTATTTCAACAGGCATAGAAGGAGTGGCTAAAACAATATTTTGTCCTAAATCATTTTTTAACGTTCTAACCTTACCACTAGCTGTACCTACAACGATAGGGTCTCCTAATCTTAAAGTACCATTTTGAATTAATAAAGTTACCACGCTTCCCATATGCTTATCCATTTGACTTTCTAAGACTGCTCCTGTTGCATATCTTTTTGGATTAGCTTTTAACTCTTGCATTTCAGCAATTAATAAAATATTTTCAAGTAAATCTTCAACACCTTCACCAGTAACTGCTGATATCTTATTAACTAAAGTATCGCCTCCCCACTCCTCAGGAGTAAGACCAGCATCTACTAGTCCTGTCATTACTTTATCAATATTAGCTTCTGGTTTATCTATCTTATTAATAGCTACAATAATAGGTACTTTAGCAGCTTTAGCATGATCAATTGCTTCTCTAGTCTGTGGTTTAACCCCATCATCTGCTGCTACTATAATAATAACAATATCAGTAACAGAAGCTCCTCTTGCTCGCATCTCTGTAAAAGCTTCATGACCTGGAGTATCGATAAATGTTATATCTTTACCCTTACATTTAACTTGATACGCTCCAATTGCTTGGGTAATTCCTCCAGCTTCGCCACTAGCTACACTACTTTTTCTTAAATAATCAAGCAAAGTTGTTTTACCGTGATCAACGTGTCCCATAATAGTAACTACTGGTGGACGTTCTACTAAGTCATCTTCATTATCAACTAATTCATAATTTTCAAAATTAGAGATATCTTGCGTTTCTTCTTTCTTAACAGACTTGTTAAACTCAAGGGCTAACACTTCAACATCATCAAAACTTAAAGTCTTATTAACATTAGCTAAAATACCAAGTCCCATAAGTTTCTTTATGACTTCACTAGTACCAACACCTAAAGCTTCAGCTACATCACCAACAGTCATACCTTCTTTATAAAGAAGAACAGAATCATCTTTTAAAGTTTCATTACTCTGTAGTTTTTCTCTATGCTTATAAATCTTTTTTCTCTCTTCCTTAAACTTAGATGCTGATTGTTTATTATTCTTATTTTTCTTTACTGCCCTTTTATTTTCCTTATTATAAGAATTATTGTTATAAGCAATTTGTTCAGCTTTCATGGAAAGTTCTATATCTTCTACTACCTCATCATTTACATCTTCACTTGGTACATAATCCTCTTCATCTTGAAAAGCATTATCTAGAAGGATTACCTCATCATCACTTAAAGCTCTATTAGGATCAGTAGTAATTAGTTTTAGACTCTTCATCTTTTCTAAAACTTCCTCTTCACTCTTACCAATATCTAAAGCATAATCTTGTATATTCATACACTTCACCTCTTTCTTTATTTTTCTATTATCTTTTCTATTTCCTCATAAATACTATCAGGGATAGTACATTCTAACTTTCTATCTAGACTTTTTCTTTTTCTAGCTTCATTTAAAACATTTATATCTTTTTTAATATATGCACCGCGACCATTTTTCTTTCCTGTTAAATCAACAAAGACCTCTCCTTCTTTGTTTCTAACAATTCTAAGTAAGTCCTTTTTCTCTAGTTTTTCTCCCGTAACGGCACAAGTTCTATAAGGTATTTTCTTAACCTTCATGACTTACTCACCTTCTTTTTTAATATTAATTCCTAACTCTCTTGCTTGTTCACTAGTTTTAATATCTATGTTATATCTGGTTAGTCGACTAGCTAATTTAGCATTCATTCCTTTTCTACCAATAGCAAGTGAGAAGTTATCACCATCAGCTACTACTATTGCTTCTTGTTTCTTAGGATCAGTTACTAATACTGTTAACTCTTTAGCAGGTGATAGGGCATTACGAATAAACACTGCTGGATCTTTATCATACTTAACGATATCAATCTTCTCACCATGTAATTCATTAATTATATTAGCAATACGACTACCTTTCTCCCCAATACAAGCTCCAATTGGGTCTACATTACTATTTTCTGAATAAACAGCTACTTTACTACGGTTTCCAGCATCTCTTGCTACTCCATACATTAATACTGTTCCATCACGAAATTCTGGTATCTCATGTTCAAATAAACGTTTAACAAAACCATAGTGAGTTCTTGAAAGTAAAACAAGTAGGTTACGTCCATTATTATCAACTTTAGTAACATACACTTTTAATTGACTTCCCATTTCAATCTTTTCACCAGGAATAATATCTTTCTTAGGTAAAATACCATTACAACGTCCTAAATCGATATAGTAGTTATCAGTATCTTCTAAGGCAACAGTACCAATTAATAACTCATCTTGTTTATCTCCAAACTCAGCCATAATACTATTTCTTTCAGCTTCTCTAATCTTTTGTACTACTACTTGTTTAGCAGTAGAAGCTGCTACTCTTCCAAAGTCATGAGGAGTAACTTCAGTATCAATAGTATCACCAATATTTAAGCTTTTATCTATCTTTCTAGCATCAGTTAATCTAATTTCACATTCAGGATTAAAGAAACTAATCTTTTCTTTTTCTTCTTCCTCTTCATTAGTATCTTCTACTTCCTCTTCTTCATCTTCATCAGTATAATGCTCAAATAGATAATCTTCATACTCATCTTTAGTCATCTTTTCATCCTCAACAACTGTTAGATAAGAGTATACTTTTATCTCTCCTGTTTTATCATTAATTAATACTTTTACATTACTATTCTTAGTATTATAGTTTTTCTTATAAGCAGAAGTTAAAGCTTGTTGCATTGCATCATAGACAACACTTTTATCAATGTTTTTCTCTTTAACAATATTATCAACTGCTCTTAAAAATTCTTTATTATTCATTTTCTTCTCCCTTCTCTTTTGAATGAATATCTAATACATCGATATCATCTAATAAATTTGTCTTATCTAGTATTGGATTAATTATCTTAGTTGCTAAAGTAATCTTTTCTACATCAATAACACTATCACTATCTAGTTCAATATTTCTAGTCTTAACACCTTCTTCATTAGAATCATAAACACTACTAACTCTAAGATCAAGATCACTAATAGCATCACTTATTAAGCTTTTAATTTTCTCTTCCATACGTCCTCCTTCAACTAGAAAGAGTGGGATTATTTAATCTCCCACTCCTTTCTTAGTACCAATTATATCGAAATATTTTAATTTTGTCTAGTTTTTTCTTTTCTCTTTTGCTATTATATTTATAGTGAGGTGATTTAACTTGAGTGATACTTTAAGGGAGAAAGTTATTTATATTTTAAAAGCAATTGTTATTATGTTACTATTCTTTGGTTCTAGTTATATAAAGGTGTTCTTCACTCTAATACTAAATATTAGTCTAAAGAATATATCAGATTTAAATTTCTTAATACTAACTATTTTATCAGATATTGTTTTATTCTTTATTTTTTATTTAATCTATCGAAAAGAGTTAAAGAAAGATTTTTTTACTTTTAAAAACAATTTTAGTAAATGTTTCGATTCAGGTTTAAAATACTGGTTAGTAGGACTTGCCATTATGATGATAGCAAACATATTAATTTCTATGTTTACTCCTCTTAGTAATTCTACTAATGAAAAAACTGTTCAAAGTTTAATACCAGCTAGTCCCATCCTAATGTTTATAGCAGCCGGACTATTTGCTCCTATTCTAGAAGAAATTACTTTTAGAAAGACCTTTCAAACTATCTTTAAAAAGAAATGGGTCTTTGCTATTATATCATTCTTAGTCTTTGGCTATATTCATGTAATGAATAGTAATAATCCTTTAGAATTACTTTATATTATTCCCTACGGTTCTCTAGGATTAGTCTTTGCCCTAACTGATTATGAAACTGATACAGTATTTACCTCTATCATGATGCATATGATTCATAACAGTATCTTAATAATTTTATCTTTATTATAAAGAATAAACAGTCTAAAAACTCTCTAGACTGTTTTAATTTTATAGATGTATACAATCTTTTATAGTAGTATCTAAGTTCATTGTACTTCTTAAATCATCTCTAAAGATGACGATAACAAAACTCCACCTTTAATTACAAATTTATCTTTATACTTAAATATTGATATTCTTTTCTTTTTGAAGTAAACATTTGTAACTACTTTTAACTATAATATCATATCTAATAGGTATTCGATTAGACAAGCCATGTAAATAAAGTACTGTTGCATTAGAATAGATTGAATACTTACTTTTGCTTTGTAAAACTACAAGTTCATCTACAAAAGCATTCTTTTTAGTATATACTTACTCTTTCTATTTTATCTTCTTTAATGAGTTTAGTAAGATATAAATTATCAGTAACTTTCTTGATAGTTAAATAACCATTTTTCAATAAATTTAAAATTCTATTTTTGTATCCATATTTATTTTTCCTTTCACACTTAAATTACAACATTTTTAAGTACATTTGGAAACTGCTTTTTACTTATCTTTACAATCTATCAGTAAAAATTTATCGGAAGGCATCTCTCTATGATTAGTATTTGCTCTAATAGATTATGAAGTTGATACAGTATTTACCTCTATCATGATGCATATGATTCATTGTTGATTTGTAAATTTTATCTATCAATAAGCTTATCTTCACATAAAATATAACTAAGAGGTGGTCTTATGAAATATAATGGTGGTAAACATAATTTTTTCTGTAGATGTAATTGTTGTAAACAAAAAAGAAGAAATAGTCTTCTTTACTTAGGATTATTAATTTGTTTTATAGTAATTATTTTTTATCAAGCGATACTTTTAGTCTTTCTAGTTACAAGACTCCATGCTATTTTATTACTAGCAGAACTATTACTTACTGTTTTTCTTCTCTTGCTTCTCATCTAGAATAAATCTATTAAAAGTAATTAATCTATCATAAAACATTAATAAATTTTTATTAGTTTCTAAACTAGATGGATAGATATTAATCTTATCTGGAATAGCAAGTTTAACAAATAATAGTAATCTTTCATCTTCACTATAAGGATACTTTCTCTGATATAGATTATAAGTAGTTACTAAATCAATAGTAGAAAAATTCTTTCTAAATAGATATTCTATATCATCAGTTACTCTTCCAAGATGAGCATTTTCTAAACTTATGAAATAGCCATCATCCTTAGGTAAGAAATGATCAAGTGAACATTTACCATGACAATACACTAATCTTTCTCTTTCCTTATTTTTTACTGTACTATACCATTCTTCTAATAGCTGATTGGCTAGATTAAGTTGATTATTAATAAGACTACTATTTCTTAGGAATAAATATTCAACGGGAAGATAATACACTTTAGACTCTAGTTGTAAGATAAGATCATGATAATAAGCATATAAATAGTTAATTTCTTTTTTCTTAGACTCATAAAACTCTTTAACCTCATCTAGATTAATAGTTCTATAAGTAGTAGTTTTATTCTGCCAAATAGCAAGATTTAAGACTAGTCTTTTACTTACCTCATCATCCGTTAAACTAGTCTTTTCTATATAAGGAAATATTAGTTCACTATTAGTTATTTCTATTGGTCTTAAGTAATTATCTACTAAGTGATCATCTAAATACTTATAGACATCTTCTATATCATAACTAGTTCTTTTTTTTATAAAGAGTATTTTATCGGGATACTCTATTATTTTATTATTACCGACTAAGGTGTACTTAACTTGTTGCTGCATCTTTTTTTACTGTTGGAATAATTATTTTACTACCAACATTTAAGTTATCTAAATCATTATAGTATGATAATTCTTCTCTTGTTACTCCATAGTTTTCTATGATATTTTCAATACTATCATTTTCTCTTAATAAATAAACAGAATAAGTTGTGTAAGTTTCTTCGGTATTAGCAAAAGCTGAAAAGATAGAATTCATCACCTTAGTATCAGTAGTGGTTTTAACTTCTTCTTGAATATCACTCTTTATAACAGGTTCTTCTTTCTTCTCTTCAATAGCAACCTCTTCTTCTTTCTTACCAGTACTCATTATATTATCTATCACTTTTTGACTTTCTTCTACTTCTGTTTCTGTTAGTAGTTCTTTATTATCATTAGTAGTATCTTCTACTTGTTCATCAATAACCTGTTCTTCCTCTATTTTAGGTAGTTCCTCTCTAACTGGTTCAATTGCTTTTTCCTCTTCCTCAAGTTCAATTACCTCTCTACCTTTAACTAAAACATCAATATATAAGTGAAGAGTATCTTCATTTCTAATATCATAAGTAAAGTTATGAATAGCAATAGATCTATTATCTTCTTCTAACTCTTTAGTTAGCATAATATCAACAGGAATTGCATACTGAAAATCTTCTTCTAAAGTTGAAGCTTCTGTCATCTTATAAGTACCACTAACTATCATATCACCACTAATTGTACTAGGTCCTTGGAATGCTAGAGTATGTTCTAAAGAAATACTTGTCACTTCCCCTATCATCGTTTTAAAAGCAATTTCTTTTTCAAATGAAATAATTTGTTTCATAAATTCCTCCTCTAGTTAAGTCTATTCTAAGGATAATTTTTTATGAGAACAAAAAAAGTCCAAAGAAGCGGGGCTTCGAACGATAAAACCTATACTTATATATAGGTGGGTGTGCATAGTCTATCTTCTAGGATCCCTAGTCAGTGAAAAGGTATTCAACACAGATAAACACTCATCAGCACTCCCTTATCGCTTCTTTAGTCGGTTTTATACTGTAAGCCGTATCGTCATTCTTTAGACAATTAAATTATATCAAATATATATTTTAATAGCAAGCATGGTGTCTAGTATTTTACATTTTTTTATTTATCTATACCTTTTTAAATTCTTTTATTTTTCTCTTAGCATTAGTAGTCTTTGTATAATCTAGCCACTCATTACTAGGTCCACAAGATAATGAATCAGTTAATACTTTTACTCTATCTTTATTATGAAGAATATAATCTATATTAACTTTCTTATCATTTACAAAAGCTCCTATCATAGTATTTCCTATATCAGTATGAATCTTATAAGCAAAATCAATTACTGATGAATCTTTAGGTAATTCAATTACTTCTCCTTTAGTGGTATAAACATATATCTTAGATGAAAATAATTCTTGTTTGACTTGAAGGACAAAGTCTTTATTATCATTAAATACTTTATTTATATCTACAAGAGAATTAAAAAACTGATATTTACTCTTTAAGTCTTTTTGCATCTCATCTCTTGCTCTTCCCTTATTAATGTCCCAGTAAGCAGTAAGTCCAAATGATGCAATCTTATCCATTTCAAAAGTTCTTATTTGTGTTTGAACAAGTCTATCATCTAAACCAAAAACCGTAGTGTGTAATGACTGATATCTATTAGTCTTGGGATTAGATATATAATCTTTAAATTTATTATTAATTGGATGATATTTAGAATGAACTAATCCTAAAGTATAATAACAATTAGCAATATCATCTACCATTACCTTTAATGCTAATAGATCATGTATATCAGACACTTTATGCCCCTGTTCTAATCTTTTATAAATGCCATAGATGTTTTTAGTTCTAACTTTTATCTCATGTGGTATTTCCTTATTAGTTAATAATTCATTAATAGTTGCTAACATCTCTTCTAGACAATGTGAACTATCACTTTCTACTTTAAGTTTTGTCTCTTCTACTCTTTTATATTTATCAGGATAAAGATATTTTAAAGACAAATCTTCTAATTCTGATTTTAATCTATATGCTCCAATACAGTATGCTAAAGGTACAAATATATCCATAGTCTCCATAGAATTTTCTTTTTGCTTAAATTCACTTTTAAATTCTAGTGTCCGCATATTATGAAGCCTATCTGCTAGTTTTATAATAATTATTCTAACGTCTTCTGTTATACCAGTTATTATTTTTCTAGTATTAGCAAGATTTTGATCTTGTTTAGTAGAAAAATTTAATTTACTTATCTTAGTTACACCATCTACTAGTTTTGCTACATCTTGATTAAATAGTCTTTCTATTTCTTCTTTCGTTACATTAGTATCTTCTAAAGTATCATGTAAAAGTCCAGCACACAGAGTATCTCTATCAGCATGCATCTCTGCTAGTATATAAGCAACATTTAAAGGATGAGTTATATATGGCTCACCACTTTGTCTTATTTGTCCATCATGTAGGTAACTAGCAAAGTCATAAGTTTTTTTGACGTAGTCCACTTCTTCCTTATTATATTCTTTAACAACATTTAATAAATCATCAATTGTAAGCATATTTATACCTCCAAAACAAAAATCACCAAGGCTTTCCTTAGTGACATTCTTTATTCATATCTTTTAAAGAGTAGCATACGAAAGAAGTATTAGAGAATATTGTTTTTCTTAGCTTTTTTAAATAGTTTAGACAATTCTTCTTCATAGTTACTCCTCGATATTGATACTAATATAGTATGAAATGTTTTACTTGTCAATCTTTTTTACCAAGAAATAATTAGCTTCCTTAATTAGAATATTTTTCTTTTACTTCTTCTAGAAAAGATGAATCAGTAAAATAGTTTATGCCCATAGCTTTTTTTACTTCTTTTAAAGTTTCACTTGCTTTTTCTCTTGCTCTTTTAGTTCCTTCTTTTAAGACATTATAAACATATTCTGGATTATTTGCTAATTCTTCTCTTCTTTCTCTAATTGGTTTTAACTCTTCTTGTAAAATATCATTTAAGAATCTTTTAATCTTCATATCACCTAGTCCACCTTTTCTATAGTGTTCTTTTAACTCTTCTAGATTTTTATATTCTGGTAGATATTTAGAGAATGAATCTTCTTTGCAGAATGTATCTAGATAGGTAAATACAACATTACCTTCTACTTTTCCTGGATCTTCTATTTTTATATGATTAGGATCAGTATACATTGAAAATACTTTTCTTTTTATTTCCTCAGGACTATCTTTTAGATAGATACAATTACCAAGTGATTTACTCATCTTAGCATTACCATCTATTCCTACTAATCTTTTTTCATTTTCATTAGCTGGTAGCATTGCTGTTGGTTCTACTAAAACCTCACCATAGATAGAGTTAAATTTTCTAACTATTTCTCTTGCTTGTTCAATCATTGGTAATTGATCATCTCCCACTGGAATAACTGTTGCTTTAAAAGCAGTTATATCAGCTGTTTGACTAACTGGATAAGTAAAAAATCCTGCAGGAATACTTTCTTCAAATCCTCTTAGTTTTATTTCTTCTTTTACCGTTGGATTACGATGAAGTCTTGCTACTGTTACAAGATTCATATAGTAGAAAGTAAGTTCCGTAAGTTCTGGTACTTCTGACTGAATAAAATAGTTTACTTTAGTAGGATCTATTCCACATGCTAAATTATCAAGGGCTACTTCAAAGATATTATCTCTTACCTTCTTTGGATTATCAAAGTTATCTGTTAAGGCTTGGGCATCCGCTGCAAACAAATACATCTCATCATAATCACCTTCATTTTGAATTTTCACTCTACTTTTTAATGAGCCAACATAGTGACCAATATGTAAAGGACCGGTTGGTCTTTCACCTGTTAATACTATTTTTTTCTTTTCCATATTTTAACCTCTCTTCCAAAAATAAAAATCCTATCCATTATAGGATAAGATTTAATACTTATTATGCCACCTAATAATAATTTCATATACCAACATATATGTTCTTTGTTAACGAAGGAATACTCCGTACTAGCCTACTATTATTTCGGTAGTCTCTCAATCAGTCCATTCAGTATAGTTAATCTATAGTTTTACACCACCAACTACTCTCTTAAAGATTAAGTTATTCTTACTCTTCTGTCTCACCGATTTATGACTTGATTATAATATCAATAAGTTTATTTGTCAAATCTGTTTAACAAACTTTTTAGCTTTTTCTTGTTCTACTAACTCTTTAGTTATTTTACCATCTACATATTTGAACTTTGCAACATAATAAGTCTTAGAAATAACAGGAATACTATTTACCTTTAAATATTCAATAATAGTATCTTTATCTTCTCTAGTAAGTTCCCTACCTTTTATAATTGTTTTAGTATTATAAACTGTATTTAAGTTAAGTGGTTCAAAGACTTTTTTATTTTTAAATTTATTATCATACAAATATTTTGTCATAATAAAATATTCTTCCTTAGTACAATTTCTTTTCATAAATTCAGTAATACTATCAAAGAAATCGTGGTCATATTTAAACGGAACTTTTTTAACAAATTCTAACAAATCAAAAGGAGTACCATCTTTAAAACTACCTGTTTTAATAGCTATTACTAAATCTATAATAGTTTCTTTGCTTTTAACATAGCGTACCTTCTTATTAAGTTCTTTCTTTTCTTGATATTTTTTATATAGATTGCTATCAAAAGCTTTTATAGTCTTTAAACAAAAAACAAATTTTTCTTTATCAATACTTAGACTAGCAAAAAAATTTTCATGGTTATAACTATCTGGATCATCTATATAATGATTAATAATTTTTTTAGCATTTTCATAATTATTGATTAACTGACTATTATCATTTATAAATTTAATATTATCAATTAATCCATTCTCTTCATATTCCTTAAGCTTAGAATAAACCATATCAATGCTATCAAGAGTTTCTCTAAACAGATCTAAATTTTTAGCTTCTTTCCCATATCTTTGAAATAAAGAATATTGTCTTCTAAAATCTTCTAAATCTTTATATAGAATTAGCAGCTTTTCTACTTTTTTATAGTCCTTCACTGAAGATAAAACTATTTCCCTAGCTTTGGCTAATTTATCCACTCTTAGCTCAATATCTTCTACTGTACATTTATAGCGTTTTTTAGATAATGGCAAATAATCATTACCATCATATATTCTATAAATTTTTTTTAATCTTTCTAAGTCATTTTTTCTACCAACATTTTCTCTTTCCAAGGTATCATTTATAGTTTTAAAGTTACAAAATGAATATAGTATTTTTGCCTTTTCTTTATCAGGTAAATTAGATTCAACTATACTTAGCATATAATCAATATCTTCATTTCTTAATATTCTAATACCCATACTATCACCTCACGAATGGTCATATTATAACATTTTTCCCTTTTAAAGTCAAAGTTTAATAACACTAGCATTTAGATGCAAAAGAAAAAACTGTTATAAAATTAACAATTAATTTCATAGCAGTTTTAATTATTATCATTTCCACCAACAATTTGTAATAAATAAATGAAAATGTTAATAAAGTCTAAGTATAATTGAAAGGCTCCATATATTGCTCCTTTTTCTTCACCAAGACTATTAAATAATACAGATAGCTTCTTGATATCATAACCAATATAACCAATAAATACTATAATAGCTATAACACAGATTACAGAGTCAATAGTAGAACTTCCAATAAATGCATTAAGTAAAGTTGCAATAATTATTCCTAGTAACATCATAAATAGAATATAGCCCAATCTTTCAAGTGGTAGTTTAACTAGTGATGATAATAAAGCACATAGTCCAAATACAATAGCTGTTACTAAGAATATTAAAATTAAACTTTTCATATTAAAAGCCATAAATATAGTAGAAAAGCTTATTCCTGTTACGAATGAATATAACAAGTAACAAAATATTGCTGTAGAGTTACTCATTCTTTGAATCCTAGCTGATAAAAAAAGAGCAAGTCCCAATTCTACAATTACAACTATTACATAACCTAGTCCACTCATTAGATTAATAATAGCATTTTCATAGTTTGCTAAAAAAGCCCCGGTAGCAAATGTTAACATTAATCCAACAAATAACCAGCCATATACTTTAGAGTATAATTTATTCATCTTCCCCTCCTTCTTCTTTAGTATAGCATATTTCCATTTCTTTACCAATATACTTTTCTAATATTTAGAAAGAATTAAAATAAATTTATCACCATATTTTCGTTCCTTAAAAGTAGTATAATAATCATTATAAATTAGTTTTGACTTATCATCACTTTCTAAAATAATCAAACCATCATCTGTTAGTAAATTATATTTTTCAATTAAGAAAAGAGCATCTTTAATAAAGTCTGTTTTATAAGGTGGATCTATAAAAATCAAATTATACTTATCAGTAGTTTCCCTTAGAAAAATTCTAAAGTCTTTTAAATACACTCTACAGTTTTCTATACCTAATTTAGTTAAATTATTATTAATAGTTTTTACAGCTGTTTTATTTTTATCTATAAAAGCACAGCTTTTAGCTCCTTCACTGATAGCTTCTAACCCTAGATTACCGCTCCCCGCAAATAAATCAAGACAATTACTATTTTCTATATGATTTTGAATCATAGCAAATAAAGATTCCTTTACTCGATCCATCGTAGGACGAGTACCAGCTATATCATAGCCTATAACATTTCTTCCTTTATATTTTCCACTAATTATTTTCATCTTTTATTTCTCCTAAATATTTATTACATGCAAGTATTAAAAAGTTAAGTCTATTTTCTAGCTCTTTATATTTTTTATATTTTAAATTACTATATATTTCCTTTCGAAGGTTATCATTATATGTTTCATGATACATTTTTATCTTGTTAACTAAGTCAGTATCATTATATATATCATCCAAACTACTTTTTATCTCTTTTTTAATCAAGGAGTTATTAATCATATAAACAAGTTCTTGATAAGTATCTAACACTTCTATCACCTCTTATAACACACAAAATATTATAACATACTTTTAATTATTAATTGAAATTTATTAAATATATTATTATAATAATCATTAAAAGTGAGGAAGTATTATGAAATCATTAACATATTTTGAACAGTTAGAAAAAATTATTTATAAGTCTATTTTAGAAAATAATAAAGATGCGTTGCTTTTCTTAAAAGAGGAAGAAGAAAAAGAATTTGCTAAACTATCTATTGATGATTTAAATAATTTGTTAGAGCAGTTATTTGTTTCTCATCAATTTTTACAAACAGAAAAAGTTCCAACTGATACTCTAATTCTTAATCAATTGGAAAAAAATATTTCTTTGAAAAGGTTAATCAATATCATAATTGATAATATTTTATCTTATGATCAATTGGAAATATGGTTTTCTTCTTTAGCAGAACATTATTTGGCCAAAGAGGGATTACTTGAAAATTCTATTCTTAATGATTGTATAGCTTTTAGAACTGACTGTATAGAAAGAGTTATTGGAAGGATATTTGAAAGTAGAGATATTTCTCATAATGAAAAGCAAAAAATCATTAAGGACTTATTCTTTGTTTATAGTAATTTAGAAGAAGATAAAGAAATACTACATAACACAGAAAGTTCTAATATTTTAGCCAAAAGATTTGATATGATTGATTATTTTTTCAATGATGAGGAAAAAAAGGAAATATATGTTGGTCTTTGCTTAGAAAATATGTTAACAAATGTTGAAAACAATACAAAAAACAGTAATAAAAATAACACTCTTGCTAATATTCAAGTAGAAAGTATGTTAGCACCATTATCTATAGACACTTTAATAGAAGCTAAACAAATTTTTGATTATGACATATTTAACTGTAATATTAATATTAAGAATCATACTTATTATGAAGAAACAGAAAAAGTTTTTAAAAAACTATTAGTTAATAATATCAATAAATGATTGAGCAAAAGATAGGGTATCTTTAATTTTATCTATTTTATCCTTAGTTGTTAATTTATAAGCAGTTTTCATCTCATCTTCCATTTGATTTAGAAAAGATGGATTCCTATTCAAGTACTTGTACCAGTAAGAGTTTTCTTGTAAATATTTATAAAGATAAGGATTACTTTTTATTCTTAATTTAGTTTCTATCTGCATTAGTCTTCATAATACTTGTTAATAGGTCGCTCTTGATAAGTATTTACAACTGGTTCATCTTTACTAGTTAAATCACTTAATAAGCTAACCGCTTTTTCTAACCCATTAACCCCTCTTTGTAAAGTTTCTAAATCCATATTTTTAAAAATATTAACTATATCTTGAAAGTTTCCTGTCTTAGTAGTAGTTTCTAATTGATTAGTTGAATTAAACTGATTCCAAACAGTAGAGTCTTCTCCATATATGTCATATAATTCATATAAACTTTGCCAAGTACTTTTACCCTTTAGAACACTATTAGCCAGTTCTGGTCTATCTTTAATAAAACTTTTAAAACTTTCTTTTGACATATTCTTCACCTAGTAAATAGTATGTTAGAAAATTAGTTTATATAACCTATTAAGACAAAAAATAGAGGTTTTATTCCCCTATTTATTAAATAAATCACTATGACTACCAGTTGCAAAAAGTAATAAAATTAATTTATTGTCATGATACTTATATACTAATAACCAGTCTGGTTCTATATGACATTCATTACAATCTTTAAAAATTTTGTCGTTTACTAATTTATGATTTTTATATTTGGATTCTAAGTTTCCTCCATTAGCAATAATATTTAATACTTCTAAAAATTTTATTTCATCTTTACCTTGCTTTAAAATTTTTTTGAATTCTTTTTTAAAGCGACTAGTATATTGTACCTGATACTTTGTATTCTTCAAATCAAACATCATGCTTTTAAGTCCTCTAACATTTCATACATATTTGTATAGCTTTTTGCTTCAAGTTTTCCGTCTAGTATAGCTTCACCCTCATTTATTGCTTCCACTAATTCTTTACTAGGTTTAGGATTTACCACTTCAAAGGGAACGCCATCCTTATTAATCAATTGTTTTATAGCCATGTTTACATAAGTACTCATGTTTAATCCTAAATTATTTAATATACCAGTTGCTATTTCTTTATCATGCTTATCAACTTGTACACTTATAGCTGTTGTTAAACTTTGCATAGAGCCTCACCTCTTTCATATTTAAATATTATCATCATTTATATAAAATGTCAAGTTATTATATATATACTATAATATATTTTATATAAATCTAATATATATTATGTATCAAATTGAAATTAATATACATAAAAAGAATATCATTAAATACGATATTCTTTTCTTTTTTAATTGTTATCATTTAGAAAATCATCTATAGTCATAAGTCTAGCATCTAACTTTTCTAAATCAGGTTTTTCTTTTTCTTCTACTTCTAATACTTCTATTTCTTCTTCTTGATTATTTATATCATTTAGTTCTACAACCTTGAAAGCAGTATCTACGCCACCTTTTCTTAAAGTAGAACCAGTAGAATATCTATCAGCGATAGTAAGGTCACTTCCCTTATAGTAAGTAATCTCTCCATTCTTTAGACCTATTTCTTCTTTTGGACTTAGGAAGAAAGCTGCTACTACATGATAAGGGTTTGTCTTAACATCTCTTATCGTAAGTAGTCCTCTTCTTGCTCTAGTTGTTTTATCAAAATCTTTTAGATGCATTCTCTTACCTGTTCCTTTATCAGTTACAATAGCTAGGTATTTATTGTCTGACTCATTAAAGTTTAGAATAGAGATAACACTATCGTCTTTTAAAGTTATAGCTTTTACGCCACCTGCTTTAATGCCTACTACTGGTATTTCTTCTTTACTAAACCATAGACCATAACCCTTACTAGTCTCAATAAAAATCTCATCTTTAGTATCATAGAAAGCGGCTATTAACTTATCATTATCCTTAAGTTTCATACAGCTAGTAGCTTTAGAATATCTTGTAAGTTTAAAGTCTTTTAGACTACTACTTTTTATCATACCTTGACTAGTCGCTAGAATAATATTTTTCTTATCATTAAAGTCACTTACTGGTATAGCTGTTACTATTTCTTCATCTTCTTGAAGCGGTACTAAGTTACTAACGTGTTTTCCAAGTTCACGCCATTTTAAGTCATTAATCGTATGAACAGGAATGTATAAATAATTACCAAATGAAGTAAATACTAATAAAGTATCAGTAGTTTTCATCTTAAACTCACCTAGTAAGTAGTCATTTTCTTTAAGTAGGGGATCTTTAATATCACTAGCACTATAACTGCGAATAGATGTTCTTTTAATATAACCTTCTCTACTGATAGTAACAATGGTATCTTCCTT
Source organism: uncultured Bacilli bacterium (assembly GCA_934177995.1). Lineage (GTDB taxonomy): Bacteria > Bacillota_I > Bacilli_A > RF39 > UBA660 > Onthousia. The sequence goes on from CAKPPW010000016.1 coordinate 17,149, forward strand.
AGGAATGAGAGCGGTAGTATCTAGTTTAATTTCGGTAACTTCATCTCTAACTTCAGTGATACGTTCTTTATTATATTCACTCTTTACCTTCTTTAACTCTTCTTTCATTACTTTCTTAAGCATTTTTTCATTCTCTAAGATAGCAGTAAGAGAGGCAATTATCTTTTCTAGGACGGCACATCTTTCTTCTAGTTCTACTACATCAGTATTAGTTAAACGATATAGTTGTAATGTTACAATAGCTTCTGCTTGTTCATAACTAAAAGCATATTCTTTTACAAGGTTTTCTTTAGCATCGCTTTTATTTTTACTTGCTCTAATAGTTTTAATAACTTCATCTAGAATAGATAAACATTTCTTTAAACCATCTAAGATATGAAGTTCTTTCCTAGCATGAGCTAGATCGAACTCACTTCTTCTTCTAACAACTTCTTGTTGATGATCAATAAAGGCTTTTAGAGCATTCTTAAGTCCTAATAGTTTAGGTCTTTTCTTAACAATTGCTACCATATTGAAGTTGTAACTTATCTGCATATCAGTATTCTTTAGTAAGAAGTTAACTAAGAATTCTTTATTAACCCCTTTCTTTAAGTCAATAACAATTCTAATATCTTGAGCAGACTCATCTCTTACTTCTACTATTCCATCTATCTTTTTATCTAGTCTTATATCATCTATCTTTTTAACTAGTAAAGCTTTATTAACTTCATAAGGAATTTCTGTGATTACTAATGATGTTTTTCCGTTCTTCTCTTCAAACTCATACTTACTCTTGATAATAATTTTACCTTTACCAGTTTGATAAGCATCAAGTAGTCCTTTCTTTCCTTCAATAATAGCACCGGTTGGAAAGTCAGGCCCTTTAACAAAGTTCATTAACTCTTCAAGGGTTGCTTCACTATTATCTATTAAGTAAATAGCAGCATCTATTACTTCTCCTAAGTTATGAGGTGGTATATTAGTAGCATAGCCAGCAGAAATACCTTGTGTTCCATAAACAAGAAGAGCGGGAAATCTAGCTGGTAAAACGGTAGGTTCTTTTAAACTATCATCAAAGTTAGGAGCAAACTCTACGGTATCTCTATTAATATCTTTTAACATTTCATTACTAATCTTAGAAAGTCTTGCTTCTGTATAACGATAAGCAGCTGGACTATCACCATCGATAGAACCATTATTACCATGCATATCAATATATGGATATCTACTCTTCCACCCTTGACTCATTCTAACCATTGCTTCATAAATAGAACTATCACCATGTGGATGGTAATTACCAATAACGTCTCCTACTGTTTTAGCACTTTTTCTATAAGGTCTATCATAAGTATTTCTTTCTTTATACATAGAATAAAGTATACGTCTTTGAACTGGTTTTAATCCATCTCTGGCATCAGGAATAGCACGCTCTTGAATAATATATTTTGAGTAGCTTCCAAATCTTTCTCCCATAATATCTTCAAGTGTATATTCTCTTATCTTTTCAATAATTTCTTTTGTTTTTTCCATTTATATCACCTACATCTTCTTATCTTGTTTCTTATCTAAAATACCTGCTGTATCATAACCCCTACTTCTTTTAAATTTGGTAAAGCTGTATCTATCTTTGGTAAAGGTAAATCATTAGTTACTACTTCTAGTCTTTCTAATCCTTTAGTGGATGTTAAATTAGGACATCTTACATCTCCTACTACGTATTTAGGAAGAGAAACATTAAGTTCTTCTTCTGTTTCACTAATATCACCATAATAACAAATAGTCCTATCTTTAATTGATTCTTCCGTGATAGCTATCTCCTCTTCCTGACAATCAAAGTAATAAGCTAAATCTTTCTGCATATTTCTCTTATTTTTCAACTGTTCAATTCGCCAATCCTTAGCATAGCCAAAGAAACCTATCTTTTCTTTTATCTCATAAAGAAACTCTATATCACTTTTACTATAGTTTTCTTTCTCCGTCAAGTAAGTTAATCGCCTAGCATTAATCAAAGTCTTATTTACTTTTTCGTTATAATTATAACTAAGAAGTTTACGTTCTAATATATCTTCCATAAATGGTTCAATATTTTGACTATGTCCTATTTCTCTTACTTCTTTAATATTTTTATCATTACTAACAATTGCTAATCTTGGAATAGTTGGTTTTAACTCTTCATCATAAGAATAATAAACATCAATAACCCCATTTTCTAATACTTCTTTAGCATCTTTTCTATTTTCGATACACCATAAAGTACCTTTTCCGATGATATCACTTCTTAATCTTATTCTATCATTTACACCTTCATAGTGAATCCACTCTCCACTAGTAGTCTTACTTCTTTTAAGTATTTCTTCTCTTTTCATCGAAAAGTAGTAAGCATAAAGTTTAGCAAAACTTTCACTTGTAATAGTATCATTTATAAGTTCTTGGTCATTAGTCTTAATAAGTGTTTTAATTTTATCAATAACATCTAAAGTTATTACGGGATCAAACATGGGAAAAGGACTAGTTGTATGTTTAGTTCTTCTTGAGAAAGCTTTTCTATCATCATTATAGTTACCCATCGAGGTAATTCCTTTAAATATCCATAGTTTTACCCACATTTCTTCATTTTCTAAACTACCAAGAAAATCTATCCAGGTATCAAGTGAATCTTTACTTGCTGTTATCGTGTTATATATTACTTTATCACTAGAGGTAGTAGGAGAAGTCTTTTTAGCTATATATTCTTCTTTAATGTTTTCTTCTTTGATGACATACTTACTATGACATAAACTTTTAAATAAGTTCCAGTCATGCTCTTTCTGATGAGCCTTAGTAACTACTCTATCAAGACGAGCTAAATACTTACTTATCTTAGTAGTTGGACTATCACTTTTGTCTGCTGTATGCATAACTATCTCTGATATATGTAAATCTTTATATAGTTCATTTAAAAATTCTTCTCCGCTATCATACATTATTAATCACCTAAATCTTATAATCATCTTCTAAGGAAAATTCAACGTTTTCTTCAATCCACTCTTTACGAGGTGGTACATCGTCTCCCATTAATATTGATACACGTTTCTCTGCTAATTGAGCATCTTCTATTTTTACTCTAATTAAAGTTCTAGTACCAGGTTTCATTGTAGTTTCACATAACTGATCAGCATTCATTTCACCTAGTCCTTTATATCTTTGAACTTCACATTTCTTATCTTTCGTCTTCTCTTGCATCTCTGCAATTGTATAAGCATATTCGATATTTTTACCACTTTGAATCTTAAATAGTGGTGGTAAAGCAACATAAAGTCTACCATCTTCTATTAATGGTTTCATATAACGATAGAAGAATGTTAGTAATAAACACTGAATATGACCACCATCCTCATCAGCATCGCTCATGATAATAACCTTACTATATTCACAGTCATTTATATCAAAGTTAGAACCGTATCCGGCACCAATAGTATAAATCATGGTATTTATCTCTTCATTTTTTAAAATGTCACTTTCCCTAGTCTTTTCGGTATTTAAAACTTTACCACGTAAAGGTAGAATTGCTTGATAACGTCTATCTCTTCCTTGTTTAGCACTACCTCCTGCTGAATCACCTTCTACTAAGAATAATTCTTTTTTAGTCTTATCTCTACTTTGGGCTGGAGAAAGCTTACCTGATAATGCTCTTTCTTTTGATACTTTAGTCTTTCCTTTTCTTGCTTCTTCTCTGGCTTTTCTAGCCGCTTCTCTTGCTGTTTTACTCTTTAAAGACTTATTAATTATATCAGTTGCTACCATTTTATTTTCTTCTAGGAAGAATTGTAATTTTTCAGTAACTAAGGCATCTACGGCCGTTCTTGCTTGAGGAGTTCCTAATTTTCCTTTAGTCTGACCCTCAAACTGTAATAATTCTTCTGGTATTTTTAAACTGATAATAGCAGTAAGTCCTTCTCTCACATCGCTTCCTTCAAAGGCTTTCTCTTTGCCTTTGATAAAGCCATTATTTCTAGCATAGTCATTAAAAACACGAGTTAAAGCAGTCTTAAAACCAACCTCATGACTACCACCATCACTAGTTTTTACATTGTTAACAAAAGAGACAATATTTTCTTGATAAGTATCAGTATACTGCATAGCAATATCTATTTCCATCTTATCTTTAACACCTTCAAAGACTAGTGTCTTATGAAGAGTTGATTTTCCTTCATTTAGATAATCAACAAATTCTTCTAGTCCTTTTTCATAATGAAAAGTAGCATGTCGATCATCTTCTAAATCATTAACTTCTATTGTTAATCCTTTTAAAAGGAAAGCAGATTCTTGCATTCTTTCACATATAGTAGTAAAGGAGAAGTTTATAGTTGAAAAAATTGTATCATCTGGTAAGAATCTAACCATAGTACCTGTCTTATTACTAGTACCTATCTTTTTTAAAGGTTGTGCTACTTTTCCCCCATCTTCAAATCTAATAAAGTAAACACCTTTATCACGTTCAATAGTAACTTCCATCCATTTAGATAAAGCATTAACGACACTTCCACCAACACCATGAAGTCCACCTGATACCTTATAACCAGACTCTTCAAATTTACCTCCAGCATGTAAAACAGTGTAAATAACTTCAGGAGTAGGTTTACCTGATGAGTGCATTCCAACTGGTACACCACGTCCTTCATCTTTAACACTAATACTCTTATCTTCATGAATAGTTATTACTATCTTCTTACCATAACCATTAATCGCTTCATCTATTGAGTTATCAACTATTTCCCATACTAGATGGTGAAGTCCTTTTTTATCAGTCGATCCAATATACATACCAGGTCTTTTACGAACTGCTTCTAATCCTTCTAGTATTTTTATCGAGTCATCATTATATATTGTTGCCATAAACTTACCTCCTACTTGCTAAAAAAAAGAGCATTTCATCTCTCGTTCCCTTTAATTCTTTCGTATTAATTTTACCAAAAATTATCGGTTAGTGCAAACGTTTCTTAAACTTTTTTAACTTATTCTAGACAGAAAATAACATAATTGTTAAAATTAATTAAAAGGAGATGCTAATGAAAAAATTTATTGTACTAATTATACTTTTAGGCCTTTTTATAGGTAGTTATATTTATCAAGATGAGATATACAAGTTTTATAAAGAAAATTTTACAAAGGAAGATGTTGTTTTAACAAAATCTAATGACTATACAAGAGACTACAGTTTCTCTTATGTATCATTAACTAATAACTTTTCCCCAGACTCTATGGAGGAAGTTAAAAATTTATACTATACTGTCTTAAATTCTGGAGTAGAAAGTTTTACTTTTTATTGTAAAAAAGATACTAGTTGTTTAGATAATGTTAAGGCTTTAGCAGATGATCAAAAGACTTTATCTACTATCAACAACTTTGTTCATCCTTTTAACAGTTTCAAAAGAATAACTACTAATTATGATGAAGCTAGAAAAGTTACTATTAATATTGAACATAATTATAATGATAATGTTAAGACTCTTGTATTAAATAAAGTTAGAGAAATTGAAACTGAGATATGGAATGATTCAATGAGTCTAGAAGCTAAGATAAAAGCAAGTCATGACTATATAATTAATCATAGCAAATATGATAAAGATAGAAGTGATAATGGTATTATTAATTATCAATCAGATATAGCATATGGTCCTCTACTACAAGGTTATAGTCTTTGTGGAGGATACACTGATGCCATGGAATTATTCTTAGAAGACTTAAAGGTCAAGAGTTATAAAATATCTAATGATAAACATGTTTGGAATGGTGTTAATCTAGAAAGTAATTGGTATCATCTAGATCTTACTTGGGATGATCCTATAACTTCTACCAATCAAGATATTTTAGAATATACTTATTTCTTAGTAGATAACTCTAAACTATTAGCCACCGGTAATGATCAACATCAATTTGATACAAACATTTATCAAGAATTTAAGTAGTTAATAATAAAATAAACGTAGCAGATAGTTACGTTTATTTTGTTTTTACTTTAATCTTATTAATAGCTCGTAAACCAGTTTCTATTTGTGGTTCTAGTTCCTTTATTTCTTCTAATGAATAAAAATCTTTTACTTCATATCCTTCTATATAGTTCCCAGCATCAGGAAGCCACACTTGATAATTGTTATCTATCAAATCTTTAAGAAAATCATTATCATCATTATAACCAATTGCTATACCATCGGAATACTCTAACATCTCTTCTGTTACCAAATCATATAGTTCTGATGCAGTTCCTAAAAATTTCTCTTCCCTATTGTATATATACTCTTTAACATCATAAGTTTCTTTATTATAAAATAACATTATATTTTGACTATTATATAGCTGTAAAGCTTCGCCATCTTTAATTACATATTTACAGTATTTATCAAAATTATAATATTCTGATGGAACTTCTTCCCTAGTTATTTCATTATCATCATTATCACCACAACCACTAGTTCCCAATATAACGCCAACCATTCCTAAAGCTAATAGACTTCTTTTTAATTTACTTAACTCTTTCTTATTCATACTTACCTTACCTCCATTTCACCAACATACTATCACAAGTTAATAAGCAAAGTAAATAATAGATACAAAAAAAGATCACTTAACTATGATCTTATTCTTCAGTTGATTCTTTTTTAGCAACTACAGTTTTACCCTTATAGCTACCACACTTAGGACATGCACGGTGAGGTTTAATCATTTCCCCACATTCTTTACAAGCTACCATTCCTGGCATTGTTAAAGCATTGTGACTTCTACGCATTCTCTTACGTGTTTTTGATACCTTTCTGAAAGGTACAGCAAATAATTGAATATCTAATTTTAACATCTTCTTCACTCCTTTTCTTTTCCTTCTAGCAAATCACGGAATGGGAAATTTCCTTCTTCCTTTTCATACTCTTCTTCACTTACTAGATGCCAACCGTTCCCTTGATATTTAGAGTAATCACTTACTTCACTAAATCTAATGGGAACCTCTAGTACTATATTTTCCCATAAAACACTAAGAATATCAAGAGTATTTTCAATATTTTTTACTTTTTCTGTCACTTCTTCTTCTAAATGATTAGAAAAATGATAGGTTACATCTTCTAGTGAGATGGAATCTTTTAGTATCATATCCCCACTATATTCACCTTCTAGAAAGAAACTATCATCTAAGTATCTTTTTAAATTACCCGTAAAGTGAACATTTTTTAGGTCAATAATATCTGTATTTTTATACCAATCTTTAGCAAAGAAAAAGTCTTCATTTATCTCTAATTTATCAGTCTTACCTTGTAATAATTCTCTAATATCCATAAGTTATCTCCTAAACATTACTAATAGCATCACTATTAAATTAAAACTTAACTTCATATTTACTTTAATCATAAATGATTTTTCATAAATACTTGCTACATCATCGACTAAATCTACTATCCAGCTTTCTAAATATTTAGGAACTTTTTTTCCAATTGGAAACATATGTGTTCTTATAATATCTTCTTCTAGACTTGATAAATCAAAATACTTACTAGCATTCAAATAGGCCATTTCTGGGTGTTCTACTAGTCTTACTATTTTATTTTCCTCTTCTTCATTAAAGAAGAAATCATGTAGAACTGCTCCTTTAGTCGCTTCCTGATAATTTAAATGTAATACTTTAGTAATTTTGTAAGAGTAATATGCTACTCTTACCATATGATCATATCTATTTAAGCCATGATGTGTACAAAATTTTGTCTTTTGATATTCTTCATTTTGAACAATAGGCCTAATAAGTCTATTAAATTCATCATCTTTATATGAAGTTTTTGGCATAACCATAACCCACTTTCTTTTCTTCAAGCACTATAATAATAGCATAAAGTTAAGTTTTTTTCAAGTTACTCTTCATCACCAGTATCTAGTTTTACCAACACTTCTCTTGGTTTACTACCATTAGTAGGTCCAATGATACCGCGTTCTTCTAATAAATCAATTATTCTAGCTGCCCTATTATAGCCAACTTTAAATCTTCTTTGTAAAAGAGAAGCACTAGCTTTTTGCTGTTCAACGACAAAAGTTACTACATCATTATAAAGTTCGTCATCATCATCTTCTACTTGTTCCATATCTTCTTTCTGACTTGCTGATTTATCCATATTGCTATTAGCTTCTAGATTTAAGAAGGCTTCATTATACTCTGCTTTTTGTTGTTCTATTGTATAATCTATTATCTTTTTAATCTCATCATCAGCGATAAAAGCCCCTTGGATTCTTTGCGGTGATGCTTCTCCCATTGGTAAGAATAGCATATCACCTTTACCAAGTAATTTTTCTGCTCCTGTTGAATCAAGAATAGTACGAGAATCTATTCCACTACTAACAGCAAAAGAAATACGTGATGGAATATTAGCTTTTACGACACCAGTAATAACATCAGTTGATGGTCTTTGAGTAGCAATGATTAAGTGAATACCAGCCGCTCTTGCCATCTGAGTAATACGCATGATAGATGCTTCTACATCTTTACTAGCTACTAACATCAAGTCAGCTAACTCATCTACTATTACTACAATATAAGGCATTCTAGGTATTTTACTATCTTCATCTAAGTTTTTATTCTTATCATCAATATAACTATTATAAGTAGCAATATTTTTAGTATGACTCTCTTCAAAGACTTCATAACGACGTTCCATCTCTGCAACTATTTTGTTTAGGGCCACACTAGCTTTCTTCGGATCTGTTACAACAGGACATAATAGATGTGGTACTCCATTATAGACTGATAATTCTACTTTCTTAGGATCAACCATTACTAGTTTAACTTCATCTGGTCTAGTTCGCATTAAAATAGAAGCGATTATTCCATTAATACAAACAGATTTACCACTACCAGTAGAACCAGCAACTAGTAAGTGTGGTGTCTTATCAATCTCACACCAAACAACATTACCCATGATGTTCTTACCAAGTGGACAAAGTAACTTACTACTACTTTTACTAGCTGGTACTTTTTCCATAACTTCTCTAAAGGATACAGGTGTTGTTTCTCTATTAGGTATTTCAATTCCTACAGTACTCTTTCCAGGAATTGGGGCTTCAATTCTTATGTCTTTTGCAGCAAGTACAAGAGCAATTTCTTTATGAATACTTAATACTTTATTAAGTTTAGTACCTGTCTGTAATTCAAGTTCATACTGGGTAACTGTAGGTCCGATATGTACTTCCACTACTTTACCAATAACCCCAAAATCTTTTAATACTTTCTCTAAAGTTTCGATATTCTTTTCAACTACTCCTGCTTCACTCTTATTCTTATTTTTCTTAACTGGATTTAAAATAGATATTGGTGGCAAAGTATAATTACCATTATGAATAACAACTGGTCGCTCTACTACCTCTTCTTTAACCTCTGTCTCTTTAGGTTCTTCTTTGGTATTAATCTTTGTTAATTCATTTATATTAGAAATAGTAACCTTTCTATCATCCTTAACTTCATCTTCTCCCCCAGTAATAACTGGTTTCTTACTAGTATCGAAGCTAGGATTCTTTTCTTCTTTTTCCTTCTTTTCCTTTTTAGGTAGCATTTCTTTCGCTTTCATACTAGTATTCTTAACAAAGTCAGCAATAGAAAAGCCAGTAAATAGAGAAACTCCGGCAATACATAAAGTCCAAGACACAATTTTCATTCCATTATAAGAAAATAGTGAGGTAAATAAAACACCAAAAGTACAGCCAATTATTCCGCCACCTATCACATCAATACTAGCATTACTATTCATAATAGTAGAAAAAGCTACAGTTAATTGATCAACTGTCTCTTGAAAGACTTTTATCCCATTATAGTTATTAGCAGAAATATAGTCTTCATGCATAAGAGCTAGTATTCCTATCATAAATAGGTAAAACCCTAACATTTTAGTCGTAAAAAAATTAGGCCATTCTCTTTTTATTATTAAATATCCTCCTAATACTATTAATAATACTAATAATATATTATAAAATACTCCTACTAAAAATACTGCAAAAGAAGAAATCAAGTTACCTACTGGTCCATACTTACCAATTCCAATAATACCAGCCAGTAAAAGTATTACACCATATAATTCACTACTATAAGCAAAACCTTTCTTCTTTTCTCTTTTAGTCTTCTTTTTTGCCACATTAACACCTTCTTTATAGATTATTAATACATCTATATTGTAACACACAACATCACTTATCTAAAAGAAAATTTATTTTTTTAATATTTCCCGTAAAAAGAAAAAGTCCCTATATAGAGACTATTTCGTTAAAGATACTAAATAACTATTTTCTATGTTACTATCTGTTTCAAAAGTATAAGTATATATCTTAAACATACCTTTATATTTTTCATACTGAGTCTTTACTTTCTTTTCTAGGTCTTCATTACTCATATTTTCATCACCATATATTTTATAAAGATCAAATACTTCATTCTTTCTATTAACGGCATCAGTATAACTACCATAGAAACTAGTGATCAAACCTACTGTCACATAATTAGAAAATACTTTTCTAACTCTTATTTTATAGGTAGTAGTTTTATCTATCTTTTTAACTCCGTCTACATAATAACTAAATATCTTTGAGATATAATCTCCATCATGACCATGTTCACTATAATCTATTTTATATAAATCAGAATCTTTATCATAGATAATTAAAGGTAAATTATCAACTGGACATAGATAGTTAGCGACTGGAGTATAGGTAATATCTTTTCCAAAGTATTCTTTTAAATAAGCTTCTATTTCTTTACTACTTACTCCTTTAGTAAACTTCTCATAGTTATTTTTCATATAAAACAAAAACTTTTCATCATCAGTTAACTCACTTGGTTTTTTACTACCTTCAAAAGTAATAAAATAGTTATCATATATCTTTATTTTATCAAGAAGGGTATTAACTTCTTCCTCATTAAGTTTAGTAGTTACTACCCTTTCTTCTTTTTTCTCTTCTTTAGGACTATCTTTACTTGTTATACTACTAAGTCCTTTCATACTAAGCATCAAAGCTAGTACTATCACTAATAATAAGATAACGATTGTTAGACTCATTATTATTTTATCTTTTCTACTCATAACTACCTCTAAAATAATCTTAAGATATCATTAAATGTTACATAGACCATTAAAATCATAAGTAAGAATAAACCGATTGTATGAATCATCGCTTCTGTCTCTGGTTTTACTGGACTTCCTTTTATTTTCTCAATTATGATAAATAAGATATGTCCACCATCGAAAGCTGGTAATGGTAATAGGTTGATGAAGCCTACATTTATTGATAAGAAGGCAAATAGATATAGTAAACTAGCTAGACCACCTGCTCTTTGACTACCTACTACTTCATAAATACCAACAGGACCTGATAATTGTTTTACTTTAATACCACCAGTAAATAAACTAACAACAGTTACCCACATTTGTCTAAATAAAGCTCCTGTTTTTGTTACCATATAGTTTAGTGCATGTCCTAACCCATATTCTTTTTTCTCTTTAAAACCAATACCATAAACATAAGTTACTTGGTCATCTTTTATCTTCTTTTCTGGACTAACTTTATAGGTCTTTGTACTACCATCTTCTTTAGTAACAACAAACTCGGTCGCTTGTTTATGTTTATCGATAGTAAGATACAAAGAAATATCATCTCTTGTATTAATCTTATGACCATTTATTTTTTTGATAATGTCACCTTTTTCAAGGCCTGCCACTTCAGCCTTTGATCCTTTATTAACATTAGTGATTAAAGGCACTGAAGAAGGGCTACCCCAAATAAGACCAATAAAGAATAACATTAATATCGCTGATATAAAGTTAAAACCTGCTCCAAAGAACATTACTAGAAATCTTTGCCAAGCTTCTTTACCTTGTAGAGTTCTATCTTTTGGAATATCCTCTTCTTCCCCTTCTTCACCAGCTAACTGACAAAATCCCCCAATTGGAATAAGTCTTAAAGAATAAGTTGTCTCTTTCCCTTTATGTGATATAAGTTTAGGTCCCATTCCAAGAGCAAACTCATGAACATAAATACCTGTTAGTTTAGCAAAGAGAAAATGTCCACTCTCATGTATAAAGATAATCGCTCCTAGAATAAGAATAAATATTAATAATGTTACCATCTAACCCTCCTATAAAATTCCTACAAATAAAATAAATGCTAATGCTACAAAGATTAAACTATCAAATCTATCAAGTATTCCACCATGTCCTGGTATTAATGATGAATAATCTTTTACTTTATAAGTTCTTTTTATACTAGAAAACACTAAATCACCTAGCTGACCTATTAGTGATAAAAAGAATGTTATAAAGATAATTAATACTAAAGACATATTAGAATTAACTACCGTGAAATAGAAAGTTGAGGCAACAAAAGTTCCCATTGAAAGACCTCCTATTAAACCTTCTATTGTCTTATTAGGACTAATAGTGGGACAAAGTTTATGTTCACCAATATAAAATCCTGTAAGATAAGCAAAAACATCAGTCATTGTAGTTATTAATAATATATATATTAGGTAGTTTAAATCATAATTTCTTATTAGAATAATAAGTCCAAATGACAAACCAATAAATATAGATGAACCTATCATATATAAAGCATCATTAATATTATACATATCTTCCTTACTATTAACAAATAATAATGGTAGTAAAAAGATAAATATTAATACTGCAAAAGCTCTATAATCAACCATGTAAGTAAAGACATTTTGATTATAACTTAATAGTGTTAAGAATAAAACTATGAAGTAAGCAAAGAAAACTACTATCTTTGGAAATTCTTTAGTTTTTTCTCTTACTTTAATAAGCTCATAAATACCAGCTATAGCAAGTAATGTCATAAATACTGAGAAAGTCATTCCTCCTAGTAATAATATTGGTACAAATATTAAAACCATAACAATAGCACTTACTATTCTTTTTTCCATTTTTTTCATTTCTTATCCTCCCACTATAAGTATAATATAAAAATTGGCTTTTAACAATAAAAAAAGGATATCTCTATCCCTAAAACTTATCAGCATTAATCTTTACATACTTATTACCATTTAGATAACTACTAGCTTGACAAAGAGTACGAATAGCATTAATTGTTTTACCATTTTTACCAATTAATCTACCCATATCTTCTTCTTTGACTAATATTTCAATAGTAATAGCATCATCAGATGAAAACTCTTTAACACTAACATCTTCTTTATTAACTACAACTCCTTCAACAAGAGTTGTTACAAGTTTTACTAAATCCATTATTTTGATTCCTTTTTAGTTTTATTTTCAGCGAATTTCTTCATAACACCTTCGTTTTTTAATAAACTACGAACAGTATCAGATGGAATTGCTCCACGGTCTAACCATTTAAGTGCTACTTCTTCATTAATCTTTGTAGTATTTTCTTTTTCTAGTGGATTATAAGTTCCTACTAATTCAAGATATTCTCCATCACGTCTAGCTCTAGAGTCAGTTACTACGATACGATAAGTTGGTCTTTTCTTAGCACCCATTCTCATTAAACGAATCTTTACAGCCATAATTACACTCCTTTCTGTTTGCAATTAATATTATAGATAACTTTTATATATTTGTCAACCTATTTTTGTTAACAGTTTCAACTAACAGTATACGGATTTAGTGGAGATCCATCACCTTTAGATATAGTTATACTTTGCTTTAGATTGATAACCGGGCGTATACCAATTAAACTGGCCACACCATAATAAGGATACAAATCACCTGATGATATTACTCTCCAAACATAACCAAGTGAATAATAGGAATCATAGCCAAATGGAGATAAAGTCCAGAAAGATTTACCATTATATAGATAATAATTACTATTGGCAGAACCTGACTTTCCGCCTGCCAAGGCCACTTCATCGGCTAATATTAATCCAATAGGATAATTTAGTTTTGCACTTGTACTTGATACCTTAAATCTATCATTTTCCTGACTACATTTTAAACTTGGAGTTTTATTGGCTTGTACACGACTATAAACTGAATAATTCGTGTTAAAAAATGTTAAATATCCTGAACCTGATACCATACTTCTATCATTACAGAAAGTTGTATCTGCTAAATATGGAGTATAGTTCGTAAGGTTATTTTGATACCAACTATCTAATTTTGTTTTTATTGTTGAATCTATCATATTAGTCTGAGCATCTACTAAACTATTAGAACTATAACTTATTGGTTGTACTATCATTCTAGTGGCATTGTTATATTCTGTTACTTTATAAACTACATTACAATTTGTTTCTAAGCAACTATATAATTTATTGTTAACTATCTCTTCATAATTATCATTCCAGGTTAATTGTTTGATATCTCCAGTTAAAGTGAACTTTCTAGTTGACTCATCAAAAGTATATCCTGTTCCATAATCATACTGTTTTGTATTATTAAATCTGCTATATCCCGTAGTTCCGTTATCTTCATGTAGTGAAAAGTTTTCATTATATTTATATCCGACATAAGTTGGATCCCAGTATTTACTGTTAAACTGGGAATAGCCTATCATCGTATTATCTCCAGTATCAGATGTACTCTTACCAGAATAAATCATTCTGACAGAACCATCTCCATTTCGACGGATGATTCTCCAGATAAATCCGGCAAAAGATACATAATTATTTTTAACCGCTCCACGATAATAATAACTTTCTCCATCATCATCTTCGGCCATATATAGTCCATCAGTCTCACTATCATTTGGTGCTATTTTACTAAAATCAGGTGTTCCTTTGGCTTTGATAGCAGTCTTAGCAGACTCTACTGTTGCTTCATGATTATTCATTACTAACATACAATCTGATAAAGTAGTAAAACCATTATCTTTACAATATGTATCCTCTGCTTGTGCTACAGTATCTGATGTTTGTCCATAAACATTTACTCTTACTTTATAAGTTAATCCTCCATTATCATTTTGAGGATTATAGTTCTCATCTACCCAGATTCTTAATCTATAATTAATTGTTGTTTCTCCTTGCTCTTTTAAATTACCTACATATAAACTCATCATGTCAGCAGGTCTTCCTGTATAAACATTTCCTGATGATTCTTCATAGTAAATTCTTGGAGCCATTACTTCTGTTTCTTTACCATTACTATCTACAGTAGTTAAATAATACTTAATATTATTTCCATTAAAAGTATTTCCTGTTTCTTCTTTAGCTGCTATTTCATAGTTGATATCGGTATTTCCAATGATAGATGATTTAACAGAAAAGTCAAAATACTCTCCACTATTTTTTCTAGTTTTACCGGTATTATCTGTGGTTGGTAGGGCATTATTAATAGAGATAGTATTATTACTTTCAGTATAAAGCATTGTTATTGCACCTGTTGTAATTGTATTTTCTTTCTTACCTATTCCACTATATATAAATGTAGCATAACTAACTCCTATTGCTACAACTAGTAGCATTATCATAGATAGTATTACTAATTTATCTTTTAATTTATTCTTATTCATTATCTACTTGTCCTTCCATCTATATTTTCATCCAATTGAAAAGGGATTAAGTGCTGATCCATCACCTTTAGCAATAGTTACATTTTGTTTTAAATTTATAACCGGGCGAACCCCATTAAAAGAGGTCACGAGAGGCCACGGAAACAAGCTCCCTGATGATATCACATACCAAACGAAAGCATTCGAGTTGCTAGAATAGAAGTAAGACGGAGAAAGTGTCCAAAAATTCTTTCCATTATATAGATAATAATTACTATTAGCAGAACCGGACTTTCCACCAGCTAAGGCTACTTCATCGGCTAGTATTAATCCAATAGAATAATTAAGTTTAGCACTTTCATTTGATACTTTGAATCTATCATTTTCTTGACTACATTTTAAACTTGGTATCTTTTTTATTTCTATACGATTATATACATCATAGTTTGTACTGGATGATGTTAAATATCCTGAACCATCAGTTATACTTCTATCATTACAAAAAGTGGTGTCTGCTAAGTACGAAGTATAGTTCGTAAGATTATTTTGATACCAACTATCTAGCTTTGTTTTAATTACTGAATCCATTGTATTTGTTTGAGCCGATAATAGACTATTAGAACTATAACTTATTGGTTTTACTACCATCGTAGTAACATTACTATATCCCGTTACTTTATATACTACATTACAACTAGTATTCAAACAACTATATAACTGATTATTTACTATCTCATCGTGATTATCAGTCCAGATTAATTGTTTTATATCTCCTGTTAAAGTGAACTTTTTAGTTGACTCATCAAAAGTATATCCTGTTCCATAATCATACTGTTTTGCATTATTAAATCCGCTATATCCCGTAGTTCCGTTATCTTCATGTAGTGAAAAGTTTTCATTATATTTATATCCGACATAAGTTGGATCCCAATATTTATCATTAAACGGAGAAGTCCCTATCATAGTATTATTACCTGTATCGGATGTACTCTTACCAGAATAAATCATTCTGACACTTCCATCTCCATTACGTCTAATGACTCTCCAGATGAATCCGGCAAAGGATACATAATTATTCTTTACTGCTCCTCTATAATAATAACTTTCTCCATCATCATCTTCTGCCATATATAATCCATCAGTCTCACTATCATTCGGTGCTATCTTATTAAAGTCTGGTGTCCCTTTGGCTTTGATAGCAGTCTTAGCAGACTCTACTGTTGCTTCATGATTATTCATTACTAACATACAATCTGATAAAGTAGTAAAACCATTATCTTTACAATATGTATCCTCTGCTTGTGCTACAGTATCTGAAGTTTGTCCATAAACATTTACTCTTACTTTATAAGTTAGTCCACCATTATCGTTTTGTGGATTATAACTTTCATCTACCCAGATTCTTAATCTATAATTAATAGTTGTTTCTCCCTGCTCCTTTAAATTTCCAGTATACAAACTCATCATATCTGCTGGTCTTCCGGTATAGACATTTCCTGATGGTTCCTCATAGTATGTTCTTGGTGCCATTACTTCTGTCTCTTTACCAGTACTATCTACAGTAGTTAGATAGTACTTAATATTATTACCACTAAAAGTATTACCTGTTTCTTCTTTAGCTGCTATTTCATAGTTAATATCTGTATTTCCAATGATAGACGACTTAACAGAAAAGTCAAAATACTCTCCACTATTCTTTCTAGTCTTACCAGTATTGTCTGTGGTTGGTAGAGCATTATTTATTGATATAGTATTATTACCTTCAGTATAAAGCATGGTTATTGCACCTGTTGTAATTATATTTTCTTTCTTACCTATTCCACTATAGATAAAAGCTGAATAACTGATTCCTATTACTACTATTAATAAAAATATT
>CAKPPW010000017.1 GCA_934177995.1 uncultured Bacilli bacterium
CAATTCATATGAAAAACAAAGACTATGAAAAAGCTTTAGATGTAGCAAAAAGATTTTCAAACTATGCTCCAATTCAAGGTCAGTTAATGGCAATTTATATGAGAAAAGGAAATTATGAAAAAGCTCTAGAGATAGCTAAAAAATTTCCAAATGATAGTATTATTCAAAGTAGGTTAATGACAATTCGTATGGAAAACAAAATTAAGGTAAATCCAGAAGAAATATCAGATTGGTATAATGATGTAATCCAAACAGAAAAACAGGAGTTTCCAACGGAAATATTAGAAATTAGAAGTAAAATAGTTGTTGGTAATATATCTGTCGAAGATTTGGATACTTTGGAAAGTTTTAAAGAAAAAATCAAAGAAGAAAAATATTTGTTAATAAAACTAGCTATGTATGAAAAACTTGGATTACTAAATTTGGGAATAAAACAGTTGAAACATAACACAATTTTTGACGATAAATTAAAAAAGAAGTTGTTACTACAGTTTGAAAGAAAAAGCAAATTTTATAATTTAGGAAATTGGGATAATTTGATTGGATGGTTTGATGAGACAGAGTCATTAGAAAAAGTACAAGAAACCCGTATAAAAGATGGCAATGCAACAAGTGGAAACTTATCAACTAATATTTCTGAAGTACAAAGTGAAAATACTGAATCATCTAGAATACAAAAAACTATACCTAAGAAACAAAATAATTCTAAAAGTGTATTTAAAACAAATATTGGAGTGACAAATACGGTTCCTAGCAGAGTAAAAAAAGAAAAAAAGAAACCAACTAAAATTAAAAATAATCAAGGCCCCCAAACTCTTTATGATACTTTAAATCAAACGTATAAGAAGATGATTTTAAACTTAAAAATAAAGTATTATAAGGATATGCATGATGAAGAAAAGAAACAATCTGCTTTATATAAATATGACCGGTTAGAAGAATCTTTATCATCAAAACCTAGTATCAAAAGTTTTGATATATTATTACTAATGCTTATTGGCGATGGCGATGACAACTTAGATATAGAGAAATCTATTCCTAAAGAATATAGCGGTGAATACAAAAAAGTATTAAATAAGATTAATTCTAGAAGAAAACATTAAAATAATTAACATCATGACTTGACAATAACTATTATTGTGATATGATGTTAATGTGAGTTTGCCCCATAGCCAAGCGGTAAGGCAGTGCGCTCTGACCGCACGATGCGTTAGTTCGAATCTAACTGGGGCAGCCAATAAAAATTTAACCCTTATTTTATAAGGGTTTTAATATGCAAAAACGTAATTACATACTAATTACATACTATTTTTTTAGATTATTTAATAGATTGACAGTATTTTTTTTCTTTTCTGGAAACATGTGATAGTAAGTTTTTTCTATCATTTGTATTGTATCGCCAACTCGATTGGCAACATCACGACTATCACATCCTATATTAATTAATAGGCTTATATGAGAATGTCTAAAGCCATGTGGTGTTATCTTTTTTACATCAGCTAATTTAATATATTTGTATAGGTATCTTTTTAAAGAAGTAGGCGATATGTATTTTACATTACCAAAAATAAACATGTCTTCTTTGAAATTATATATCTTTTTTTCTTTTTCTTTATGCTTTAGTAGTAATTGTAATAAATTATCGTCAAGATCAACATATCTTATCGAATTTGTTGTTTTAGGTGTAGTTATTCTATTACTTCCTTCTAAAACTTTGTCAGTGTATGTTTTATTGACCTTTATAGACTTTTTATTAAAGTCTAAGTCCTCCCAAGTAAGTGCAATCATTTCTCCAATTCTTAAGCCGGTAAAATACAAAAAATTAAAAATTACAAAGTACAGTTCATTATCAACGACTTTGATAAATTTTTTAAATTCATCATAAGTCCAAAAGTTAGTTTCTGCGTCAGTTTTCTGGATAACATTTTCGATTTTATATAGTTGCAGTGTAGTAACAATTTGGTTACTAAAATTATAATAGTCTCTTGCATATATTAGTATTTCTTTTAAAGTCCTTATTAATGTATTTTTGTGACCCATGGTCATATCTAAATTCAATATTTCGTTTTTCCATGAATTGACAACATTTATTCTTATTGCAAAAAGTTTGTATTCTCTGAAGAATGGAACAATGTGACATTCAGAACGTTTAACAACACTATAAAAAGTAGTTGATTTAACCTTTGCTTTTTTATACAATAACCATTCATTATAAACTTGTATAAAATCTATATTTTTATCAGAAACAATAGTATTACCAATTCCTTTGTTTGCTTCTTCCAAAAACATTCTTTCGGCTTCCTTGGCATCTTTACTCAACTTATATAGTTTACTAAGTCTTTGTTTTCTATTTCCGTAAACATCAGTATAATAGCATTTATAATACCAACTGTTCCCTTTAGTATCTTTTAATATCTTTCCTTCTTTATTTTTCTTTTGATAAACAGGCATTTTTTATCATCCTTTCTATTGAAAACCAATAGAAGATTTGATATAATGAAATAGAAAAATCATAGGCATTATATCAATCCTATTGGTATTTTGTTTTTAGTCTTGGCGGACTTTTTTATGGTTTTTCATTTTGATCTCGTATTACCGTACGAGGTCTTTTTTGTTTTTACTAATTTTTTGTAACTTTATCAATATTATTTTTTATGTAGCTAAGTGTTTCATCTGCTTCTTAATTAGTTATAAAATTTAATTGAATTCAGCACCTCAGCTGGCGATAATTCTAAAATGTTACATAAGGCGTTAAAAAACTCAACGGACATTCTTCGCTGACCTTTTTCGTATTTACTTAGTGTTTGTTTTGCAATTTTATATTCTTTTGGCAATTTATCTACAACATATTGTAAACTCATATTTTTCTTTTTTCTCTCATTTCTCAAAAGAATTCCTAACGCAATATAAAATTGCCTATCTAGTGGAACCAAATTATCACCTCGCTTTTCAATTATTATACAGCAAAAAAAAGTAAAATTCTACATTTAGCGAAAAAAATCGCCATTTTTGTTGACAAAATGAAATAAATAAATTATATTTATATTGTAACCTAAATAGGGGACAGGAAGGAGGATAAAAATGTCAAAAAACTATAAGTTAATTCAAGCTAGAGAAGAAGTTGGTCTTACTCAGAAGGAAATGGCTTTAAAATTATCATTAAATTTAACTAGTTATGTTTATAAAGAAAATGGTAAAAGAAAAATTTGGGTTAAAGAAGCAAATGAAATTATTACAGTATTAAATGAAACAGCAGAAAATAAAAATTTAAAAGTTTCTTATGATTATGATAAAATTTTTTTATAAAAATAATCGCCTAATTAGGTTACAAGTAAAAAGGTCCGCCAAGACTAAAAAATGAAAGGATTGATAAAAATGAAAAAGAGATTGAGATTAAAAAGTTGGGTTAAAGATTTAATGATTATTATTGTAATGATAATTACGTTTATATTTTTAGCTCATTTATTATGTAATAAAGCTGATGATTTTGAAAATTGGGGAAAGAAATGTGATGCGGCAAAAGGTGGAACTTGTAGTTATACAGAAGTTAGAAACTATATGGTAAGAGGTAGATAAAAATGGGAGCAAAGAAAAAATTACTCACTGCTTCTGAGATGTTAGAGATACTTAATAAACAATGGGCAACAGCTAATGATATGGCTCTGCTTAGTGGTAAGTGTATAGCATACGCTAGAGCTGATTTTAACACCCTTACAGAGCTAATAACAGCTGATGGTACAATACTACCAAGTAGATTAGTTCCAATGCAAGAAGTGGTTAATTTTTACAAAATTAATATAAGTTATTTAAAGAAAATTTCTAAGTAGGAGGTAATGATGTTTAAGATAAAAAAGAATAAACCTAATGTAAAAATTAGTGAAAAAGCTAAATATATGACGCCAAAGGAAAATTTGATGAAAATAAGAGAAAAGTTAAAAGAACAAATAAAAAAGAAGAATTAATCTTCTTTATCAGATATAATTTCAGGCTTATCTGCAATACTATTTAAACAATCGCAAAACAAACAGTATTGTCTTAAAAACGCACCAGAAATGAGCATGTTACTATCATCATCTTCAAAAATATTTGGATTTTTTTCAAAAAATAATTTGGTCATTTCAAGAGCAATTAAGTTCGGATTTTGAAAATCAATATTAACTTTTCCCATAAGTTCACCTCCTTTTCTCTAAGTTTAATAGAGAAGTAAGATAAAATGCAATACTTTATTTTTAGTATCAATGAATTAAAAAAATAATCAAACAGAAAGGAATAAATCAAAAATGCAAGAAAGCTTTATATTTTATGACAGTTTCAGGGAAGTCGGTAAAGATATGGAAGAAAAAAGTAGATTAGCCTTTTACGAGGCAATTATAGATTATGCCTTAACTGGTGAATTAGATGAGACTAATTTACCTAAAGAAATTAAATTATTATTTAAGTTAGTTAAGCCACAAATTGATGCTAATGTAAAGAGAAGAAAAGATGGCAAAAAAGGAGGTAGGCCTTCAAAAAGTAGTGATAATGAAGAAAAATCAGATAAAAAAACCAATGTTATCGAAAAAGAAAATTGTGAAAAAACCACTGGTTTAGAAAATAAAAACCATAGGTTTTCAAAGAAAAAACCTAATGTAAATGTAAATGATAATGTAAATTGCAATTGTAATTGTAATGTAAATGTATGCGAATATGTACAAAACCAATTTGGTAGGACACTAGCTCCTGCTGAAATAGAACTTATAAAATCTTGGAATTATTCTGAAGAAGTTATGAAGTTAGCAGTTGATGAGACTATTCTCAATCAAGTAAATAGTATTAAATACACAGATAAGATACTTTACGAGTGGGATAAGCAAGGATTAAAGACAATTAATGATGTTAAGAATAGACTTAAGCAAAGAAAAGATAAAGAAAGTTTTGAGGACATATCTGATGTGAAATATTATAGGTGTTTAGAATGATGTTAGGTATTGAAGAAGAAATACTTGGTAGTTTAATCTTAGAGCCTGATAATGTTGCAAAACTAGTCATCTCAGATGAACACTTTGAAGATGCTGATAATCAATTTATCTTTAAACTTTTGAAAAGGCAGTATAGTGATGATAAAACGATAAGTTTAACTGGTTTATTTGAGAAATACAAACATTTATTTAATCAGAGATTTCCACAAGATAGAATCTTATCAAAGGTAGTCAAGATTAGTACTGATGCCATGGGAACTGACTTTGAGTATAATCAAGAAATTTTATTTGAGAAATATGTGAATAGACTAATCCTAGGCTCGATAGACAAATTCAAGAATAGTAAAATAACTCAAGATGAGTTGCTTGCAGATATTCATAAGTTTGAAGCTTTAACAATTAAGTCTTCAGCAAATAAATTAACAAGTAACGAGATATTTAAACTAATAAATTCTAAGAATAAAAACATTAAATTCAGATTTAATAAATTAGCTAAATACTCAAACATTCAGGAACATGATCTAGTTATTATTGCCGGACGTCCTGGTACAGGTAAGACTGGTTTCTTGTTAAATTTATTAGAAGATTTAGCCAATGATTATAATTGTGTTTTATTCAGTATGGAAATGGCTGATAAGCAGATTTATCAAAGACTTGTTGGAATAAATACAAAAATTCCAATTGAGTATCATGATAATCCAGCTACTGATTATCAAAAGGAAATGTTACTAACAGGTGCTACTGAAATAGCTAGTAAAAACATCAAAGTAATTAGCAGAAGTCAAACAATTGCTAGTATTCGTAAGAGAATTATTGAGGAGAGTAAAAACGGACATACTTTAGCATTTATTGATTATGCTGGACTAATTGGCTCGAATGAAAAAAGCATCTCTCTTTACGAAAAAATGACAGCAATTGTTAAGGAACTGAGACAAATATCGCTTGATTACAATTGCACTATATTCTTAGCCGCACAGATAAACAGAAATTCTGAAAAGGATAAGGATAAAAGACCTAGGATTAGTGATTTGAAAGATACTGGTGAATTAGAACAGTCTGCTACTACGGTATTAATGCTGCACAACGAAAATTACTACAAGGGGATTCACTCGGATATTGAAGAAATAGAAGTAATTATTGGTAAGAATCGTAATGGTCAAACTGGAATATTAACACTTGAATATAATCCTAAAAATCAAAGATTTGATGAGGTTGGTACAAATAAAAACTATCAAAATAGATGGAGGAATAGTTAGTATTGATGATCATGTATATGTTTCAGAGCACTATTTAAAAATACCATTTGATAAATTTATGGCTAGTGTTATGAAAGATAAGCAAGAATTAATTAATCAAAATAGGAACTTAACTGTTGAAAACGCAAGGCTAGAGAATGAAAATAAATGGTTGCTTATGGCAATTAGCTCATTAATACAAAAAGAAGAGAATAAAGAGGAGGAAATAGAAATAATATGAAAATTTTAAGAAATAAAGAATATGAGGATTTACAAAGAGAAAGAAACGAAACCGAAAGAAGAGAGTTTGATTTAAGAAAAAGACTAATTCATGCTTGCAAAAAAAATGAAGAATTAAAATTATCCAACGAAGATTTGGTAGCATCAAATAATACTTTGATTTTAAAAATTAAGAACTTAGAAGTACTAATAGAAGATAAAGAAAAATCAGTTAAGCAGTGGTCTGCTCGTTTAGGAGGACTTACAAAGTACAATAATAAATTAAAAGAAGATAATCAAGTATTATCTAGTGAGATATTTAATCTAAATGAGAATATATCAAAGTTAACTTCTGATTTTAATCAAAGAAATGATGACAATACTATTCTTGCTGAAGAAGTAATTAACTTGCGTAAGCAATTGAAAAAAAGTAAGGAAGAAAAAGAAGTACTTCAAGCTTCCTTAGTAAAATTAAATGAAAAGGTTAAAGTTTTATCAAGTTCAAAAAATGTAAAGAATTATTTAAGAAGGGAAGAAATAAAAAATGAAAGTAACTAATGTAAATTTGAAGAAGATTGATAATCAAGAGAATCTAAAGGCTTTTGCTACGATTATCTTGGATGATAGCTTAGCAATTCATAATTTAAAATTAATTCAAGGTAATAATGGTTTATTTATAGCTTTTCCAAATTATAAAGGATCTAATGACAAGTATTATGACATAGTACATCCAATAGTTGGAAATCTAAGAAAAGAAATAGAAACAGAAATAATTAATTCTTATAATAAGTAATTTTATTTAAAAAGCAAGTTGTACTTATTGTATTTTAATCTAACTTCATTCTTTCATCGCCTCCTTCGGTAAAAAATTGAAATGAGTTTGTGCTTGCTGAGTTTGATTTCAAAATTTAATTGGGAGTTGGTAAAGATGGACATGGAAGAAAAATTAGAAGAATTTATTGAGAAGATGGAAGACGAAGAGAAATCAAAAGCTACCATCAAGAAATATAAAGCTAATATAAATTCTTTTATAGAATATACAAAAGGTAAAGAATTAAATAAAAAAACTGTTAAAGAATTTAAAAATAAATTAGATACCGTTGATGAGTTCTTAGCTAATACTACTAATGGTTATTTAATAATACTAAATAAGTTCTTTAAGTTTATTGATAGAAAAGACTTGTGTGTGAAGATAATTAAACAACAAAAAAGATTTTCACTTGAATATTCTTTGAGTAAATCAGACTATCATCGGCTACTTAGAATGGCTAAGAAATGTGGGCAAGAAGATAATTATTTAATTCTAAGAATTTTAGGTGAAACAGGTATTCGTATATCAGAATTATCATTCTTTAAAGTTGATGCAATAGATAAAACAATGTCTATTAGAAATAAGGGAAAAGAAAGAGAAATATCAGTTAAGTTAGACTTATTAAGACTACTAAGAAAATATTGTAGAGATCATAAGATTAAATCAGGTCTAATAATATTTAATCCTGATACTAAAAAATCTTATGCACATTCAACGATTTATCGTAGACTTAAAAAATTAGCTGGTATGGCACGAGTAAATAAGGAACATGTACATCCACATGCCTTTAGACACTATTTTGCTAGATGCTATTTAGAGGCTTACCCTAGTGATATTGCAGGTCTAGCAGATATACTTGGGCACAGTTCAATTGAGACAGCTAGGATTTATACTAAATTAACTAATAATGAAAAAGAATTGAAATTAAGAAATATAAAATTTTAGGAGGTAAAAATGATAGAAAAAAATTTTTTAATTGAAAGTTTTAAAAATATGAGAAAAAGTCAAAAAAAGGAGTTTACAGATTTAATATTAAAAGAAATGATGGCTAATTATGAATTAACAATAGAAGAAGATATTACACATGACAAGAAAAACATTAATAATTTATCAGAAGAAGAAATTGAATTTCTAATTAAAAGAGAGCTAAAGCTACAAAGAATAGAGCAAATGTTTAGAGGTGTTGTTGATTTAACAGAATTAGCTAAATTAGTAAGTGGAAATGATGCTTATGAATAAGCTAGAGAAGGTTTTTGATAAAAATCAATATATCAAGGATAGAGGTATTAAGTCATACCAAAAAAATAAAAGTTGGGTTGATTTATGTGATGGTCAAAGTATAGAAGAACTTGAAAAGAATGGATATATGTTTATATCAGAGTGGCTTATAGAACGTGAAAAAAAGAGTAAAAAATGATTAAAACTATTTAATAACATAAATAAGGCTTGTAGCCTTATGAAATATAGGAGAAACGATAAAATATATGATGCAATATAATATCAGGTTCTATTGCATCAAATATATGGATTTTAGGAGGGTGTATGGAACAGGTAATTATTATAGAATTATTAATACTATATTCAGGAATACTTACAATCAAATATATAAATTTAAAAAAACAAAATAAAATAAATTACAGTAATTTTCAAAATGCATTAAGAGTAATAACTGATTCAGATCCAAGACTAGCAAAATATTTGGAGGAAAAAAATGAAAGCAATTATAGATAATAGAATTTATGATACAGATAAATGTAAATCATTATTTACATATCATCGTAGAATTTTAGAAAAAGGTTTCTTTGCTAACTATTATGTTTGGTATGAAGCAAAAATTTTAAAAACTGCTAAAGGAACGTACCTAGGATATACAGATAAGCCCTTAGAAACTGGCTATAGAGATATTAACGAATTAGTCATTTTAACTGAAGAAGAAGTTAAATCAATATTAGTAGAATTGAAACAAGTTGAAGTATATGAAAAAGAATTTGGAAAGTTAGAGGAAGGCTAAAATGTGTAAATGTGAAATAGGAAAATGTGCTCATGCTGAAAGCAAATTATTAGATGGGAAAATCAGATGTTCAGTGAGAGGTGAAACGGTAGCTTTGAAGAGATGCCCTGATTATGTTCTGTTTGTAGTGACTAGTGAAAATATTAAAAATAAATTTCCAGAAATTAATCATTTTATAGAGAAACCGAAAGATTATGAACTGTTATATTTTCAAGATGATAAGATTCATAATGAATATCCACTAGAAGTGGAAGAAGCTAAGGCAATATTTAACTATATAGATTATTTAGAAAGTAAATGTAAAAAGCAAAAAGAAGTTATTGATAGAATTGATAAATATATAAAACCATTAATTACTAATAGAGATGATGAACAGTGTTATGCTATCAATTGGTATAACAAAGATGTTTTATTAGATATATTAAAAGAGGTAACGGAATGAATAAAGAGGAAATATGTTTTAAATTAATGGAATTATATTATACAAATATTTCGTTGTTTAAAAATTGCTGTATGTCTTTGAATAATTTGTTTGAAAAATATAACAAAATGTTGGAAATATTAGTAGAGGGTGATGAGTAAATGATAACTGATAGTGAAAAATTTGTAGAAATACAAGGTATATTGGTAAAATCAAATATAAGTATATTAGATCTTAGAAAAATAAACGACTTGATTATTGAACTATCAACAGAAAATCGTGAATTAAAGAAACGACTTGAAGAAATTGATTATACTGTAATACCAAATAGTGATATTAAACCATTAATAGACAGATATAAAATTCAACAAGAAATATTTATAAAATATTTAGAAAAAGAGAGTAATGAAATATATAGAGATGTTGGGTTAAGGCAAAATATTTTTAGACAAATTTTACAAAAGTACAAACAAATAATAGGAGTGTTAGATGGAAAAGAAAATTAGGTATATCGAAGAAATATATACTGATAAATATAGAACTTTGTATCAAGCTATATTAATTGATATTGACTATGATAAAAAAACCAATGGTAGGCATAGCAAAGCATTAAGAACGTCAGTAAATTCTAATTTAACTATATTACTCAGAAGAAGATATTTAACTGATGTTTATGAGACCGTAAAAGAAGAATTATAGGAGATGATAAATAATGAAAATTGATATTATTTTAGCTTATGTAATAGGAACAATAGGTATATTAATGATAGGAATTGGAATGGGATATATCTTAGGTACCTACAAAATTAACAATTGTAAGGTAATGACACCAACAAATGCTTTTAAAAATGAAGAATGTAGAGAGTTTTATTTAGGAAGATAGGAATAACTGGAGGTTGGTATGACATTAAAAGAAGTAAATTATGAGGTTGAACGTTTAACTAATCAATTAAATAAGTTATTAAATGAAAAGGAATCATTAGAGTCAATAGTGGGATTACATAGTACATCGTATGATAAGATAATTGTTGATGGTGGCAAAGTAGTAGACAAGATGTTAGAATATCAAATTTTAAAAGAAATGAATCAATTAGATTTTCATATTCAGATAATTCAGGAAAAAATAAAAAATAACATGGATTGGATAGATAATGAGTTAAAAATATTAAAGAAATATGATAAGATAGAACAATTGATAATTTATTATAAAGAGATAGATACTAAAAATTATACTTGGTACCAAATATCTAGCAAAGTTAATTATTCAATGAGTCAGTGTAAGAGGATATATAGCCGCTATAAAAAGAAGAGAAATGTATAATGAACCGATATGAGCCGTTTTTTGTGAGATAGTAATATCGTGAAAGAACTTTATAAGAGTTCTTTTTATTTGAGAAGGTGAACCAATGCATACAGTTATTAAAATAGTGTTAGCAATGATTAATATATTATTCATGTTTTATAGTGCTAAAGAATATGAGGCAGATAATACCAATAATTCTTTAGCACTTATAACTTGGATTTATTTAGAACTGCTCGTTGTAGTTCTAATTTTGTAATTATAATTTAATTTTTAGGTATAAACTCTTTTTGAACAAAAGAAAGGAAGGTAATAATGAAAAAAATAATAAATATTGGTGGAAAAGACTACACGATACAATCAAGTGCATTAACGCAGTTTAAATATCGTGATATGACTGGTAGAAAGTTAATGCAAGATATCAATAAAATAAAAGATTTAAGAAAAGATAATGACGACATACTAGCAATAATAGATGACTTTTTAGAGATATTACTACAGATAACGTATGTAATGATTGTAGAAGCTGATAATAATCAAGTAGGTTCATTTGAGGAATTCTTAAAGAGCATTGAAAAAATGTTTGATGAAACAAAATGGGTTGATGAAGTTATTGATTTAGCAGTTACACCCATATCAGGGGGAAATAAAACAAATCCCCAACAATTCACAAAATAATGAGCCAATAGATGAATATGAAATTATGGCTCTTGCAAAAAGATTAAATATTACAATGAGTGACATGAAAGAAATGTCCTTTGTAAGTTTATTAAATATACTATTATCTAGTGTAGAAAGTTCATCAGATGATGGAACTAGAACTGCAACTCAAGAAGATATAGATAGATTATTGCTATAGAAGGAGAATAAGATGGAAGCAAAAGTAAGATGTATTGAAACATATAACGACACTGAGTTAAACATTAAAATAACTAATAATTTGGATGATAAGAACTATGAAAGAATAGTATCTAAAGAAAGAGCAGATGTATTAGTCAAAGCAGGAGTATGTGAAATTTTAGAAGTATTTAACGAAAAGAAAATAGAGAATGCTAAATTAAATGATAATAAAGAAGTAGTAATAAAGAAAAATGAAAATTCAAAGAAGGAAACAAAGTGAGTTATGGAATAAGGAAAGAATTTTATAATTCAAAATCGTGGAAGATTGTCAGAAAAAATGTTTGGATAAAACAAAACTTATTATGTAATAGATGTCATAAGCCTGTATACGTTGGCGGATTAAGTGAGTGGATTCCAAAAGCAAAAAGAAGAATTGGAATAGTACATCACAAAGAGCATTTAAATGATTCTAATATCTATAATGACAATGTTACTTTGAATGAAAATAATTTAGAGGGCTTATGTAAAGAGTGCCATGAGTTGGAACATCATCAAGACGTATCAGTTAGAAAAGATTACATGTTTGATGAAAATGGAAACCTAGTTATAAAGAATTAAATCCCCCCTAGTTGTGGCTTTTAATGGCTTATTTGAGAAACCGAGGCGATAGCCTTCAAAAAATGTGCAGATTTGTGCATAACCCCCCTTATTTCGAGAAAAAGGTGATAAAATGGATAAAATCAAACCAATTAGTTTTAAGAATTTGAAAAAAATCTTTAATGAAATGAGTAGTGAAAAAGGAATGCTTGGACTTACATTAATTAAAGAATTGGAATTCATGAAAAAAACTTTAACTAAATTAAAAAAGGAACTTCAAGAAAAAGGTGTAGTAACGGAGATGTCACAAGGTAAGTATAGTATAGAGAGGGCTAATCCAGCACTGAATCAATATAATGCTATGATTAAAAATTATCAATCAACAGTTAAGCAAATAAATGAACTCTTACCAAAGGAAGATATAGATGGTTTTGACGATTTTGATAATGATGAATTATGACATATATAGAAGAGTATTATAACTGGATTAAGAATAATCCAAATAAAGTATGCAAAAAAGTAAAGACTATATATAAAAAATTAGTTGATGATATTAAGACACCTAATAAAGTGTCTTTTATTAATCAAGAAACTGGAGAAACTGAAAACCATACATATATTTTTGATGAGAAAAAAAGTTTGAGATGTATTCATTTTATTGAGAAATATTGTAGGCAATCTAAAGGTCAGTGGAATGGTCAAAGATTGAAATTAGAATTATTTCAAAAGGCTTTCTTGCAAGCGTTATTTGGATTTGTAGATAAAGATACAGGCTTTAGAAGATATAAAAAGGCAATACTATTTGTAGCAAGAAAAAATGGTAAGTCAGTTTTAGATTCTGCAATAGCTAATTTTATGCTTACAAAAGATGGCGAGGGTGGAGCAGAAATATATTCAGTCGCAACAAAACGTGATCAATCTAAAATTGTTTGGGAAGAATCAAAAAAAATGATAAAAAAGTCGCCTGCATTAGAAAAAAGAATTAGATGTTTGATTGGCGGAATATATTATGATGCAACCGATTCTACATTTAGAGCACTTGCAAGTGACTCTAATTCATTAGATGGACTGAATAGTCATTTAGTAATTGCTGATGAAGTTCATGCTTGGAAAGATAAAAATCTACTTGATGTAATGTATGATTCAATGAGTGCAAGACAGCAACCATTATTGCTAGAAACAAGCACAATGGGAACTATAAGACAGAATGTATTTGACATTGAGTATGATTATGCTAGTCAAGTTATAAATGGAACAATATCTGATGAAGTATTATTACCAGTTATCTATGAATTAGATGATGAAAAAGAGTGGGTTAATGAAGAATCATGGTATAAAGCAAATCCTGCACTAGGTACAATTAAATCAATAAGAGCATTAAGAGAAAAAGTTCAAAGAGCTAAAGCTAATCCTATTGAATTAGTTAATTTATTATGCAAGGATTTCAATGTTAGACAAAATTTTAGAAATGCTTGGTTGACATTTGAAGATTTAAATAATGAAGAAATATATTCTGATTGGAAAGATTGTTATTGCATTGGTGGATGTGATTTATCCAGTACTACAGATTTAACTTGTGCAACAATTCTGGGTGTTGTAAAAGGAAAAATAAGAATAAAACAGATGTATTGGATTCCAACCAATTTTTTAGAAAAAAAGGTGACTGAAGATAAGATACCATATGATAAATGGTTAAAAGCAGGCTATCTTAGATTAAGTGGTGATTCAAAAATAGATTATCATGATATTACTAATTGGTTTAAGGAACAAGTCAATGAATATGATTTAAGACCATTATGGATAGGCTATGATAGTTGGAATGCCAATTTTTGGTGTGATGAAATGAAAACAGAAGGCTTTGATATGGTGGAAGTAAGACAAGGATATAAAACAGAGTCAGCTCCTTTAAAGCAAATGAAAGCAGATTTAATGGATAAAAAAATAAATTACAATAATAATCCGATTTTAAAATGGAATCTATCAAATGTAGTTGTTAAAATGGATGATAACGAAAATATAATGCTATCAAAAGAAAAAGCAACACAAAGAATTGATGGTGCATCAAGCATGATGGATGCATATGTCATTTATATAAATAAAAAACAAGAATATTTGGATTATATTGGTGAGGAGGTAAAGTGATGGCAAAAAGAAGTTTATTTAGTAAGATATTTGGAAATAATCAAAGTAGCCCAATTCCACAAAAAGCAAGTGAATTTACAATTTTGGATGGAACAAAAGCTATATTTACTAAGTATAATGGAGACTTTAAAAATGATATTGATGTAAGGGCATGTGTAGATGCTATCGCAAGAAATGGTGCAAAAATGCATCCAAAACATATTAGAAACTTTGCCAATAAATTTGAAAGTCTTAATGATAACTTATATAAATTATTATCAAAGCAACCAAACGAATTGCAAAACGCATTTCGTTTTTATTATGCAATTATTTATAATTTATATTTATACAATGATAGTTTTGTTTATATTCAACGAGATGAAAATTTAAAAGTCACGGGATTATATCCATTGGATTTTAGTGATGGAAGGTTGTATGAATATGATAATAAAATATGGATAAAATTCAGATTTGGATATTCCAAGGAACGCTTTGTGCCATATGATAGTTGCATTCATTTAACTCGATTTATAACTGAGAGTGGAATAACTGGAGGATCAACTATACCAATAACTAAAACGTTATCAATAAAACATATTTTAGATGAAGGTATAGTTAATGCTATAAAAACTACTCAATCTATAAAAGGAATTATTAAATCAACTAAATCTATGTTGAAGCCAGAAGATGTAAAGAAAATGCGTGATCAATTTGTAGAAGACTTTATTGATAATGCAGATGAAAGTGGAATTGGTGGATTAGATGCAACTACTGATTTTACACCAGTAAAAATCGAACCAAAAACTGCAGACGATAGTCAAATTAAAAGTATTGATAATAAAATTCTTTCTTATTATGGACTTAACGAAAATATTATTCAATCTAAATATTCAGAAGATGAATGGGATGCTTTTTACGAATCTGTATTAGAACCAATAAGTTTACAAATGAGTTTAGAATTTACTAATAAAATATTCACTCCAACTGAAAAATATTTTGGAAATGAAATAGTGTTTGAAAGTAATAGACTTCAATATGTATCTAATAATACTAAAATTAATTTATTAAGATATGCAAATAATATAATGACAATCAATGAATTAAGAGAAGTATTTAATTTATCACCTCGTGCCGATGGTGATAAGATAATGCAAGATTTAAATCATATTGATAGCGATATTGCTAATGATTATCAAAATGGTGATGATGATTATAAAAATGATAATGATACTAAGAATGAAAACACTTGAAAGAGTGTTTTTATTTTGAAGGAAGGATGTGTTAAAAAATGAAAGAAAAAGAAATTAGAAAATTAGATATCCAATTCAGAGCAGAAACTACTGAAGACGAAAAGATGGAAATAAAAGGATATGCAGTAGTTTTCAATAGTCCTGAAACTTATGGATATACTGAAGTTATATCAAAAAATGCATTAGATAATGCAAAGATGGATGATGTAGTATTAAGATACAATCATAATGATTCATTTATGGTTCTTGCAAGAACAAGAAATGGTTCATTAAGATTAAACAGAGATGAAAAAGGTTTATTTATGGATGCTATTTTGCAAGATGATATAACAGAACATAAAAATATATTTAATGCGATAAAAAGTGGTTTAATAGATAAGCAATCATTTGCATTTACTGTGGAAGAAGATGAGTATGATTATGAAACAGATACTAGAACAATAACTAAAATTGGTAAGTTATTTGATGTGTCAGTTGTAGATCAACCATTTTACAATGCAACTGATGTAAGTATTGCAAGCAAGAATGATGACTTTTTAGAAAGAAGAGCAGAATTAAGAAAGCAATATGAAACACAAAAAAAATTGAAAGATGCAAAAGAAAAAGTAATTGCTAAATTAGGTTAATATGATTATGAAAAAGGAACTGGAGAGTTCTTTTTTTGTTGGTGGATACTAACTAAGTCATTTTAATAAAGGCTGGAGAGCCATAGTGGGAAAGATACAGCCCTAAAGAGTTCAAAAAGAATAGGAGGTCAATAATGACAAGAAAAGAAGAAATTGAAACTCGTAAAGTTGAAATTCGTAAAGAAGTAGAATCTGCTGAGAACGTTGAACAAGTTGAAAAACTTGAAGCAGAATTAGATGCTCTAAATGAGGAAAGAAAACAAATTGAGAGTCACGAAAAAGATGAAATAACTTCAAAAAAAATAACTGAAGAAAAATCAGAAGTAATTGAAAGAGAGGAAAGAAAAATGAAAAACGAAAAAGAATTAAGAAATTCAAAAGAATACATTGATGCTTATGCTGAATATGTAAAAACAGGTAAAGATGAAGAATTAAGATCATTGTTATCTGAAAATGTAACTAGTGGAACTATTGCAGTGCCAGATTTCGTTTTAGATGAAGTAAAAACTGCTTGGGATAAGTCAGATATTATGTCTTTAGTAAAAAAGACTTATATTAAAGGTAATTTAAAAGTTCAATTTGAAATAAGTGGAGGAGATGCTGTTGTTCACACAGAAGGTAGTGCCGCAGTTGCTGAAGAAACATTAAGTGAAGGTATTGCAACAATTACTCCAGCATCAATCAAAAAATGGATATCTATTTCTGATGAAGTAATGGATTTAAGAGGAGAAGCATTCTTAAAATATATTTATAATGAATTAACATATAAAATTGTTAAAAAAGCATCAGACTTATTAGTTGCAAAAATTGCTGCACTTCCACAAACTGCAACTGCAACTAGTCCAAGTGCAGTAAAAATAGCAATTGAACCAAGTGCATCAACAGTTGCTAAAGCATATGCTAATTTAAGTGATGAAGCTACTAATCCAGTAATTACTATGAATAAGTTAACTTATGCTAAATTTAAAGAAGTACAATATGCCAACAATTATGGTGTAGATATTTTTGAAGGATTTGATGTTAAATTTAATAACACATTACCAGCATATGACAGTGCAGATGCAGGAGCTGTTTATATGATTGTTGGTGATTACGATCAAGGAACAATTGCTAATTTTCCTAACGGTGAAGAAATCAATATCAAATTTGATGAGTTAACACGTAAAAAAGAAGATTTAGTTGAAA
Organism: uncultured Bacilli bacterium; assembly: GCA_934177995.1. GTDB lineage: Bacteria > Bacillota_I > Bacilli_A > RF39 > UBA660 > Onthousia. Next base: position 17,575 of record CAKPPW010000017.1, read on the forward strand.
TTCTAGGACGTGAATATGTTGGATTAGGTGTTGTTGCTGATAAGGCATTTACATTAGTAAGTAAACCTACTGCACAAACTGTAAAAGACGTTTAATTAAAGAGAGGAAGACTATGCTAGAACAAATAAAAAAAATACAAGGTATAAATCATAGTGAATTTGATTCAACTATCGAAACATGGATTGAATCAGCTAAATTAGACCTTAAAAGTATCGGCATAGTCGATACTTTTATTAATAAACCCGATAGTTTAATAGAGACTGCAATAATTACTTATGTTTTAAGTTTGCTAGATATTTCTAATGCTGAATTGTATTCAAATTCATATGTTCTTCAAAAGGATACCTTAAGACATTTAACTGAATACATTGAGGAATCAAATGAATTATAGTGAAATAATTTATTTAATAAAACAAGTCAAATATATGGACGATATAGGAAACTATCTACCATCATCCGAGACTAAGCAAAAATGTTATGCCAAAAAGCAAAGTGTAAAGATTGGAGAATATTATAGTGCTATTGAGGTTGGTCTTACTCCAAATTGTGAATTTGTCATTAAAAGATTAAATTACAATGGAGAAAGTGAATTAGAGTGGAATAATGAACGATATCAAGTTCTTCGGACAATAGATCCTAAAAACAAGTTTGATATCGTTTTAGTATGCTCTAAAAAAATAGGTGTAAATGGCTAATTCTTCTATTCTAGATATAAATGATATACTTGCTGGTTATGGTGATGATATTCAAACATTAATCCAAAATGAGGCAGAAAAAATAGCAAAAGAGGGAGCTAAGACTTTAAAAGCAACTTCACCAAAAAATAAGAAATCGACTGCAAATCGTGGAAAATATGCTAAAGGTTGGAGAGTTAAGAAAGAAAATAAAAGAGGAGAAGTTCATTGTATTATTCATAATGCAACTGATTATCAATTAACTCATTTATTAGAAAAACCTCATTTAAAAAGAAATGGTGGATATACTGCTCCAATAGTTCATATAAAACCAGTTGAAGAACAATGTGTATCAGAATATATAAAAAATGTTGAGAATGGCATTAGAAAGGGCAATTAATGGAACATAAAGAAATATATGATTTATTAAAAACTTTAGGTATACCAGTTGCATATAATCACTTTGATGTAAGTCAGAATGTAGTGCCACCTTTTATAGCATATAGAGAAAATACCCCTGAAACATTTAAAGCTGATGGTAGAACTTATTATAGACCTTACAACTTTGAAATAGAACTTATTACAGAAAAGAAAGATATTGCATTAGAAAAAACTATTGAAGAATTATTAGAAAAAAATAACATTCCATATGATAAATCTGACGAAGTATGGGATGAAGATGAAAAAATTTATCATAATTTTTATGAAATATAGGAGGTAAAAAATATGAAAAATAAAGTTAAGTTTGGGTTAAGTAATGTTTGCATCGCTAAAATAACTGCAAATTCAAGTGCCGGTGTGACTTATGATACACCATTTAAATTGCCTGGTGCAGTGAATCTAACACTAGATCCCGAAGGGGAAAGTGCAGACTTTTATGGTGATAACACCAAATATTTTAGTGAATTTGCTAATCAAGGATATAGCGGTTCATTAGAAATAGCAATGATAAATGATGAGTTTAGAACACAAATTCTTGGTGAAAAAACAGATTCAAATGGTGCATTAATAGAAAGCACTGATGATACTATATCTGATTTTGCTTTAGGATTCCAAATAAATGGAGATAAATCAAATCGTAAGTTTTGGTTCTATAATGTATCTGCTCAAAGACCATCAACTGCAGGTCAAACAATTGAGACATCTAAAGAACCGACAACTGACACTTTAAATATTACCGCTACTGCAAGAATTAGTGATAATAAAATTAAAGTGTTCATGGAAGAAACTGCCGATAATAAAGCTGTTTATGCCAGTTTCTTTGAATCCGTATATGAACAATCAGTTTAATTAAATACTACTCTTATGAGTAGTAAAAAGACTACTCATTACTACTCTAGAGTAGTTTTTTTAGTATTTATAAGGAGGTGAAACTATGGCAAATATAAAAGGTATCACTATCGATATTGGTGGTAATACATCAAAACTAGAAGATGCTTTAAAAAATGTAAATAAGGTTGTTTATTCTACTAATAGCGAATTAAAACAATTGAATCAGGCATTAAGACTTGATCCCAAAAACACCGAATTACTGTCACAAAAGCAAGATGTATTAAAAAATAATATTAAAGCCACTACTGATAGACTAAATGCTTTAAAAGAGGCTCAAAGACAAATGGGTAGTTATTCATCATTAACCGAAGAACAAAAAGAAAAATATAGGGCTTTGAGTGTAGAAATAACGAAAAGTGAATCTGCACTTAAGAAGATGAATAGTGAATTAAAGCATACATCAAGTATAGATTTTTCTAAAGTAAAAGACGAATTATCTAAAGTTGGCAATGTTGCTTTAAACGTTAGCAAAAAACTTGCAACTGTTACTGCAGGAATAACTGGTGCATTGGCTGGTGTTGTAGGTGCAGGTGTTAAGTCATATGCAGATTTAGAACAAAATCTAGGTGGTGTAGAAACACTATTTAAAGATAGTGCTGATAAAGTAGTTCAGAATGCAAAAAATGCATATAAGACTGCAGGTGTTAGTGCTAATGAATATATGCAAGGTGTCACGTCGTTTAGTGCATCTCTGTTACAATCACTAGGCGGAGATACATCAAAGGCAGCCGATGTTGCAGATATGGCATTTAGTGATATGTCAGATAATGCTAATAAGTTTGGCACTGATATGTCATCAATACAAAATGCTTATCAAGGTTTTGCTAAACAAAACTACACCATGCTTGATAACTTGAAATTAGGTTATGGTGGTACTAAAACTGAAATGGAAAGACTATTAAAAGATGCCGAGAAATTAACAGGACAAAAATATGATATTTCTAACTTGTCTGATGTGTATAATGCAATTCATGCGATACAAGAAAATCTAGGTGTTACTGGTACTACTGCAGAAGAGGCCAAAAAGACAATAAGTGGTTCAATCAATTCAATGAAAGCATCGTTTGATAATTTCTTAAATGGTAGTGGTAGTGCAGAAGATTTGGCTGAATCAGTCACTAATGTATTAAGTAATGTTAGTGATGCGATTGTGAAACTAGCACCTAATATACTGAGCGGAATAGTCACATTAATTGAAAAATTATTACCACAGGTAGCAAAAATATTAGTTGACTTAGTACCACAACTTTTGGATGCAGTTAGCAATATGATTGATAGTTTATTAAATATGGTGACCCAAGATATGAGTGGACTTCAAGAAACATTAACATTACTCGTAAATAAAATAGTAGAGTTTTTTACTACTAATCTCCCAAAAGTCATCGAGTTAGGTTTACAACTCATAATTGCTCTTGCCAAGGGTATAGCCGAAAGTCTACCAACTTTAATCCCACAAATAATACAATGTGTATTAAAAATAGTAGAAGTTTTAGTTGATAATCTTGATTTAATTATAGATGCTGGAATCCAACTTGTAATCGGATTAGTTGAGGGCTTAACTGACCCTGATACTATTGAGATGCTAATGGAAAAAATACCTATTATAATTATTAAAATCGTAGGTGCAATAATTCAAAGTTTACCTAAGATGTTAGAGGCTGGAGGACAAGTGCTTTTAGCATTCGGAAAAGGTATAATGACTTACTACGGTAAAATTGGTGAATGGATGAATCAAATAATTAATGCTATAACAGATAAACTTGGAAATTTAGGAACTATGGCTTTAGATTGGGGAAAAGATATGATACAAGGATTTATCAACGGTATTAAAGGAATGGTAGGAAAAGTTGGTGATGCAGCAAAAGGTGTTGCTGATAAAATTAAAAAATTCTTACATTTTTCTAGACCTGATATTGGTCCTCTTCATGATTATGAAACATGGATGCCTGATATGATTAAAGGAATGACTAAAGGAATAAATAAATCCAGTTATCTATTAGAAAATGCTACTGATAGAATGGCTCAAAGTATGGCTGATAAGTTATCATTTAATGATATATTAGGTAATACTACTAAAGCAATGAAATACCTTAACTATGGTGTAAAAAATTCATTGAATCCAATGATTAATCCTAATGCTAATAGTTTACTATTAGAAAAGCAAAATCAAAACAGTGCAAGAAATAATGATAGTAGTGGTGAGTTTACTGCTATTATTAATAATAATTCTAAATATACATCCCCATCAGAAAATGTAAGATTATTAAGGCAAGAATATGAATTATATAAATTAAAATATGGAGGAGTTAGATAATGGCTTATTATTCAAAGACTAAAAGAATTATTTGTGAGAATAGTTATGGTTATAAACTAGAATTTGGTTATTCTTTTCCTTTTTATCTAGATTCATATTCAGGATTACATAGTTATGATGGAAATGTAGCCACAATAAAAAGTGCCTTTGGTGTAGGCGTATCTTATATAGGAACATCAGTAAATCAAAGAAATATAAATTTAGTAGTAGCATTTAAAGATGGTATTGATTTAATTACTAGAAAACAGCAACTATATAATATATTTCCACTCAAAGACCATGGTACCCTTTATTATTATGAAGGTAATATTGAAAGAAAAATAAATTACTATGTTGAAAATGTTAATTTGGTAAGAAAAGCAAATTATGTATATGCAACAATTAATCTATTATGTCCCAGTCCTTACTTTATGGACTCAAAAGAAACTATTGTAACTCTTCAAAATTGGGATAAATTATTCAGCTTTCCACTTGAAATACCTGCGGGTACTGGTATTGAATTTGCTAGTCAAAATAATGCTACAGCAATTGAAATTGAAAATAGTTCACATATTTCATATGGTTTGACTATCACATTTATAGCAAATGGAGAAGTAGTAAATCCATCATTAAAAAATACTAGAACTAATGAAATTATGAAACTAAATTATACTTTAAAGTTAGGTGAGCAAATAGTTGTTACTACATATAACAATGAAAAAACTATTACTCATATTGATTCTAATGGAAATGAAAGTAATATAACAAATGCATTGGTATTTGGAACAAAGTTCTTACAGGCACCTAATGGCGTAAATAAATATGTGACAAATGCAGATAGCGGTTCATCCAACTTAGATTGTACTATTAGTTATTATAACTATTATGAGGCAGTATAGAGGTGGTTAGATGAAACTGATAGGAAAAGATAGTGGTATATCGGGCTGTGGTCAAGGTATTGCATATGTTGATGGGAAATATTATTTATTGTCGGAGAATCCTGCCAAAGTATGTGTATCAAAAAATTTAGAAAATTGGACTGAATATCAATTAAATGATGATTATTTAAAACCAAAAAATATTGTATATGGTAATGGTATTTTTATAATAACCGGAGAAAGTAGTACAAGTACTGATACTTGGTTTTATCGTTCTACTGATGGTGTTAATTGGACACCAATTAAGATAAATACAGGTGAAGCTTATGGGATTACTAGTAATAGCGTCAAATTTATAAATAATAGATTTGTAGCATTACTCGGTATATATTGGTATAGGACGATAGATGGAAAAAAAATCAAAACTGAAAACTGGTTTTATGAAAGTACAAATGGTATTAACTGGACAAAACATCAATTGATTGTTGAATCCAGTGAAGACCTTGCCCATATGGACATCGATTTTTACAATGGAACTTATGTAAGAGTTGGAGAAACTGGTTCAATATTTACATCTACAGATCTTGATAATTGGATAAGAAGAGTGTCGGGAACATCAGTAAAATTGGTTGGTATAGCATATGGTAAAGGACAATTTGTGGTTACTGGAGATAAAGGAACAATTTTAACTTCAACAAATGGTATAAACTGGACAAAACAAGAAACAGGAACTGATGCGTATTTAATTAGATCTAGATATGCTAATGGTATGTATATTGCTTGTGGATACAATGGTACAATATTGCAATCGATAGATGGTGTGTTATGGAGTGACATTGATAATGGTTCGGAAGGCGTTAGATATGGATTGGCTTATAATAATGAGAATAATGTAATGGTAATAACTGCATATCGTTATAAAGAAACTGGAACAATACCTATTTATATATTAAATCTATCTCGTGAACTTACTGCTGATGATGATTCATCATTGTTCTTTTTCAATAAAGAATTAAACCTACTTGGAGTAGTAGATTATTTCACTTCGCTTAGGTGGAGAAGAAAATATTTTGAGGCTGGTGAATTTGAAATAGTTCTACCAGTAAATGATTATATGATGCAGTTTATAGATACTGATGTTATAGTTATGAGGAATAATTATACTGAGGCAGGAATAATTGAAACAATAGAGTTTAGTGATAATGGTACTAATGAAGAAGTGACTATAAGTGGTCGTTTTTTAACTGCATTACTCTCAAGAAGAATTGTTAAAAGTAAAATTAATTTTAGTGGAAATACTATTGAGGGTATGAATACTATAGTAAATGCTATGACACCACTAACTACACAGTGGGAAACTGAAACAGTCACTATGTCATCACCACACATTGATTTTCAAGTCACTTATAAAAATGTATATGACTATCTATGTAAACTATCAGAATACTCAAATATAGGAATTAGAATTGTTCCAAATATTGATTCAAAAGTTTATATGTTTGAAGTATGGAAAGGTTTAGATAGAACTTCAGGACAAACTGAAAATGAAGAGTATTCATTTAGTGATGATAATTATAATATTGAGCAAGGTAAACTCGTGAAAAGTGAAAAGACTAAGGCAAATTATATATTAGTTGGTGGCACTGGGGAAGAAGATAATAGAGTTTTAGTTACAGTAGACGCTGGTAAAACAGGATTTGATTTATATGAGGTGTTCAGTGATCAAAAATCATTAAGCAATAAAGATTTATCGGATAGTGTGTATCGTGCCAAATTAAAATCGATTGGTGAAGGTAAAGTGTCTGATGGAACATTTCAATTAGAAGTAACTGCATTAGTTCAACAAGATTATAAAGTAAAATGGGATTTAGGAGATGTGGTTAATATCAAAAAAGAAAAATGGGGTGTATACACAACTTATAGAATAATAGAAGTAGAGGAAACCATAGAAGATGGTAAGAAAACAATATATCCTACATTTGGTAATCCACTATCAAGTGCGTGGGATGATGAATAGGAGGTAATAAATAATGGCACAAAAATATGGCTTTTTTAACTCGGTAAATAATGATAGGACCTATGATGCATCTGATGTTGCTAGATTCTTATCTAAATTTTTTACCAACGGTGTATTTAATAATAGTTTGCTGGTAAGTTCAAATGATAATATGACTGTTAGTGTAGCAACAGGTAGTGCTAATATAAATGGCTATAGTTATGAAAACACAGAATCACTTACGCTAGATATAGACGAGGCAGATAATGAATTAAGTAGAATTGATTCTGTCATATGTAGATTAGATCTAACTAATAGACAAATAACAGTTCAAATATTACAAGGTCAATATGCTACAACACCAGCACAGCCTAATATTACTAGAACTGGCACTATTTATGATTTAAGGCTAGCAAATATATCAGTACCAGCAGGTACAACAAGAATTACAACCGAAATGATTATTGATACTAGATATGGTGTTGATTGTGGTAATGTCACACAGGCAGTGTTAGAATTAGACACATCGGAGATTTTTGCACAATATAATAAATATTTCAATGATTGGTTTAACGAATTGCAAGATGAGTTAAATTCAAATCAAGCAGGACATTTGCAAAATGAACTAAATAATATTAGAACTGCATTAGGAATAAACTTGGATACATACAGTTCGACAGTCACATATGCCAAAGGGGATTTAGTTGTTTATAATCATGCGATTTATGAATGCAACGAAGACAATTTGACTGGAAATTGGGATGCATCAAAGTGGACTATAGTACCGATAATTGTTAATGAAGAATAGGAGGAAAAAATGAAAAAAATATTGACTAAAATAGAAAATATATTTACGCTTATACATACATACATACATACATACATACATACATACATACATACATACATACATACATACATACATACATACATACGATTATTTTACAAGAAAGGAGGTTCAAGTTTAATACTAGAGCCTTCTTTATTTTTAAGAAAAGAGGTGACTGGTACTATTTAGTATCATAACCTAGTGTATTTATGCTTAATCAAATTTTAACAAGAGATTTAAGAAAACTCATTAACTCAAATGAGTTCAAAATTAACAACTAAGTACGTATTCGACAAAAGAGCAAATAATAGGCATTTGGTATAATGGTAGAACTTTATACAGAAAAACTTTTTATATTTCTAAATGGAGTACATTTAACCATAATATTAATAATGTTGATGAAATTATGATAAATTTAGGTCATTCTTTTCGTCATCACGCGTCCGGTCCGGTAATAATGTAGGAATAAGCACCGGAACAGATAGCAACGGTATGGCAAATGCAACTCAAGTTATTTTAAATGGTCAAGTTACACCGGATTATGCCATTATTGTTTTAGAATACACAAAAACAACGGATAGAGCATAAATAGATACTAAATTTACCTTAAAAAATGCAAATAAATTCTATATTAATGTCTATATTAATGAAAAAAATAAATAAAAGAATAGATGGTATTATTGATAGTGGAGATGGTTACATTAAGTTTATTGATGGAACTATGATTTGTTATGGATCAATTACCACACAAAATAATTCCTATGTAAGCTTAACTTTTCCAAAAGCTTTTATAAGTATTCCTAGTTTAACTTTAACGTGTGTAACTAGTGATGATACTTTTGTAAAAGTTGCAGTAGCAAAAAACTTAGAAAAAACAGGGGTGGCGGTAGCTTGCATGTATGCAAGACTAGGTCAATCCTTTGAAGCTTTTGGAGGAGAATTTGTTAAATATATTGCAGTTGGTAAATGGAAATAGAGATAAAGTCTAGTATTGACTATAAAATATGAAAATTAATGAAAAACTATTAGAAAATATTAATCAAAGAATCAACAATGTTAAAGCAAAAAAATTATGGGAAAATGCTAATCCATCAGGAGCTATATCAAGTGCTATAAGAATTAATTTAAGCAATGCTAACTATAAATACTATGAAATTATCTATAGAGGTAGCACAAGCAGTAGCAGCTTTGAAAGACTGTCAACTGGAAGAATTCCAAAGGGAAATGGTACGAGAATATCTATGATTTATTCTGTTAGTAATGGAGAAGCTAGAGTAAGGGAACGAATCATTACATATATTAATGATACAACTCTTGAAATTGCTACTAATTCAGGTGCCGATGGTGATACGGTTTGCATTCCTATTATGATTTTAGGTTATAATGAATAGAAGGGAAAAAAGAAATGGAAATAATTACAAATTTACAGTTTTCACACGAATACTGGGAAATAGTGTTGCCATTATTTCTGATGGTGGCAGATATTATTACAGGCTATTACCAAGCTTGGAAGAATAAGCAAGTTAAGTCTACAAAAATGCGTGATGGAATAGGCAAAAAACTAGCTGAGATTATCTATATAGTTGTAGGCATAGTAATAGGTTTAGCCTTTAATATAAAGTTTATTGGACAATTTATTAGTCTATATATCGTGTATATGGAATTGGTTAGTATAGCTGAAAATTGTAAGAAATTAGGCATAGAAATGCCGGAAAAACTTAAAGAAAAATTAAATAACGACGATAATGCACAATAAAATATAAATTGTCCGGTTTATATTAGTAAAATTCACAGTAAACCGGACTTTTTTGTGCATTTTTAGGAGGAAATATAATGGAAAAAGAAATAGTAACGCCAACCGAGGCAATAATTGATAAAGAGCCAGAAATTACAATCATGAAGCAGATAGAGGGAGAAAAGGAGAATTAGTTATGAACAGTTACGATTTTGAAAAAGTATGTAAAAATGCAATAATAAAATATTATGAAGAAAATAGTGAAATAACTGATAATATTCATTTAACTATAAAAGACGTATATATTGTTTGGCAGTGTAAAACATTACAAAATAACAAGGCACTTTTAAGCACAACTAACTTTGATGGAATGTATTTTGAGTGCACTTACAGTGGAGATAAGAAAGAATTGTACTTGGATGCTTACAAGAAATGGAAAAATGTAAAGATAGAAGAAAAAGACTTTGATAAGGAAGCTAAAGAGGTGTAATTATGAACTTTCAAGAATTTATTAATAAAACTTTAGGAAAGGCTATTGACGTAGATGGAATGTACGGGGCACAATGCGTAGACTTATTCAACTACTTTAATAAATTATACAATAACGGAATATACATTAACTGTAAGCCTAGTGGTTATGCTCGCTCTATAGCTCAAAATAAAGTTAATAATGGCATATTAGATTATTATGTGGAAACAACTGTTGATAATATGATTTTTGGAACTTTTGTCGTTTGGGGTAATTGCAAAATAGCACCTACTTCACATGTTGGCTTCTTTTTAGAGGACAACGGAAATGGAACTTTCAAATGCTTACAGCAAAATGCCCCAAAACCATATGTTACAATCAGTAATATGACTTATGATGGCATCATAGGAGCTTTTATCCCTAAGCAACTAATAAGTCATCAAGAAACTAAAAAAGAAGCAGATCAAATACTAACTGTTGGCTCTAAAGTAAAGTTTAATGGAATGTTCACAGTGAATTGTTTAGATATTCCACATAATTTATTTGGTAGCAATCAGTTGACAGGTAGAATAATAGCAAACTACCATTGGTTGCCTAGTAGACCTTTCATTGAGGTTGATAGGAATGGAAATCAAACAAATGACCAATTATTAGGTATAGGAAGCTTGGTAAAAAATGATGAAATATATACAGTATTAGATATAGATACTAAATCTAATTCTGCTAAAATAAATATAGATGGTAGAAATGTATGGATATTTAGTAAAAATCTATATGAAGTAAGTAATAATTAAGAGAACTCAGGTTACTAATAGAGTAACCTGAGTTCTTTTTTTTGCTACAATCCCATTTGACATTCTGGTTAATGAATGATACAATTAAGTTGCTTTTGTAAATGTGCTTGATTCGCATCGATAAAGCGATATAGTGTCACATTTTGGTTCTCTATGATTAAATGGTATTAATCTTTGATGTGACGAGTTATATTCTAAAAGGGTGATTAAATCACTCTTTTTTTCTTTAAAAATTGTATTTTTGCAATATCATTTTTACTAAATATTATAATTATATTCATCTTTTATTGATTCAAAGAAATTTTCTTTTTCTTCGTAGCTCATATCATAATATTTTGCAACACTTATAACGTTAGATAAGCTATAACATCCTATAATCTCTGAATCTTCTTCTAAATCATTATATGTATTTTTTAAAATACAATATTCATTATTTTTATTAACCTTGTAGTTATAATTAGACTCATCATCTAATATCTTTCTAAGATACATCTTAGCTTCATCTAAACTATCAAATTTCATATAAATATTTTCTATTTCATATTCTACTTTATTTTTCATATTTATTCCTTCTTTCCTTTCCAACATTTCATTTATTGAATAAATGAATAATCATCTTTTAATAATTTCATTTTATCAATATCATAATCACTATTTTTAATTTCTTCATCAGAGAAATCTTTTAAATAGTATTCATAAAGTTCTTTGTAATCTGAGTATCTATTATTATCTTGAATTTTATCTTCTAATTCAATACTATTATAATAATCTTCAGCATCTTTTAAATTTCTAAAAATCTTTTCTTCTTTTGAAAAAATCATATCTCCAGAAGAAATCCAGTTTCCTCTTTTTTCAAAACCTTGTGTATTTTTAACAACTAAATATTTTTTCATTGCATCTCTTTTTCTCTCTAATTCATCCTTTGCTTCAAGTATAAATTCTCTTTTAGTCATCCCTAGATCACTCAGTAATTTGTCTAATTCTACTTTTTCGTTGTAGAACAAGTCTGTGTTAAATTGTGCTTTTGCCTTTCTTTTAAGTTGTTCTTTTCGATAATTGACATTATATTCCTTTTTATCAAATTTTTTCATCATTGACAAGCGAAATTTTCTTGTGTTAAAATATTTGGTGAAGAGGAGCTTTAGCTCCATCTTCTAAAAGTTTTTTTTACCTTGTGTTTTCTTAAAATTTGAAAATGCAAGGTTATTTTTATTTTTCCTAATTTAATAGAAAATTTCACTCTTTCATCTCCTTTCTGATATTAGTATATCACACAACCTAGGTTGTGTCAATGTGCATTTTTAAGAAAATTAAAAAGTTATTACGAAATAGTTGTAGTGAGAGCTAAAAACTCAGGTTACTAATAATAGTAGCTTGAGTTCTTTTTTTATTTTTTTCTAAAATTTGTGAAAAGAAAGTGAATTTTAAAAATTCACTCTAAATTTATACTGAATTTGTTAAATTCAGGGTACTTATTAACAATAAAATTCAAAATTCATTGATTTTCATAGCCTGAAAATGCAAAATTCGGTTATTTGACTAGAAATAGAAGATGTGCTATTATCATTTCCCGAGAGGAGGAAAATGGTATGTATATGAGAATCTTAAAAAGTGCTGATGTAAAAAGATTCAATCAAATTACTGGAATAAAATCAGACAAAGTATTTATTTGTAAGGAAGAATCTAAATACTATGCAATAGTAGATATAGATAATAAGATTGAAATCAATAAAGAGATAGCTATTTTGTTTTAGTTATCTTTTTAACTTCAAGTATAATTTTTTTTAATCATTTTAGACCTTTTAATAGTTTATCAGGACATACTTTTTTCATTATTGGCAAGTTAAATTCTACATCTTATTTACATACTAAAATTATGATTTAGTTTGATTTTTAATGTACTTTATTGAATTAATTTATTGATAAATAGCTACTTTTGTAGTAATATGTTCCTTGTTAAATGGAATATTTATCCCTAACTGGGGCAGCCAATAAGAATTTAACCCTTATAAAATAAGGGTTTCAGACTGTTGACAAATAATTTTTTGTTAATAGTCTTTTAATTTTAAGAAAAGTATTGTACAATAAATACGTAAG
>CAKPPW010000018.1 GCA_934177995.1 uncultured Bacilli bacterium
TATATAACATGTTTTCTATATTTGAGGATAGAAGACATCCAATTACGGAAGAAGAAAAACAAAATATTGAAGAAGGAAAAAAATTGTATAAAAAGTTAATGGGCGATAAATAAAATGATTAAAGAAGAAATATATAAATATCTAAATGACAGAAAAATCAATTATGAAATAACTAATCATCAAGCTGTCTATAATATGGATGAGTTAGATAATGTTGATTTACCATATAAAGGATTTGATGCTAAAAACTTATTTGTAAGAGATGATAAGAAAAATAATTATTACTTAATTACCGTTAAAGGAGATAAAAGGGTAGACTTAAAAGAATTTAGAAAAGAGTATCATACTAGGTCTTTATGTTTTGCTAAAGAAGAGGAACTACTTAGCATATTAAATCTTACCCCTGGTTCTGTTAGTCCTTTAGGCTTATTAAATGATAAAGAGAAAAAGACTATTTTCTTTCTAGATAATTACTTTGAAGATAATTCTCTAATTGGTATTCATCCAAATGATAATACTGCTACTATTTGGTTAAAAGCAAAAGACTTGATTACTATTATCGAAGAACATGGTAATCAAGTTAGTAGGGTTGATATATATTAGATATAAAAATTTTATTAATAAATTAAAGGAATCACTAATACTCATAATGATTCCTTTTTAATATCATTTTTATAATATACTTAAAATTAGTTATGTAATAAGAAATTAATCATTTGCTTAACTTCATCTTCAGTCAATGTTATATCTTCACCAACTAGTCCAATGATAGGGTGAATCCCATCTTTTTTATGAAAGTCTGAACCGATTGTTGTCTTTAAATTGTGTTTTTTAGCAAAATCATTCCAACGGATTATATCGTTATGTTTGATATCATTACGATCTATATAAATATAGTTCGTTTCTATTCCATCTGGTTGCATTTCTATAACTAACTTTTCGATATCTTCTTCTGTTAGATTATCTTCATAACTATATGCAACAGGATGAGCTAAAATAACTTTACCACCGGCCTTACGTATAAGAGAAGAGGCTTCTTTTGGGCTAATCGTTTCTTTCTTTACATAAGCAGGGCAACCTTCATTCATAATAGTTTCTATAAATTCTCCCATTTGGGGAACATAACCAAAAACTTCTTTTAATTTATTCTCATTTTCTTTGTTTCCTATTACATCATTGGCAATATGAGCTTTCGTTACGGCATCTATTTTGTCTAGTTCATCTACTGCTACTTTATATCCCAATTCTTCTAACTTTTTGGCAACATTTCTTAAATATATATGCCTAGCATTTCTTAGATTATATAATTTTTCTCTAAACTCTTTATTGTTTAAATCAAAGTTGTAACCTAAAACATGTATTCCACATTTCTTAGTTTTAGTAGAAATTTCTACCCCTTTTATTAATTTAATATTTTTTTCTTTTGCATACTCAAATAGTTCATCATTATAAGCATCAATTGTATCGTGATCACATATTGCAATAGTACTTACTTTATTTGTTAAAGCCTCATCTATAACTTCTTTTGGTGTTAAAGTACCATCTGAACAAACAGTGTGAATATGTAAATCTATTAATTTTTCCATGAATTTATTCTCCTTTTATATAATTTTTGTAATGTTTTATTTTCAAATCTCCTTTTCACAGAATCAGGAGATACTGAATCAAGTATTTTAACGGTTTCTTTTTCTGTCAACTTAGAAGCAACCATACCTCTGGCATAATCAAGCTTTTGCTTTAGAGTTTCTTCGAAGTTAAATTCACTCATACTATATAAGAAATCTAGTGTGAAATTATAAGCTTCATCATCTTTTTGCCATTTTTTTCTTAATGAATCTGGCAGTATAGGTAGATATGGTATAGTATTCGTTTTAACTGAATTAATAACTGTAAAAGGAACTTGATCTAATAGTTTACTTAATTCTGAATATTTTATAACATGAATATCAAGTGGTAGCATTTTTCTAGGCATTTTACCATTTTCCAAATCATTAATAGTTTCTTTAAAATCCTTAATTGTCTGAATTGGATTTACATCCGATGTATGCATATCAAGGGAATCAAATGTTTCCTTCAACTCTTTTTTAGCATCATCTACTTTAGAATCTTCACAGACCATCCACATATCAATATCAGGTAAGCGATTTATTATTTTTCTAGGTTTTAATCCTTTTTCTAATCTAGGACAAGGAATACAGATTTGTTTTAAATCTTCCATATAAGGACCATTTATTGGTAGGCAACTTTCGCAAGGCCATTTTTTTAACTTTGATTTTAATATAGTATTTTTTAATTCCTCATTATAACGCAATTGTTCTTGTATAACAGGTAATTCTCCTTCAAAGTTTTTATCTAGTGCATAAAATGGATAGCCAGTTCCAAATGATCCACAATATCCTGTTGTAAACTGCATAACTTCATTAATAATATCAATATTCTTTTTTATGTACATTTTTTTAATATTATTATCTTCAAAATTACTTCTTTCAAATTTATTGGACCCTTCTACTGCTTCTAAACAAATATTCATATAAATTCCCCCTCATTTTTTAGAAAAGATAGCATGTGTAATAGCTGTTTACAAAGATATCTTCTCTTTATAATTTACCATTTAATTTAATTTTTGGTATTAATATATGTAAAAATGTGTTGATATTATATCATGAGATAATAACATAAGTCAATCTTATTTTGAGTAAAGTGACTGAATTTATGATTAACTTATGATAATGTCTTAAGCGTTAGATATATTTCTTGTTCAATTCTAGATATAATTTTATGTTTTAGTTGCTGTTAGTATTTATTTAAATTACTATAGTATTTGGTTTTACCAGTTAAAACACAATCATGGGAATTTTGCTTTTTATAAATATAGTTAATACTGTCATCATCAGGCAAGATCTTTATCATCAAATACTCTATAGTTATTTTTATTTCTTTTAACCTTTTGTAGTAAGAAGTCCCTCACCTCTAAGGTGGGGGATGAATTACGTTTACTTATACTTGAAGAATACTAAAATTCATAATATAATAAAGTCAGTCGACAAAGAAAGTGTGATATACGATGGAATTAGACAATAATGCACATTCAGCATTTTTGATGCACTATCATCTTGTACTTGTTGTAAAATATCGCAGAAAAGTATTTGATGATCACATATCGGATAGAGCAAAGGAAATATTTTAGTACATATTACCGAAATACAATATTACATTACAAGAATGGAACCCCGATAAAGATCATGTACATATTCTCTTCAAAGCACATCCGAATACAGAGATAAGCAAATTCATAAACACATACAAAATTGCGAGCAGTAGACTTTTGAAGAAAGAATTTCCACAAATACGTCAAAAGCTTTGGAAAGAACATTTTTGAGGTCAGAGCTTTTGTCTGCTTACCACAGGTGGTGCACCGATTGAAGTGATACGAAAATATATAGAAAGTCAAGGTGAGAAACATTGAATAAGGCATATAAATTCAGAATATATCCAAATGCAGAACAGCAAATAATACTTACTAAAACTTTCGGCTGTGTCCGATTTATCTATAATCAAATGTTATCAGATAAAATTAATCATTATGAGGAAACAAAGCAAAAGCTTTATAATACGCCTGCACAGTATAAGTCTGAATTTCCGTGGTTGAAAGAGGTTGACAGTCTTGCTTTGGCTAACGCTCAAATGAACTTGCAAACGGCGTACAACAGTTTTTTTAGAAACACCAAAATCGGCTTTCCAAAATTCAAGTCCAAGAAAAGCAATCGCAGAAGCTATACAACAAATTGTGTAAACGGAAATATATCTATTGATAATGGCTTTCTGAAACTTCCAAAAGTCGGACTTGTAAAGCTAAAGCAACACAGACTTATCTTGTCTAATTATAAATTGAAATCCGTGACTATAAGCCAAACTCCAAGTGGTAAATATTATGCTAGTGTTTTGTTTGAGTATGAAACCCAAATACAAGAACAAGAACTACATGATTTTTTAGGACTTGACTTTTCAATGCACGGATTGTATAAGGACAGCAACGGAAACGAGCCTGCTTATCCAAGATATTACAGGCAAGCGGAAGAACGTCTGAAACGTGAGCAAAGAAAATTATCACTCATGCAAAAGGGTTCTAAAAATCGTAGCAAGCAAAGAATTAAAGTTGCCAATCTTCATGAAAAAGTTGCAAATCAAAGGAAAGATTTTCTACATAAACAGTCAAGGCAGATAGTCAATGCTTATGATTGTGTGTGCATTGAAAATCTTGATATGAAAGCAATGTCACAGTCGCTGAACTTTGGTAAATCTGTTGCTGATGACGGCTGGGGAATGTTTGTTACTTTTCTGAAATACAAACTTGAAGAAACAGGCAAAAGACTTGTAAAGGTAAATAAGTTTTTTGCAAGCAGTCAGATTTGCAACGTTTGTGGTTACAAAAATACTGCAACGAAAAACTTGAGTATCAGAGCGTGGGATTGTCCTGAATGCGGAACACATCACGATAGGGATATAAACGCTGCAATAAATATAAGAAACGAGGGTATGCGGTTAGTTCTCGCATAACTTAAAACAAAATAAACCGTGGGACACACGGGGTTAGCTCGCTTATGCTTAGTACATTGGTATTATCGAACGAGAACCGACTGTTCGCTTTTATACGAAAGGAAGCCACCACCTCTTTAGGCGGGGGAGGATGTCACCATTAGGAACTAATCATTCATTACAATAATGCTTTAAACTATCATAAGATAGATTTCTTATTCTACATACTTCTTTCATTGAATATAACATTTTACCACCACACCTATTTTATTACTTTTTCTTTAACTAACATTGGAATAGTACGTAACATGTAAGTACATTGATCATTTTGCATACAGTAATTTTTTAATCTACTAAATGATTTGGTTATATCAGAAGGCTTGTTAACATCTTTATCTTTATTTGCTGATAGTAGCTTCTTACTTAACTCTTCTTTAGAATAATCTGATTTGATCTTATTTTGTTTAAATAAATCTTCAATAGTAAGTCTTATTTGTTGCTTTGAGTCTACTTGATTAATCATCTCTTTCATTTTTAGTAGTTGTTCTTTTGTGTAATGGTACTTATTTTGATACATCTATCAAAACAAGTTAGTAATAAATCAGTTTGACTATTGTCTAATAGTTCATAATCTAACATATATGAAACCATATCTAGTTTTTTATCAATCATATCGTATCTCTTATAAAAAGAATCTTCATCATATTCTATTCTTGCAAAAGATCTTGCAAAAAAATCAAATATCGTATAACCAGAAGTGAATGGTTCTATGCCTAAATCAACCTTATAATTATGTAAGATGTAATCTGCTAACTCCAAGCCGAAATTTTGTGGATTAACAGCTAAATTACCAAATACAGTTTCGTTTCTTTTATATATACTGTTTTCAAACGAATTGGTATAAGTTTTTACATAATTAATATTAAAACTTTTTTCTAATAACTTAGTTTCTGATGCTAAAACAATAAGCTTCAATGATTTCAGAGCATCAACATTAGTTCTTCTTGCTAAGTATATACCAAGCTCATTTAAATTTTCTAAATCTTTAGTAGTATCATTCAATATATGAATTCCACTTTCTACATAACAGTTCATAATAACACCTCTCATTGTTAATTATTATAGCACGGAATAGCATGGATATTAATAAACTAAAGTTAAAACTTAATAATTCGTAAATTATGATTTTTTAACTTTGACGTATTTATGACTTTCTATATTAACATTTATAAGAGTTAAAGAATTTAAGTATAAGACAAAGTATGATAGAGATTTCAACGCAAGCGTGAATATAATGCTTGAAGGTTTAAAAATATATATACAGAACTTAATTTAAAATAAAATTCAGCGAAAAATAATAGGGTGGCGACCATCCAATATTGGTCTTTTGAGAACTAATTTAGTTCGGTGAAGCAGAAAAGCCTTACCGTGAGGTAAGACTGCTGAAAACTTGTTTTCAGTTTTGTTCTGACTTAGTTGTATTTATTTAAGACATGTCAACGTGTTTCTTGTAAGTATAGTGTAGGTGGTGTACAATATTATTTGAAATGAGTGTGACTATATGAACGCATTAAAGTTTAATGATAAATTTGATGATATTATAGAAGAACCGATGAATTACTGGAAAACATTAGATGACGTTCCTCAAAACATTAAGGAGTTTATTAGAGAAACATCTAATTCAATTCCAATATATGATGAAAGTAATAATAAGTATTATTGTCCCAAATGTATAGAAGAAATTACAAACCAAAATAAGTGCCCTAAATGTTTTAGAACATTTAAGTCGCATGATAATTTTAAAATCGAAAATATAAATGATATAAGAGCTTTAAGTAACGATGTGTATTATTATATATTTGATATTAATGATAATGATATATTGCTTTATTTATTATGGGAATATGTAGATTATCGAAATCCAATGGCATATTTTCCATATAAAAATAGTAAAATAAGTATTAAAAATATTTATCAAATATTACCAACCAAAATTATAAATGTTACAACAAATAAACAAATTTTATATAAAGAATTAGAAAATATTCTTACTAGGTTTACAAATTCAAATAATAAAATAAGTACTGCTGATTTTAACTTATTAGATGAATTTGAATTTAATAAGTATGAGCATCAATATTTATATACAAGCAATTTAATAGATTTAAAAAATACCAGTTTATATAAGTATAGTAATATTTGGATTTTAAAGGATTATCTTAAAGAAAATTATTTTAACTTATCAAGTTTAACTTTCTATCCTGTATATTATAAAGAGTTTGAGTATTTATTAAAAATGAAATTATTTGAATTAGCTATTGCATGTAGTTCAAGTATTAAATACAAAGGAACCTTTAAGGATACATTTGGTGTTGATAAGAAATATTATCCATTTATGAAAAATATTAACATAACCGGTCCTCAATTAGAAGCCCTTAAACTTTATCAAACGACTGATATAAATACGCTTAATTTTATAAAAGATAATCTATGGCTAGCTGAATCAATATTAAAATATGTTAATTTAGATAAGGCTTTAGAATATTTAAAAAAACAAGATTTAAACATGAATAACCTACACGAATATGACGATTATATTAGATGTTGTGAAGAAATGAAATTGAATCTAAAAGACCATAATGTACTATTTCCAAAATATTTTATTAAAGAACATGATAAAGTTACAAATGAAATGTTAGTATCTAAAGATCCTTTAATTGATAAACGTATAAAAGAGTTAGCTGATTTTCTTATTTTAAATAAGTATGAAGACGATAAATATGTTATATTTCCAGCAGATAGTATAAAAAGTCTTATAGATGAAAGTTCGCAGCAGTCAAATTGTGTAAGAACATATTGTGAAATGGTTAGTAATAATGAATGTCAAATATATTTTATGAGATATAAAACAGATGTTAAAAAGTCATTTGTTACTATTGAAGTTAGAAATAATAAAGTTGTTCAAGCAAAAGCTAGATTTAATGAAGAACCCCCAACTGAAGTTATGAATATAATTAGCAAGTGGGAAAAAATGTTAATTTCATTAAGTAGTAAATAAACTATATTTATTAAAAGTGCTTATATTTTAAAGTGCTGACTAGTTTTTGTGTCTTTGTCCAATACTATTGTTAGCATATGCAAGGTTATAATACTAGTGAGGTGGTTACTGTGCAAGATAATTATTGTAAACTAATAGAATTAAAAAATAGTAGGGAATGGATAGAATTTGAAAACTACTATATGAATTATAATATTTTTAATCAGTTTGATTTTATTAGATTTGAAGATATACATACCAATATATTAAAGTCGTTATTTATACAAGAGAATGTTTATGGATTATATACCTATCCACTAAAAAATTTAATAGAACTATTAATAATTAAAGATAGTCACAATGCCAAAATAGAAATTGAAGATTTATATAAATATAAAATAGAAAATGTTAATGTTAAGACACAAGTGGCAATAGATAGAAAAAACAGACTAGATTTATTAATAGAATTTAAAATCAATAATAAGAAATATAGTATAATATTGGAAAACAAAATATTTTCAGAAGAACACAACGAACAATGTCAAAGATATATTGAGTATTTTTATAACTTGAAAAATGATGATACAAACTATATATTTGTTTATTTATCATTAGAAAAAAATCCTAATTTTAATTGTGCAGATAGATATATATATATCAACTATCAAGAATTAATTGATTATGTAATTGAACCATGTAGCTATAAATGTAATAATAGCAATAACAATAATGTTATTAGTTTATATTATTATCTTGCTAGTTTTTGTAAATTGTTTGATTATGCTTGTTTATCAAATGAGAATCGTATTATTCCTATTACAAGGTATGGAAAAGAATTAACTTGTAAATTAGAAGAAAAGTATGGAGAACTTTTAATAAAGCAATTGGCTGATGAAACAAAATTTTATAAATTAAACAAGAATATTTTGCTTATTTATTATTATAATCTAAGTATAATTTCAAATGATACTAGAATAAAATCATTAATAAAGAAGAAAATATTGAATATAAAATGTAAATTTGATGGTAAAAAGTGTTCTTATAAGGAATGCAGTTTAAAAATATTAAAGTATTTAATAGATAATAAAATAATTAAAGAAAATATTGACTTAGATAAGTTAAATGATTGCCTATATGATAAAAATTTTCTGGCTGCAACATTGGATTATGAGAGAATAAAAAATAAAGAAAAGTATTATACAACTAATGAAAAAAGTATTGGTGAAATATATCTTGATGGTTCTGTTTTGTATTACTATGATTATTATCTTAATGGCGAAGAACTTAAATATTATGTAAAGAATATTAATGAAAAATTTGATAATGTCTTAAAAGATATTGTGGAAGTTTATTAATAAAAAATATAAATTTTATAATACAATAAGACAGATGACTACCAAGTAAGTCATATCATAGTTATAAGCAAATAGAAAAGACAGTAAGTTACGTGTAAAGTTTGCTACTTATGCCAACTAATAATTGACTAATACTTAAGAAAAGACTTAAAATAAGTTAAGAAAGAGGTGTTAGTATGTACCAAGCATATTATAGAAAACAAAGAAGAAAGAGTATAGTAATTATTACTTTTTTAATAGTTTTCTCTCTTGTATCAACTTATTTTATATATGAAAAGTTTGCAAACTCTAGAAATAAAGATTATGATACAGGAAAGATGGAAGTTGTTTTTCATGAGAAGAATGGTAATGAAATATCACTTGATAAATTTACACCTGTAACTGATGCGATTGGTCTTTCTAGTCCTAGTTATACTTTTACTGTTAGAAATAATACTGATAAGGAAGTTAAATATAGTATTAAATTAATTGCTAATAATAAAAAGATACAACATGATAATTGTGAGAATAAACAAATACCTAGAGAATTATTAAAATTAAGTTTTAGAAAAGATCATCAATCACCTGTTGCTTATGTTTTATCAGAGTTTCCTAATGATATTATTTATGAAGATAGTCTAAAGCCTAATAGTAGTGAAGACTATTCTATTAGACTATGGGCTATGAATAGTAATTTTACTCTAGATAAAACTAGTCATTATCATGCTTTGATAGAGGTGATAGAAGAATGAAACTAAATCAAAAAGGGTTTGCTGTTTCAACTATTTTATATGGATTACTACTAATTATGGTTTTTATTATCTTTTTGCTTTTAAGTGTAAATAGGTTTGAGCGAAGAGCTACAAACAACTATGTAGAACTTATTTCTAAAGAACTAAATGAATGCGTAGATGATGGGAGTTGCTAAAACTTCTTTTTATTTTTTAGCAAAATATATTGACAAGTGCTAACTAAATGCATACAATATTATTAGCACTTGAGAAAAAGAGTGCTAAGGTGGTGCTTAATAATGGATATGTTATCAAAAAGACAAGAACAATTATTAAAGATGATTGTTGAAAATTATATAAAGCAAGCAACTCCGGTTAGTAGTAAGCAACTATGTAAAAAGCTAAAATGTTCTAGTGCTACTATAAGGAGTGAGATGGCAAATCTTGAAGAAGCAGGACTTTTAGAAAAGACACATACGTCTAGTGGTAGAGTACCTAGCCAAAAAGGGTATCGTTATTATGTAGATAACTTATTGAAGCCTAGAAAGATGAATGGTGAAGATATGTTAAATCTACAGATAATTTTACATAATCAATCATTAGAACTGTCAGACTGTATTTCTAAGAGTTTGCAATTAGTTTCTGATATGACTAGTTATACAGCAGTAGTGCTAGGTCAAGCTTCTCATGATAACTTACTAAAAGAAGTTAATGTTGTTCCTTTAACTGAGAATCAGTTAATAATGATAGTGGTAACTGATAAAGGAAAAGTAGAGCATAAGACGGTGACTTTAGATCAAGTTAATATGAGTGATGTTAAGAAGACAGTTGATTTAATTAATAAACTAATAGTTGGTACACCAATTGATGAAATCAGTACTAAACTTGAGTTTGAAATTAAACCAATCATTGGAAACTATGTTGAGCAACATGAAAAACTATATGATGTTATTTATCATGTCTTTGATGATTTAACTCATCCGGATATTAATGTAGTAGGAAGAACTAAATTCTTAGAACAACCGGAGTTTGGTAGCATTGATAAAGTAAAAGGATTGTTTGCTAAGTTAGATGATCAAGACTTAATAAAAGAAATTAAACAAGATAATTCTAATAACATTGAAGTTTATATTGGAAGTGAAAATAATATTGATTCCGATGTAACAGTTATAAAAACTGGCTTTAAAACCAAGAATGAAGAAGGAACAATTGCTATAATTGGACCAAAGAGGATGGAGTATGAGCGAGTTATGAGTTTACTAGAATTTATTAAAGATAATATTGAAAGGTGATGAAAATGGAAAAAGAACATAAAAAACATAAACATGAGCATAATAATCAAGAGAAACATGAACATGAAGAAAAAAAATGTGGTTGTGAAGAAAAATGCGAATGTCAAGATGAAAAATGTGAGTGTAAACATGAAAGAATAGAAGAAAGACAAACTGAAGAGATTGAAAAGTTAAGAAATCAATTAACAGAAATTTTAAATGAAAAACAAAGTTTGTTAGAAAAATTACAGTATAGTAAAGCAGAAATGATTAATTATCGTAAACGTAAAGAAGAAGAGACCGATAATAAATTAAAGTATGCTAATCAAGACTTAATCTTAGAAATAATACCGGTACTTGATAATTTTGAGAGAGCTATTAAGTTAGATGATAATGATTTAACTGATGAGTTATCAAAATTCTTAACTGGTTTTAAGATGATGTATGCTTCCCTTTGTGAAGTATTAAAAAAATTTGGTGTCGAAGAAATTGACTGTGAGGGCAAAGAATTTGATGCCAATACTATGCAGGCACTAATGACTGATAGTGATTCTAACTTTGAAGATGAGATAGTTTTAGATGTATTATTAAAAGGATATCGTTTAAAAGATAGAGTCATTAGACCAGCTAGTGTAAAAGTAAATAAAATAGAGAAATAGAAAAAGGAGATAGGTAATATGAGTAAAATAATAGGTATAGACTTAGGTACAACAAATAGTTGTGTCGCAGTATTAGAAGCAGGGGAACCAAAAGTAATCCCTAATCCAGAAGGTAATAGAACAACTCCTTCTGTAGTAGCATTTAAAAATGGAGAAAGAATAGTAGGTGATGCTGCTAAGCGTCAAGCTATTACTAATCCTAACACTGTATCATCAATCAAAAGATTAATGGGTACTAGTGAAAAAGTAGAAATCGAAGGAAAGAAATATACACCAGAAGAAGTATCAGCAATGATTTTATCTTACATGAAAGATTATGCTGAAAGTTATTTAGGTGAAAAAGTAGATAAAGCAGTTATCACTGTTCCAGCATACTTTAATGATGCTCAAAGACAAGCAACTAAAAATGCTGGTAAAATAGCAGGACTTAATGTAGAAAGAATCATCAATGAACCAACAGCAGCAGCTCTTGCTTATGGACTTGATAAACAAGAGAAAAACCAAACTATCTTAGTATATGATTTAGGTGGTGGAACATTCGATGTATCTATCCTTGAATTAGGTGATGGTGTATTTGAAGTTAAATCAACTGCTGGTAATAACCACTTAGGTGGAGATGATTTTGATAATAAAATCATGGACTACTTAGTTGAAACATTCAAAAAAGAAAATGGTGTAGACTTATCTAAAGATAAAATGGCTATGCAAAGACTTAAAGAGTTAAGTGAAAAAGCTAAGAAAGATTTATCTTCAATGACAACCACTCAAGTATCAGCACCATTTATCTCTCAAAGTTCTGATGGCCCACTTCACTTAGAAATGACTTTAACAAGAGCTAAGTTTGAAGAATTAATTCATGACCTTGTTATGTCAACTCTTGAACCAGTAAGAAAAGCTTTAAAAGATGCTGATATTAAGGCAAAAGACTTAGACAAAGTAATCTTTGTTGGTGGATCTACTCGTGTACCATTAGTATATGAAACAGTTAAGAAAGAGCTTGATATGGAACCATCTCGTGAAGTTAATCCAGATGAAGTAGTAGCTATGGGAGCATCAATTCAAGGTGGTGTATTAACAGGAGATGTTAATGATATCGTTTTACTTGATGTAACACCATTATCACTTGGTATTGAAACACTAGGTGGAGTAATGACAGTTCTAATTCCAAGAAATACAACTATTCCAACTTCTAAATCAGAAGTATTCTCAACTGCTGCTGATAATCAACCAGCTGTAGATGTACATGTACTACAAGGTGAAAGATCAATGGCTAGTGATAACAAAACACTAGGAAGATTCCAATTAGCAGATATTCCACCAGCACCTAGAGGAGTTCCACAAATTCAAGTAACATTTGATATTGATGCCAATGGTATCGTTAATGTTACTGCTAAAGATTTAGGAACTAATAAAGAACAAAAAATTACTATTACATCTAATACAACCTTATCAGATGAAGAAATCGATAGAATGATGAAAGAAGCAGAAGCTAACAAGGAAGCAGATAAGAAGAAAAAAGAAGAAGCAGACTTAAGAAACGATGCTGAACAAATGATTTTCCAATCTGAAAAAGCTTTAAAAGACTTAGGTGATAAAGTTGATGCTAAAGAGAAAGAAGAAGTAGAAAGTATCGTTAAAGAATTAAAAGAGGCTTTGGAGAAGAACGATATGGATAAAGTTAAAACTATTAAAGAAAATCTTCAGGAAAAAGCTATGAACTTATCAGCTAAAGTATATGAGCAAGCTGCTAAAGAACAACAAACTAGTGAAAGTAATGATCAAACTGACACATCTAAAAAAGATGATGTTCAAGATGCTGAATACGAAGAAAAATAATAATCTGAAAGTTCTAGGTGACTAGAACTTTTAGCCTAATAATTAGATAGTAATAGAAAGAGGATATATGAAAGATTACAAGAATAGAGAAGAAATAGAAGAAAAATATAAGTGGGATTTAACTGAGTATTATAAAAATGATGATGAGTTTTTTACATCTTATGATAAGTTAAATAAAGATTTAGATATCTTAAAAAAATATGTTGGTTGTACCGCTGATTCAGCTAGACTTTATGAATATTTAGAAAAAGAAACAAAGTTAGAAGCTGAGGTTGAAAGAATGTATATTTATGCAGCTGTTAGAAATGATGAAGTATTAGGTCAACCCGTACCTTTGGATATGTTAAATAAGGCAGATTTGTTAATAACTAAATTGAATAACTTGATAGCATTCTTTAATCCGGAATTATTAAAATTATCTAAAGATAAGTATGAAAAATTATTTTCTGATAATGACGAATTAGTAATGTATAAGCCATATCTAGATGATATATATCGCTATAAGAAACATATTTTAACCGAGGAGGAAGAAAAGATAGTAACTTCACTAACAGCAGCTACTAATGATTTTAGTCATATTTCTTCTAACCTACTTAATAGTGAACATGACTATGGCAAAGTAACAACAGAAAATGGTAAAAAAGTAGAATTAACAACTACTAACTCTCGTTTTTTAAAAACATCAAAGAATAGAAAGACAAGAAAAGAAGCTGACACAAAAATGTTAAAGAAAGCAAGTTCGTATGCTACAACCTCAGCTAGTCTTTTAAATAATTATGTAAAATTAAAAGATACTTTAGCATCAATCTATCATTTTGATAATTCACTAGAGGCAAAACTATTTTCTGATGAATTAAATGTTAAAGTTTATGATGTTTTATCAAAGACGGTTAGAAAACATGTTGATTCTTTGCAAAGATATTATACTATAAGACAAAGAATTCTTGGCTTAGATAAATTATATATCTATGACTTAGGAGCAAAGCTAGCTAATTCTTCTAAAGAATATTCAATAGAAGAAGCTCAAGAAATAATAAGAGAAGCTCTAAAACCACTAGGCAATGATTATTTAACTAAGTATGATAATATAATAAATAATAGATATATTGATTACTGCCAATATAAAGGAAAATGTAGTGGTGGTTATTCTATTAGTGGACATGAGAATAATTCAAGAATTCTTATGAGTTATAATTATGACTTTGAATCAATTTCTACTATTGCTCATGAAGCGGGGCATAATATTAATCATCAATACTTAATTGAAAATAATCCTCTTCCATATCGTGATAATGCTATTATTAATGCTGAGGTTACTTCACTAATAAATGAATGCTTATTATCAAACTATATGATTAAAAATGGTAAAACTAAAGAAGAAAAAATACTTGGTTTAGAAAATATTATTGGTGTTATTGAATCAAATTTATTTGGGGCAGTTCGTGAAGGTGATATGGAACGTTTGATGCATGAAAACGTTCATAATGGTAACTGTTTAACTAAAGAATTTATGTATAAAATAACCAAGGATTCACTAAAATACTATTATGGAAATAAGGTTAAATTAACAAAGTATAGTCCATATAAATGGATATATAGAAGCCATTACTATTCAAACTTCTACTTATATAGTTATGCGATTTGTATATCAGTAGCCGCTTCTATTGCAAATGATATCTTAAATGGTAATAAAGAAACACTTGATAAATATTTAAAATATATCAAAACTGGTTCAAACGTTAAACCATTAGATGCTTTTAAAATATTAGGTATAGATTTAGAGAAAGAAGATGTCTACTTAAATACTATTAAATATTTTGATAGTTTAGTAGACGAATTAGAAGAATTAACAAAATAGGAGGTGTAACTTGTGGCAACTAAAAGAGATTATTATGAGGTGTTAGGTGTTAGTAAGAGTGCTAGTCAAGATGAGATAAAAAGTGCGTTTAGAAAGCTTGCCAAGAAGTATCATCCTGATATTAGTAAAGAAGAAAATGCTGAAGAAAAATTTAAGGAAGTACAAGAAGCTTATTCTGTTTTATCAGATGAAAATAAAAGAAAACAATATGATCAATTTGGTCATGCCGCTTTCCAAGGTGGAGCAGCAGGAGGGAATCCATATGGTGGCTTTTCATCAGGTGGCTTTGGTTTTGATGCTAGTGACCTAGGAGATATTTTTGAAGATTTATTTGGAGGAGGATTTGGAGGCTTCTCTAGTGGAAGTAGCAGAACAAGTAATAGAAAACAACGTGGTAGTGATATGCTACTTAGAATGAATCTTACTTTTGAAGAAGCAGTATTTGGTTGTGAAAAAGATATAGATGTAGATGTAATTGATGAGTGTGATAATTGTCATGGTAAAGGTGGTTTTGATGAGAAAACTTGTTCAAGATGTCATGGTAGTGGAACAGTTACAGTAGAACAAAGAACAATTTTAGGTTCATTTGTTACTAAATCAACTTGCCCTGATTGTAAAGGAAAAGGTAAGACTTTTGCAAAAACTTGTTCAGACTGTCGTGGAACAGGTACTGTCAAGGTAAGAAAAACTATTACTGTACACGTTCCTGCTGGAATAGATAATGGAGAAAGATTAAGATTAGCTGGTAAAGGACATGCTTCTCCTAATGGTGGAGAGTCAGGTGATTTATATTTAGAGTTTACTATCAAAGAACATGACTACTTTAAAAGAGATGGTAATGATATCTACTTAGAAGTACCAATTACTATTGTAGAAGCAACGCTAGGCTGTAAAAAAGAAATACCAACTATCTATGGTAATATAACTGTATCTGTACCAGCTGGAACTGATAGTGGAACTAAACAAAGAGTAAGAAGTAAAGGTATCAAAGACGATAGAAGAAGAACAGGGGATATGTATATAATCTATCGAGTACAAACCCCTAAAAAACTTTCAAGAGATCAGAAAAAACTATTTGAGTCCCTTGCTAATACCGACTTTAAGGATATAGATATTGATAGATTTGATAAATTTACAAGAAAGAATGAATCATAATGATTTGTTCTTTTTTTGACATAATTTTTATATACAATGTGTTAGATTATCATTAGGTGATCAAATGAAAAAAGAAAAATGGTGGGGAACAATTCTTCTTCTATTAATAATAATGTTTAGTTTTATAACTAAAGATGATATAACAAAAGATACAGTTTATGTTACTAATACAAATATGACTTTTGAAATAGAAAACTTAACTAAAAAAATTAATATAGATGATATCTCTTATGAAGAAATTAATTCAAAAGAAAAAATACTAACCATTAATAATTCCAAAGAAATAACTTATCAATTAATAAAATCTTATTTGTCTAGTGATTTCCTAAAGAAATATCCTAACTTTATTTTTAATAATGAAAGGTATCAGATATTTACAGTTATTTATAATAAAGACATAAAAGTATTAAATAACCATTTAGACTATATAAATGAATTACAAGATTTATCTAACTACTATATTTTTTATGAACCTAAATTAGATGATGAAATTATATTATTAAGAGTTGTAAATAAAGATAAAGAAATAGTACTAGGTGCTACAAAAATTTAAATAAAATCACCAAAAATAATTGACAAGTTATAAAATAGTATTGTAAACTTTACTAGAAAACGTTGATGAAGAGAAGTAGTAATACTTGACTTATAAGAGAAGCTGTGGTTGGTGAAAACAGTTAAGAAAAGTATTAACGAATAACACTTCGGAGTGCTTAAAGAATAAAGTAGACTAAGCCGGGTAGACTCCCGTTAACAAGATAAGCGATTATCATGCTTGATAATAAATTGGGTGGTACCGCGGGTAAAAGACTCGTCCCTTAACTGGGATTAGAGTCTTTTTCGTTTTCTAAAGAAAGGACTGATAAATGTGATAACTAAAGAAATGCTAAAAGACTATGCTAGAAAGTTAATGTTTGACATGGATGATAATGAGTATGAAACCTTAGAGGATGAGTTTAAAACTATTCTTAAACAAATGGAACTTATCGAAAATATTCCTAATATAAAAAAGACAGAACCATTATTTTATCCATATGTCTCATATGAAGCAAAGCTTAGATGTGACGAGATTAATGAAATGGAGATGCTTTCTGTTAATGAGGTGTTAGAAAATACAGAACATCAAGTAAGAGATCAAGTAAAAGTACCAAGGGTGGTGGAAGCTGATGAATTATAGAAAATGTTTAATTAGTGATTTAAGAGAAAATTTAGATGATGGTAGTATAACTGGTGAAGAACTATTTAATGAAGCAGTTAGTCTTGCTAATAAGTATCAGGCTCCTTATAACTGTTTTGTAACTATCTGTGATAAGTTTAAGATGAAGAAAAGAACTACGCCACTAGCAGGTATACCTTATGCTTTAAAAGATAATATTTCAACTAGTAATATTTTAACAACAGCATCTAGTAACATCTTAAAAAACTATGTACCAGTCTATGATGCCACTGTTTATAAGAAACTAAAGAATGCCGGAGCGGTATTAGTCGGAAAAACTGTTCTAGATGAACTTGCTATGGGTGGAACTGGAACGACTGGACATACTGGAATAGTTAGAAATCCTTATGATAAGACAAGAGAGATTGGTGGATCAAGTGCTGGAAGTGCTGCTGCAGTTGCTCTTGGAATAGTTCCTTTTGCTATTGGAAGTGACACTGGTGACTCTATTAGAAAACCAGCTGCTTTTGGCGGAGTGGTTGGCTATAAACCAACATATGGTTTAATATCTCGTTATGGTTTATTTGCTTTTGCCTCAAGCCTTGATCATGTTGGTTGTTTTGCAAGAAGTGTTAAAGATGTCGCTTTAGTTACTAATACTATCAAAGGATATGATCCTCATGATATGACTACTTATCAAGATGATAGTGATTTACTATCTGGTATCGATGAACCATTAGCAGGAAAGAAATTATTCTATATCAAAGAAATAGTAGATAGAAGTTTATATAAAGAAGACGATGATGAGTTAATGCAAGTATTAGATAACTTTTATTCACTTCTTGAAAGATTAAAAACTAGAGGAGCAGAAATAACAGAAGTATCCATTGATAAAGTATTACTAGAAGCAATATATCCTACTTATATGACTATATCTTGTGCTGAAGCGACTAGTAATAACTCTAACTTAACAGGAATAGCTTTTGGAAATAGAGTGGCTAAAGATGATGTTAATAGTCTAATAACTGCTACTAGAACAGAAGGCTTCTCAGAACTTATTAAAAGACGTTTTGTCTTAGGTAGTTATATTTTACAAAAAGAAAATCAAGAGAAACTTTATCTAAATGCTTGTAGAGTTAGAAGATTATTAGTAGATAAATTAACTAGTCTTTTTAAAGAATATGATAGCTTAATCTTACCTTGTAGTGGTGGACCTGCTCCTAAGTTTGATGATGATAGTGACAAGTTAAGTGATAAATATTTATTATTAGAAAACCATATGGCTTTAGGTAACTTTGGTGGCTTCCCATCAATCACTATTCCATCAGGTTTTGTAAATAACTGTCCAATTGGTATTAACCTTACTAGTGGAATAAAAGAAGATAAGAAAGTATTAAACATTGCTAATGAGATAGAAATGTTAACCGGTCTTAAAGGCCAAATAGGAGGTGAAGAGTAATGTATGATGTAGTTATTGGACTTGAAGTACACTGTGAATTAGATACGTTATCCAAAAACTTTTCAAGTAGTGAAAATAGTTATACTAAGATTCCTAATATTCACGTTTCACCAGTTGATTTAGGACTACCAGGAATATTACCTGTTGTAAATGAAAAAGCTTGTTATAATGCTTTAAGAACAGCGATGGCTCTTCACTGTGAGAATCCTGATGAGATAATGTTTGATCGCAAAAACTATTTCTATCCAGATCTTCCTAAAGGCTACCAAATAACTCAAGTTACCAAACCAATGGGAAGAAACGGTTACTTAGATATATTAGTAGATGGTTCTATCAAAAGAGTATTAATTCATCAGTTACATCTAGAAGAAGATACAGCTAGTCTAGAGCATGATAAGAACTATTCCCTAATAGATTATAACCGTAGTGGTGTACCACTAATAGAAATAGTAACAGAACCATGTCTTACCAGTGCCTTAGAAGCAGTAACCTTTCTAGAGGATTTAAGGGATGTCTTCTTATATCTAGGAGTTAGTGAAGCGAAGACTGATAAAGGTCAGATGAGATGTGATGTTAATATCTCTTTAAAAGAAAAAGGTAGTGATAAGCTTGGTACTAAAGTTGAGATGAAAAACATTAACTCATTCACAAGTGTCAAAGAAGCAATAGAATATGAAATAAAAAGACAAAGTGAAGATTTAGCTAAGGGCAAGAAGATAATTCAAGAGACAAGACGAATTGATGAGACGGGAAAAACTCACTCTATGCGTGAAAAAGTAGATGCCATTGATTATAAATACTTTGTAGATGCTAACTTACCACCAGTTAAAATAACAGATGCTAAGAAAGAAGAACTAAGAAGTTCTATTCCTAAATTAAAACTAGATAGAATTTTAACTTATCAAAAAGAACTAGGACTAGATTATTATGATGCTTCTATTATTGCTAAAGAAAAAGACCTAGCAGACTACTTTGAAGAGACTGTAAAAGATGTAAAAGATGTAAGCTTAGCTGTTAACTTTATAACAACTAGTATCTTATCAACTTTAAATAAACTAGAAATTACTATTGAAGAGTTAGTAGTAACACCTTCGATGCTAAGTAGTTTAATAAACTTAGTAAGTAGTGATAAGTTATCACTTGATCATGCTAAGAAAATACTTTATAAAGCAATAGAGTTAAAAACTGATCCTATTAAATTAATAGAGAAAGAAAATTTGTCACAAATAAACGATAAAGATGAATTAATTAAATACATAAAAATAGAGTTTGATAAATATCCTAATCAAGTAGAACAATATATAAAAGAAGATAATTTATCAGTTATTAATTTCTTTATGGGAAAAGTTATGTCATCTACTAAAAGACAAGCTAATCCTAATATGACAAGAGAATTAATTAAAGAAGAACTAGAAAGGATGAAGAAGAATGATTAAAAATATATATCGTGACTGCTATGCTGGTAGTCTTAGAGAAAAAGATATTGATAAAGAAGTAAAAGTAGCTGGTTTCATTGAAAATATAAGAGACCATGGTGGCGTAATCTTTGTTGATTTAAGAGATTACTATGGAACACTACAGTTAGTTAGTAATGATGATAAGATGTTTGATGATTTAACAAGAGAGTCATCTGTTACAGTAACAGGAAAGATTCGTAAAAGAGATAGTGATGACTATAATGATCGAATTGAAACTGGTACTATTGAATTATTAGTTAGTTCTATAAAGGTACTTGGTAAGAGTAAGAATGTTTTACCATTTGAAGTTATGACTAGTAAAGATGTATCAGAAGATGTAAGACTAAAGTATCGTTATTTAGATTTAAGAAATCCTAAAGTTAAACAGTCTATTATATTTAGAAATAAAGTAATTCATTTTTTAAGAAACTTAATGGAAAGTGAAGACTTTGTTGAACTACAAACTCCAATCTTAACTTCATCATCTCCAGAAGGAGCAAGAGATTTTCTAGTACCTAGTAGAAAATATAAAGGAAAGTTTTATGCTTTACCACAAGCTCCTCAACAGTTTAAACAACTACTAATGTGTGCTGGTTTTGATAAATACTATCAAATAGCACCATGCTTTAGAGATGAAGATGCAAGAAGTGACCGCGTTTATGGTGAATTTTATCAATTAGACTTTGAAATGGCTTTTTCAACAGAAGAAGATGTCTTAAGAATGGGTGAGAAAGTCTTCTATGAAACTTTCAAAGAGTTTGCTAAAGATAAAGATATATCAGAACCACCATTTATCAGATTAACTTATAAAGAAGCGATGGAAAAGTATGGTTCTGATAAACCAGATTTAAGAAATCCTTTAGTTATAATTGATTTAACAGAAGAGTTTGAAGAGACAGAGTTTCGACCTTTTAGAGGTGTACCAGTTAAAGGAATAAAAGTAGAAAACTTAGCTAGTAAGAGTAATTCTTGGTTTAATGAGGTAGTTGATTATGCCAAAAGTATTGGTATGCCTGGTATTGGCTATTTAAAAGTAAATGAAGATTTATCATTTGCTGGCCCTATTGATAAGTTTTTAACTGAAGATGAACGTGAAGCTTTAATAGATAAAGCTGATCTTAAGAAAGATGATGTCTTATTCTTTATAGCAGATCGTAAGAAGTCATTAGAACTAGCTGGTTCTATTAGAATGGAATTAGGTAGAAAACTAGATTTAATGGATCCTAATAAATATATCTTTGCTATCATTCATGACTTTCCAATGTTTGAATGGGACGAAGAAAATGAATGTTATACTTTCATGCATAATCCATTCAGTATGCCAAAAGATGGAATGAAAGGACTTGATCAAAAAGCAGAGGACATTCTAGCTTATCAATTTGACTTTGTTTGTAACGGTGTAGAGCTATCTAGCGGAGCAGTTAGAAACCATGACTTAGAAATTATGAAGAAAGTATTTGCTATAGCAGGTTACGAGGAAGAAGAAATTGAAAAGAGATTTAAAGCCTTATATGAAGCCTTCCAATATGGAGCACCACCTCATGCTGGTATGGCTCCTGGACTTGATCGTATTCTAATGATGCTTCTAGATGAAGACTCTATTAGAGAGACAATTGCCTTTCCAATGAGTGCCTCAGGAAGTGATATTTTAATGAATGCTCCAAGTACTGTTACAGAACAACAATTAAGAGAAGTACATATCAAAGTAAGAGATTAGCTATAGATTATTCTATAGTTTTTTCTTTGCACGAAAAATAACATTTACCAAATTTTAATTGTCTTATCTTTTTCTAAAAACTAATTGCTTTATCAAAAAAAATATATTAGAATAAATATATAAGATAGGAGTGAAAGAAAAAAATGAAAGAAAAAAGAAAAGAAAACATCATTATTGTTTCTGTAGTAACTGTTGCTGTAATAGTATTAGCTATAGTATTACTAAATAATAGTAATGTATTTAAGAAAAACTCAAATACTACTTCGAAAACACAGGATGCAAAACAATATGAGAGTTTTATCAATGAGTTATCTAATTATGTAGAAAACTCAGATCCTAATAAGGATTATGATACTACTAAATCAGACTTTGTAACAGAGGTTGTTGATTTACAAAAGAAGTATCAAGATAGTACAGGAGTAAGTTATGCTGCTAATACTTTGATTAATGATACCAATACTACCACTACTAATAATACTGGTGATTTCTTAGGTTCTATTGGTACTAAATTATCAGAACTTTTAAAGAAAGTTTTTAAAACTACTGATCCTTCAACAGTTTTAACTTTAAGTTCAGAAACTGTATGTCAAACTAAGTCAATTGATTCAAAATATTGTATCAATAATTTGAGTGCTAAAGTTTATTTAGCAGATGAAAATTCTGATAAGTGGGTTATCCTTATTCATGGAAATGCAATGAATGCAAAACAAATGTTTAATGCAACTGGTAAAATGTATACCGATAATGGTTATAACGTTTTAGCCCCAGATTTAAGAGGAGCAGGAGATAGTGGCGGAAGTGTTGCCATGGGTTATCTTGAAAGCTTAGATGTTTATGATTGGATAAAAGATTTAAATAATAATTATCAAACAAGATATGGAGTATCAACTGCTCCTAGCACAATAATAGTACATGGTGTATCACTTGGTGGAGCCACTACTTTACAAGTTGCTACTAATCCTGATATAGCAGCAGCAAATGGTACTAGTCCTTATACTAAAAACTTAACAGATTTAAAAGTAAAAGGATTTGTAGATGACTGTGGTTATACTTCAATGACTGGTATAATAACAGGAATGTTATCAAGTGGAAGTAGTACTCAAACATCTACTGTTACTAGTTGGCTTGATGTAGATAAGAGTCAATTCTTTAACACTATTCAAAGTGAAGCTAAAGATTTAAATATAGATGCTTTAAAAGATTATGACTTTAGTAGTATTACCTCAAATGGCAGTATAAAAGATTACTTAGAAAAATTTAGTAATTCCTTTAATCAAGTAGTTGATCAAAATAAACAAACACTACCTGATGGTTCAACTGAATATACAGTACCAAATATTGATCAAGATACAGTTAGAAACTTTCTTAGTGGTCTAAGAAGAACTGATGCTACTACTAGCAACTATACAGCTAGTAAAATGGCTAACAATTCATTATTATCATCTAATCTTACTGATACATTAGTTAAAAAAGCCTTAATGAAATTAGTAGGAATTGGTTTAACTGATGACAATTATGATAAATATTCAAATATCTTTTCAGCAGGTAGAAAATTCCCAGCTGGAAGTAAAGTTGTAATTATTCATGGAACATCAGATACAATAGTACCACATAGTAATTCTGACGTAATTGCTAACCATATATTAACAACAAATGATGCAAATTTACTTTATAAGTGGGATGTAGATGGAGCTCCACATGCTTTCATCGTAGTAGGATCTCATAAAACAGAGTACACAAACCTAGTTAAGAATTTCTCATCTTGTGTAGCTGATTCTAGTAATTGTAGTAAATTTTCGTCTTCTGATACTACTGCAGCATTAAAATAAAAAAGTAATAATTTAATAAAAAGGTGGTGTCATAATGGACAATAATTTAAACAATCTCTATAATAATATTGAAATTAAAAATGATAAGATGAAACTACCTGATATAAAGATAAAACCAGTTATTGAAAAAACTAAAGTTAGTGATAAAGATAAACCCGTTAAGTTTACAATAACTATGTTTGAAAATGATGAATTAATTGATATTTGTTTGAATGACTTTAATAAAACAAAAATAACATTTGGAAGAGGAGAAGAAAATGATATTACACTTTCTTCTTCCCTTGTTTCTTTAGAACATGGTTATTTTGAACTTGTTGATAGTGAACTTAAAATATATGATAATAACAGTAAGAATGGTTTATTTGTTAATAATGTTCAAGTTAGAAATACGCTTTTAAAAGATGGTGATTCGATAAAAATAGATAATGTATTTGAGCCACTATATAATGGTGTAATAATGATTGTCACAATAGGAGAAAAAGCGAGTACTTGGTTACAGTATGATTTAAGTAATAAAGATTTAGTTACTATTGGTAGAGGAAATGATTGTGATATAGTACTTGATCGTGTATCCGTTTATTCTAAACATGCTAAAATTGTTAAACAAAAAGGTAAATATTATCTTAGTGGTTATTCTAATGATGGAGGTATTATCTTAAATGGCTTTACTTTAAAAGAAGCAGAAGCTTTAAAAGATAGGGATGTAATTTTAATTAATAATATTAAACTTATCTACAATAGAGAAAAGATAATTTATCAAATGAATGATAATGGAGTTACTCTAGAAGCTATAGATATCGTTAAAACAGTTAAAGTTAAAGGTAAAAAAAGAGATATTTCTTATCATGTTAATTTTGAAGCTAGACCATCTGAGTTTATTGCTTTTGTTGGTGGTAGTGGAGCAGGAAAATCTACCTTTCTAAAATGCATAAGTGGTGTTAATAGACCAACCAGTGGTAAAGTGCTTTTAAATGGTGAATCATTGTTTAATAACTATTCTGTTTTAAAAAATCTTATAGGTTATGTACCTCAAGAAGACATTGTTTTTGATGATTTAACCTTAATTGATATGTTAAGATATGCTGCTAGTCTTAGAATGCCAGATGATGCTACTTACATTGAAAAGGAAAATAGAATTAATACAGTGTTAGGAATAGTAGAGTTATCTGATAAAAAAGATGTCATGATTAGAAGTCTTTCTGGAGGACAACGTAAAAGAGCTTCTATAGCCATAGAACTTATTGCTGATCCAAAATTATTTTTTCTTGATGAACCAACAAGTGGGCTAGATCCTGGTACAGAAAGAATCGTAATGAAAACTTTAAGAAAAATGGCTGATAGTGGTAAGACTATAATACTAGTTACTCATAATACGTTAAATCTACATCTATGTGATAAAGTAGTATTTTTTGGTAAAGGAGGAAAACTTTGCTTTGATGGTCCACCTAAAGATGCTTTAAAGTTTTTTAGTGTTACAGACTTTGTTGATATTTATAATATACTAAATGATGACACTGATACATGGTATAAGAAATTTAAAGATTATAGTGGAACTAAAGAAATTGTCGAAGATAATAGTGAAATGCAAACTGATAATAAAACAAAATTTACATTAAGAAAAAACAATAAATCATTCTTAAAACAGTTTATCACCTTATCTAGAAGACAAATGAAAAAACTATTTAATAATCAGCAACAATTGATACTACTACTTTTCCAGGCACCTTTAATAGCTTATCTTTTATCACTGATAGTAACAAAAAATCTTTTCTACTCTTATGAAGAAACTAAATCTATACTATTTTCAATTGCTACTTCAGCTGTTTGGTTAGGACTTCTTAATTCTATTCAAGAAATTTGTAAGGAGAGAGTTATTCTTGAAAAAGAGTATATGGCTGATTTGAAATTATCATCATATCTAGCTTCAAAAATATTTTATTTATGTATTTTAGCTATTGCCCAGTCATTATTGTTTGTAGGAGTATTTAATATCTTTGTAGATGTTCCTCAAAATGGTGTTATTTTTTCTTGGCATATTGAGACGATATTAACTGTCTTTATTACTATTATTTCAGCTTCAGCTATTGGTCTTGTTGTCTCAACTATTTCTAAAAACTCCTCAGTTGCTCTTACTTATGCACCGATTCTTTTAGTACCACAGCTATTATTTTCAGGAATGCTTTTTCCACTAGAAGGAGCAGTAGATGTGATATCTAATTTTATTTTGTGTAGATGGTCAGTTGAAGCTTTAGGAACTACTAATGATTTAAATAGTTTAGTATCTGCTATTCAAGAGATTATTCCCGGTTATGTAAGAGATGCTGAAAGTTATTATACTTTTACAGCAGCTCATCTTAGAATGGATTTGTTAATTATGATATTGATGATGATAATATTAATGGGAACTGGTTATATTATTCTTAGAAAGCAATTAGGAAGTGGTAAATAATATGATAAAAGTATATAAAGATGAATGGACTATCCTTGAAAAAATTGGAACTGGATCTACTGGAGATGTTTATAAAGCAGTAAATAAAAACGGTGAGTATTCAGCAATCAAACATATAAGTTTACCAAAAGATAATAAAGAAATAGATGAATTAATTAAAAATAAAATAATAAAATCATATAATGAAGTAAATGATTACTATGCTAAAGTAGTTTCTAATATTGAAAAAGAAATAGAAACTATGAAAAAACTAAATGATACTGGCTTAACTATAAAATATTACGATTCGTATTTTTTGAATAAACAAGGAAAAACAGGAATAGATATTTATATTAGATATGAATATGCTACTGATATTTTAATGAGTTTTAAAGATAAAGTAGTTGATATAAACGAGATAGTTAATCTTGGAAAAGAAGTTTGTAAGATTCTAGATAAGTGTTTAACTTTAAATATAGTTCATAATGATATAAAACCTTCTAATATTTTTATAACTAGTGATGGTAAGTATAAACTAGGGGATTTTGGGGTAGCGGCTAGTTTAGATACTAATAAACTTGATGTTATTGGAACCGTTAGTTATATGGCACCTGAAGTTTATAAAGATAAAACGATTAGTAAATCTAGTGATTGTTATTCCCTTGGACTGGTTATGTATCAGTTAATATCAGGAAAATTACCTTTTCCAGATATTGAGACAAGAATGAATTCAAAAACAGTACCAGATATAGATAAACTTGATAAACGCTTAATGGCTGTTATAAAGAAAGCTACCGCTTTTGATGAAAAGGAAAGATATCAATCTCCCAAAGAAATGTTAAGTGCCCTTGAAAGTATTCCAAAACTTACTTATACGGCTGGAAAAAAATATGCTCCTAGTAATGCTAAAGAAAAAACAGTAGGTATCTATGAAGCCTTAGAATCACAAAAAGGTTTAAAAGGAGCTATTAAGAACAGTAAATCATTAGAAAAATTTAAAAATACGGCTTTATTTTATAATCTTAAGCAATTTTTCTCAAAACATACAATGATTAAATTAGGAATACTTATCTTTATTTTACTTCTTTTACTTTTCTTTACTATTAGAGGTTTTATGCTTAATAGAAAGTGTAAAACAGGTTATGTAAATGATAAAGGAATGTGTGTAAAAGGGTATTATTACTGTAGAGAAGGGTATAAATTAAATAGTAATAATAAATGTCAGAAAACAGTTAAATCGACTGATGCCAAAGTTAGTTATAATTGTAAAAAAGGTTATAGTTTGAATGGAGAAATGTGTGTTAGTGATGATGTAAGAGATCCAAAATATGTATATAAATGTGCTGATGGGTTTACTCTTAATGGAACTAAATGTTCGAAAGAGGAATCTGCTGATGCTGCTTTAACTTATACTTGTCCTTCTAAGTATGTCTTAGTAGATGATCAATGCTTAACAGTTACTAATGTTACTCCTAGTGAAAGTTACAGTTGCCCTAATAGTTCTTATACGTTAAATGGTACTACTTGTACTAGTTCAAGTTCTAACAAAATAGCAGCATCTGTTAGATATAGTTGTGATGGTAATGGAACACTTAGTGGAAGTACTTGTAATTATACGACTTCTCCAAGTTACAGTTTCGGTTATTATTATCCTCGTTGTTCAACTGGTACCTATAGTTATATGGATAGACAGTGTCATTATTCAAGACCTGCTAATACTAGTTACTATTGTACTAATGGAACTTTAGAAGGAAGTAGTTGTTTAGTTGGTTCTAATAGTGTTATTCAAGCTACTAAAAAATATACTTGTCCTAGTGGCTATACTTTAGCAGGTACTCAGTGTGCTAAAACAAGTGGTGTTAAAGCAACACCTAAATATATTTGTACTGACGATACAGAATTAAGAGGAAGTAAATGTTATGCAACCATTACTACGGACGCTGTTGGTATGTATAGTTGTGATGATGGATTCATTATTAGTGGTACTAAATGCTTGAAAAATGATTTTCCAAAAGCTGTTAAGAAGTATACTTGTTCTAAAGCTTATACCTTAAACGGTGGTAAATGTGAGAAATATGAAATTATAAATGCTAAGGTTCATTATGATGAAAAATAGGCTAGAAAATTATGCAAGGATGTCATGAATTATTTCGTGAGTCCTTTTTATTTTTCCACGGAAGATAAGAGTTTACTATATTTATGATTTTATCCTATAAAATTTCAAAATTTATCGCTGTGTCCTAGTTTGTTAGGGGTGAAAAATTATACTCAGAATAAACTTTATAGAAATCAATACCAGAAGTGTTATCATAAACATTACTAGAATTAACTGTGCAACTATTTATAGTTACTTTTTTCATCATAGTCAGAGGTTACTTTAATATTTCGGTTGTATAATTAATTAATTTTTGAAAACAAAACCAATCTAAATAATGTTGTAAATGTTTTGTAGAAACTCCTTTAAAACGAGATAAAAAAGTTGCTAATTCAGAATGTAATGAATTTATATTTCCTAGGCTATATCCGTTATCATTAACATAAGTACCTGATTTTATTTGTTCTGAATTTATATTATTTTCTTTGGCAAATTTTTCGTATGATGACTTACAATCTGTAATAAGACAATCTATCTTTTCTATTTTATCCTTAAAAACATCAATTACTTGTTCTGAAGTTATTTGACCTGTACCAACAGTTTCTAGAAAACAATTATCATATTCATCTATTGCTGAAGCAATACATACCTAATGATTGCTTATGCCTCTTTTTGAGCCACCTTTAGAAGAACGGGGGTTTGAAACTCGTGGCATATTTTTAGGCTTTGCGCCTTTTAGATTAATAGATTCGTAAGTTTCATCAGCTTCCACTTTTTCTTTTAATTTAGTTGCTTTTCTAATTTCTGAAATGCTGTCTAAAATCTTGTGTCGTAATAGAAAAACGGTATTCTTATTACATCCCATTTTTGCTGCTGTTTTTTTTGATAGATAACTTATCAGTCATACATTCAAAGAAAATCACTAGTTGCTCATATGTTAATTTTATACGTGCAAGTGGTGTGTTAGTACAAGGACTAAATTTCTTAGAACAATCCTTGCAACAATAGGTTTGAATCTTATTTTTATCATGTCCATTTTTAATAATTCTTTTTGACTGACAGTGAGGACAGATAATTTTTCCTTTTCTTTATTAACAAATTTAGAATTAGTGTTTTTTCTACATTTAACAATTTCTAATGCATTGGTTAATTTTCTTATAGCTTCATTGATTTCCTCCGGTAACAAACTATATATATCAACAGTATTTTCCATTTTTTTCTCAAAAAAATGTCTCTAATTAGCCAGTCACTCTATGTTTATCTTCAACAAATAAATATTTGGCTGGCTAATTAGAGACATTTACTTTTTATATTTATCTTCAACGATTACATTGTACATCATTTTTCTGAATTTGTGAATACTTTACCCCTAACAAACTAGGACACAGTGAAATTTATTGAAAAAATACAATTATATGTTAAAATATATAACCGTGGAGATGATTTAAGTGAATAATCAAGAATTAACTTTATTGTCTGAAGGACAAATTTGGGGAAAAAGAATTTGGAGCAATAGTAACGAATCTCAATTAAAAGTAATAAAAAAATATGGAACAAAAGCTGCAATTACAGATTTATGTATCTTAACAGGTGGTTATTTATGTGAAGATAATATAGATGAAGATAGCTCTTTAACTGGTAGAACTGGTTATTTTTGGACTAGATCTGAT
>CAKPPW010000019.1 GCA_934177995.1 uncultured Bacilli bacterium
CAGTTACCACTCTTAGGCATAGGATCAGGCATCTTTAATTTAACGATAAGTGGTATTTTAAAGGCACTACCAAATCCAAGACAAGTACCAGATTGTAGAGTCTTTTGTTTTTCAACAACATCATCAGAGATATTTGGTACCATTTTTCTAATATAGTCAACATCAACTGGGTGATTCATCTTAAAGATTAAGAAGTTAGAACATTGAGAAATAACCGTATCAGATAATTCTACTGGTCTTTGGGAAATAAGTCCTAGAATCAACCCATATTTTCTACCTTCCTTAGCAATACGTTCAAATATATTATATCCAATTAAGAATCTATCAGTATCGTTTTGAATATATCTATGAGCTTCTTCAACTAGAATATGGAAGGGAATACTTGCTCTATTCTTTAATCCTTTAGTAAATTCAAATAAAAGTCTTGAATATACTTTAGTTATTACTTTTGCAAAATCATCATCAACATCATCTAAATTAATATTAATAATTTGATATTTTGTTCCATTAGAAATGATTAGATTAGATAAATAAGTTTCTAAAGTTTCATATTTACCAGTAGGACTAGAGAAATATTTAGCATTATTAGAAGTTATTAAAGAGTGAAGTCTAACTCTAAGAGTTACTGAATCACCATATGTTTTTTCATTACGAAGCCATCCTTCACTAATTAAGGTAAAGTTTAAGGCCTTCTCTAAATCTTCTAGTGTATAATAACACTCTTTAGGAGGCTCATAATCATCAAACTCATCATGAATAAAACTTGATACATATTCAGTTAATAAAACACTTTCAGAGAACTGTCCATGTGAATCAATTAAGAAACACTCTCTAAATTTTCTAACATAACCAATACCTTGTACAGGTGCTTCTAAATTAAATTCAGGAGTTGAACAACTAGCAAGAATTGAAAATACTTCATTTCTCTTATGAGGAGAAGTTTCATTACTATATAATATAGTCATTATAGCTTTAGCAATCAAATGATTTTTATATCTATCAGCATCACTACTTTGAGCAAAGATTCTAGCTAGTTTTAACATTCTTTCAATGATTGGTAATTGTGAGTGATTTGAAGCTTGCAAAAGTAAAGCTATATCAGTTTCGTTAAGTAAGAATATTGGAAGTCTTAATGGTTCTCCTATTCCATCAGTTTCATTAGTAGTAATAAATCTATAATGATAATTACTATCTATTCTATTTAGGTCTTTAAAAGCATTATAATATTCTCCAGAGGCATCAAAGATTAAGATATTAGATTTATAAGGAAATAATCTCTTATCCATAAACATATTTTGCATAATTCTAGAAATACCGCAACTCTTACCACTACCACTATTACCAAATATAGCAAAGTGATTACTAAAGAAGTTATTAACATCTAAGTATACTGGATGATCATTATAAAATGGACTAACTCCGAGTAACATATATCCTGCTTCATCACTACCAACTATCATTGGTATTTCACTTTGTTCAATTACTCTAATACTAGCATCAATTTTTGGCTTTCTTAAAACACCACCTATTAGTTTACC
Organism: uncultured Bacilli bacterium; assembly: GCA_934177995.1. Lineage (GTDB taxonomy): Bacteria > Bacillota_I > Bacilli_A > RF39 > UBA660 > Onthousia. The sequence goes on from CAKPPW010000019.1 coordinate 1,539, forward strand.
ATTTACTATCTCACCTAAAAAGCGTACCTTTACAATATCATCTTGTAAATCATCAACTTCAGCTAATATTTTTTTATTTTCATCTTCAATAACAAGGTGTAAATTCATCAAATTCATAGCAAGATGTTCTTTATCTTTTAATTTAATTTGAGCACCTTGATCACCTATATAAATAATTCTATCAAACATATAATAAGCCAACTCCTATCTTGTAATAATTGTATCACAAAAATATTTAAATACAAAGAAAAAGAGAAAAATATTTTTCCCTTATTAAGCAATAGTAACAGTCCCCTTACCACCCAACTTATCTTCTAACCAACTCTTAGTAGTTGCATCTTTAGTTATTATGTTTATAGTAGATGAAGTATTAGCAAACATATCACTATAACTAGTTACTTTATCAAAAGTGGCTTTTCTAAAATCTAGATTTGTTAATCTGCTACATGAAGAAAACATCCTATCCATATTTGTTACTTTTGAAGTATCAAAGTTACTTACATCTAGATTTGTTAAACCGTCACATGAAGAAAACATATAACTCATATCTGTTACGTTTGAAGTATCAAAGTTACTTACGTCTAGACTTGTTAAACTGTTGCAATTATAAAACAACATATTCATGTTTGTCACTCTTGATGTATCAAAGTTACTTACATCTAGACTTGTTAATCTTGTACAAAAATAAAACATACTACTCATGTTTGTCACGTTTGATGTATTAAACTTACTTACATCTAAGCTTGTTAAATTGTTACAGTAAGAAAACATATTACTCATATTTATTACATTTGATGTATTAAAGGTACTTAAATCTAGGTCTGTTAAGTTACATGAAGAAAACATATAACTCATACTTAGCACATTTAACGTATTAAACTTACTTACATCTAGACTTGTTAAACTTCTACATCCTTGAAACATAGCACCCATATCTGTTACGTTTGAAGTATCAAAGTTACTTACGTCTAGACTTGTTAAACTGCTACACCAGGAAAACATTGAACTCATATCTGTTACTTTTGAAGTATCAAAGTTACTTACATCTAGATTTGTTAAACCGTCACATGAAGAAAACATATAACTCATATCTGTTACGTTTGAAGTATCAAAGTTACTTACGTCTAGACTTGTTAAACTGTTGCAATTATAAAACAACATATTCATGTTTGTCACTCTTGATGTATCAAAGTTACTTACATCTAGACTTGTTAATCTTGTACAAAAATAAAACATACTACTCATGTTTGTCACGTTTGATGTATTAAACTTACTTACATCTAAGCTTGTTAAATTGTTACAGTAAGAAAACATATTACTCATATTTATTACATTTGATGTATTAAAGGTACTTAAATCTAGGTCTGTTAAGTTACATGAAGAAAACATATAACTCATACTTAGCACATTTAACGTATTAAACTTACTTACATCTAGACTTGTTAAACTTCTACATCCTTGAAACATAGCACCCATATCTGTTACGTTTGAAGTATCAAAGTTACTTACGTCTAGACTTGTTAAACTGCTACACCAGGAAAACATTGAACTCATATCTGTTACTTTTGATGTGTCAAAATTACTTACATCTAGGCTTGTTAATTTGCTACAATTAGAAAACATATCATCCATATTTGTTACTTTTGATGTATCAAACTTACTTACATCTAGACTTGTTAACTTACTACATGAATAAACCATTTGGCTCATGCTTGTCACGTTTGACGTGTCTAACAAATTTAAGTTTTTTATCTCGGTTAATCTGCTAAAATTACGAAACAAATAATTACTATTATAATTAGCTATTACTCCACCATCACCTTGTATATACAAAGTATTAGTTGTTGTATCATCTGTATTTGGTACTAGTCTTGCCATTACAGTTTTATTTTTAGCAGATGATATATCCCAAGATAAATTTTCTCCATCTATTTTGCTAATTTTATCTTGAAATACTATCTTTGTTACTGTACCTTGATTCTTATTCCAAAGAGTATTATTGGCATTATTGGTAGCTATCATTTTAGTATTTTGACTGCCTACTATATTTAGTTTAGCTTTAAATACTTTATTTTCTTCTGATTGTGGTATATCATTTGCAAACCATAATCTCATTTTATAATTAATTGTTTGATTCTTTTTAATTATTCCTTTATCTATAGCTTGGTCTCCTTCTAAGGCTTTAGCAGGTAAAACACTACTATCTTTTTCTAGATTATAATGAACATAACTTTGTCCTACTCTTATATCACCATCATCTAATGGTTGATCTTCTAGATAGATAGTATATGCTGAATCTATTACACCATTGTTTTTAAGAGCGAAGGTAAAATAATTATCTTGTTTTATACCTTCACTATCATACATAGGAGTTCCATCTTCTACTGTTATAGCATTACCTGATGTTTCATCTAAGATTAATGATAGACTTCCTACTTTTAACACATTTGTCTTAGCTCCAAAGAAACTAGTCTTTAAAAAGGCATAACTCATACCTACTGCTATTAAAATAAGACAAAGTAATATTACTGATAAAATTATACTTTCTTTCTTCTTACTCATTTTTTCTTCCTCCAGCAAAAAACAGAATAAACCCATTTATTCTGCTATTAATCCATGATAAAAGAAAGTAGTCATATTATAAAAATACCCCCCCCATGTTAACTAATTGTAAACTTGACACATTACTTGACATTAACATAGTTAGGCACCTACTTTCCTTATCTTTGATACCTAAATTTTAACATACATTTGGTTGATTATCAACACACATTTTGCATTTAGCATCATGCATAAAACTAGATACTTTTTTCTCTATTTCTGGTAAAGCTCTCTTATCAATATTACTTAATACAATAAATTCATGTAACATATCAATTTCTACTTTTCCAAAGATAACACCACTTTTAACTTTTAAATCACTAAACATATCTGGTGTAATACTATCAAAGAAATAACCAAATACTACCCTATCTCTTCCTATAACTAATCTCTTATTAGTAAGAACAATAACACCTGTTCCTAAAATATTAAATGGATTATCATTTTTCTGAGCATAAAAAGCATAGATTATTTCTTCATCATCATAAAGATGCTTTAAGACTATTTTGCTATTCTTTTCAAGTCTCCACCCAATAGTCATTGGATACTTTGATCTAAATTCACTAAGTAAGTTTTTTAGCTTTTCTTCATTATTCATTAAATCACCATTAATCTTTTATAAAATCATATTTTTTAAAGAATGAAACTATATCTTCTTTAGAAGTTAATCCTTCAATCTTATCTACAATTTTATTTTTCTGAACAACTAGAATTAATGGAGTACCATATCCTTCACTGAAATAATCGTCAGATTTAATTAACTTACTATTACCTTCATCATCAAGTTCATCAGTATTTAAATAGTTAACTGTAATATTTGTTTCATATACAATATTTTTCATAATTGGATCTTCTTGTTGACAATAATGACAAGTTGGTCTTGAAATATAGATAATTGACTTATCACTACCTTTCTTAAGTGATAAATATTTATCAATATCAATACTAGTTAATTCAGCTTGTTTATCTTCACTGATTTCAGCATCATTATCACTATCAGTTGCTGTATCTTTTTGATCATTAGTAGTTGTGGTTGTCTTACTAGATGTATTTTTATTAGATTTAATCTCTGATGCAAAGTAACTTCCTCCAAATACAATAACTAATAATAAAATTATAATAGTAGCAGTTTTTATTTGTTCTTTTTTCTTATTATCCATCTTTAATTCTCCTCTCTAGCAAGATTATAACATATTTTATTTTATTTTGTCGAATATTGACTGTAAATTTTCATCGTTTTATCACATAAGGTTATAAGGAAAGGAAGGCTCTTATGGATAAAGTTGGAATACCTAGAGGTTTTTTATACTACCGCTATGGTGTATTATGGAAAAGTTTTTTTGATGTATTAGAAATACCTTATATAGTCAGTGATAATACTACTTACAAGACATTAGAAAGAGGAAAAAACATTGCTTTAGATGAAGCCTGTTTATCCATGAAAATATTCTTAGGACAAATAGATGAGATTAAAGACAAGTGTGATACTATCTTTATTCCAAGAATCTACTCTTTAAAGAAGAATGAACAAGTATGTACTAATTTTAATGCTTTGTATGATTTAGTAAGAGTATTATTTAATAAGAAGATACTAAACTATAATGTTGATGTAGAACACCATAATAGTGAGAAGAAAGCTTTTATTTTATTAGGAAAAGAACTTGGCTTTAGTTATTTTGAATCTAATAATGCTTACTTAATTGCTAAAGAAAAGGAAAAATTATATCTTGATAAGCTTAAAAAAAGTGGACTAGAGAAACTTAGGTCTAAGAAGAAAAAGGTTCTTTTATTAGGGCACAGTTATAACTTATTAGATTCTCTAATCGGTGGTAGTGTTACTAAATATTTAAAAGAAAATGATATAGAAATAATTTATAGTCACGAAATAGATAGAAATATAATTGAAGATGAATGTAAAAGAATTTCTAAGACTGTTCACTGGACAATGAATAAAGAATTATTAGGAGCTTTCTCTTATTATAAAGATAAGGTTGATGGAGTTATTTTAATATCAGCTTTTCCTTGTGGACCTGACTCTTTAACTAATGAAATGATTATAAGAAAGAAAGGTAATAGTAAAGTACTCTTACTTACTTTTGAAGAGATTAACAGTGATATTGCTATTATTACTAGATTAGAAAGCTTTATAGATATGTTGAAAGGAGGTATTCATCTTTGAAAAAAGTACTTGCTTTTCCTCAACTAGGTGATTATAAAAATCCGATTGGTAAGTTTTTAAGAAAAGTTACTAACTTAGAAGTAATTGAGACACCACCTATTACTAGAAAGACTATTGATTTAGGTAGTAAGTATTCACCTGATTCTGTATGTATACCTTTTAAATATAATTTAGGTAACTTTATAGAAGCCCTTGATATGGGAGCTAATGTCTTATTACAAGCAGGAGGAGGATGCAGATATAGATATTATGCGGAAGTACAAGAAACTATCTTAAAAGATTTAGGATACAATTTTGAATTTATCCAAATAATTGGTGGCGATAGTTTAAACTTTAAGGAGGTATTTGCTATCTTCAAGAAGTTAAATCCTACTCTTACTAAACGAGAATTTATTCATGAAGGAATATCCGCTCTTTTATATATTAATTATTTAGATAAATTAGATATAGAAATTAGAAAGAGAATTGGTTTTGAGAAAAATAAAGGTTCTTTTCTAAGATTAAAGAATAGATTTATTAGTGAATGTAATAATGCTAAAGGTATATTTGCTCTTAGAAAGATATATAAAGATTCTCTAAGATATTTAAAAACTATTCCCATTAATAAACCAAAGAACTGTTTGAAAGTAGGTATTATTGGCGAACTTTATACGGCTATGGAACCTTACTCTAACTATGAACTAGAAAAGACTTTAGCAAGTTACCACATGGAGATTAAAAGATTTACTAATGTTAGTTACCTACTTTGGCAAAAAAAGTTTTTACTTCCCTTCATGAAGTTTAGAATTAGAAAGTACTGTAAATATACTTTAGGAGCAGATGGACTTGATAATGTCTATAGAATTAATTATTTAAAAAGACATCACTTTGATGGTGTCATTCATACTAAACCAACAGGATGTACTCCAGAAATAGGAGCTATTCCAATTATGATTAAGGAAGCTAAAGATTTAAATATTCCTATTACTTTTTTCTCTTTTGATGAACAAAGTGGTCTAGATGGAATAAAGACTAGATTAGAAGCTTTCTATGATTTATTAAATTTTAAGAGGGAGGGATAATAATGACTGGTTATTTAGGTATTGATATTGGTTCTATTTCTACCAAAGGAGTGGTAATTGACGAAGATAACAATATAGTAGCTAGTAGTTATTTATGGACCGAAGGTGATCCAGTTAAAGCAGTTAAGAAGGTTTTAAAAGAGTTAGAAAAAGATTGTAAAGATATAAAAATACTAGGGGTTGGAACTACTGGTTCTGCTAGAAAGTTAATTGGTACAATGCTAGAAGCAGTTAGTATTAAAAATGAAATAACCGCTCATGCTATTGGTACTTTATCTAAGTATCCTGATATTAGAACTATTCTAGAAATAGGTGGACAAGATTCTAAGATAATTCTATTAGATAATAAGATAGTTACTGATTATGCTATGAATACTTTATGTGCTGCTGGTACTGGTAGTTTCTTATCTAGTCAAGCTAAAAGATTAGGGCTTGACGTTAAAGACTTTGGAACAATCGCTCTTACTAGTAAGAATCCAACTAGTATTGCAGCAAGATGTACTGTCTTTGCCGAAAGTGACTTAGTTCACAAATTACAAATGGGTTATCAAAAGAATGATATAATCGCTGGTCTTTGTTACAGTGTCGCAAGTAATTATTTAAATAATGTAGCAAAGGGTAAAAAAATAGAAGGTCCTATTATCTTCCAAGGTGGAGTTAGTAAAAATATTGGTGTAAAGAAAGCTTTTGAAGATTTATTAAAGGAAGATATAATTGTTGATGATAATGGCCATTTAATGGGAGCTTTAGGTAGTGCTATTCTTGCCAAGAAAAGTGGTATAAAGAAGAAATTTAATTTTAAAGTACGGGATGCTAAGTTTGAAACCAGTGGTATCACTTGTAAGGGATGCCCTAATCACTGTGAAATAATTATAGTAAAGAAGAATGGAAAAATACTAGATACTTGGGGAAACCGTTGTCCAAAAGGTGCTCTAACAGTAAAAGAATAACCGAAAAATCAGTTATTCTTTTTAATTTCTACTAATTATTAAATCCTATAATTTTATTCTTGATACAAATGAATATGTATCATCAGATAATTTAAAAGTATATTCATAATTTTCTGTAGAAGTTATTTTTCCAGCCCCATCATCATTTTCTGAAAAATCTGCTTTCTCAGTTATTACAATAGTATCGCCTGTTCTAACTGCTTTAGTAAGTGTTCCATGATAGAAACTACCAGTAGCTCCACCACCTTCAGTTAAATAATCTACATAACCATTAACACTTGCATCATAGACATAATATTCTGTTATATAGGGTCCTACACGCATAGGTTCACTCTTGTTTAGAGTATCACTACTACCAAATAATTCTTTATAAGTCTGTTCTACTCTTTCATATGGAATAAAACCAGTAGAACTACTTTCTTGTAATGTGTAATTACTATCATTTAAACTGATAGTTTTTTTTATATTTGTTGCATCTTGAATAATAGAAAAATCAGACTTTTTTAAGTTATGATAGACTAAAGCCAACTTACTAGACTCATCAGCACTACTTACTTGATAATTATTAGAATTATTATAGAACCAATATTTATAAAAAGTATCTCCAGTTAGTACTACTTTATTATATAATCCTTGTACTAAACTACTATTAATATCTAATGTTTCCTCTTTAGTAGTTGATGTATTTTTACTATCAGAATCAACGTTTTTCTTATCACTAGTTACTGTTTCATTCTTATTAGTAACCTTAAAAAAGCTTGTATAGCCTACTATATAACTTAGCAATAAAACGATTACTACTATAAGAAAGATAACAACTACATTATTCTTCTTTTCCATATTTTCATCTCCTAGTTTAATAATAATCTATGAATAAAAAAAAGACAACTTTTTATCTAATTATAGTTGTCTTTTAATGTAAACTACTGGTTAAAATATTCATCAAAGGTTAGTCTTCTATCAATTATAGTTCCATCATCTTTAATCTCTATAATTCTATTACATACTGTCTGATTAAGTTCATGGTCACGAGAGGTCAAGATTAACTCACCTTCAAAGTTTTCTAATCCTTTATTTAAGGAAGTAATACTTTCTAGATCTAGATGGTTAGTAGGTTCATCTAATATTAAGAAGTTTGGTTCTTCTAACATCATTTTACTAAGCATACATCTTGCTTTTTCCCCACCTGACAAAACATTTACTTTTTTAAATACATCTTCTTTTGAAAATAACATTCTTCCTAAGAAGCCTCTTAATTCAGTATCATCATCTACTTTTTTATATTGTTTAATCCATTCAAGAATGCTTTCATCTTTTTCAAAATAAGAACTATTATCCTGTGGAAGATAAGCTGGAGAGATAGTCTTTCCAAATAGAACTTGTCCCTTATCAAACTTTTCTTTTCCTGCTAGAATATTAAATAATGTTGTCTTTGCCAAATCATTATTAGAAACAATAGCTATCTTATCACCTTTTAACACAGTAAATGATATTTTATTTAAGACTTTTACGCCATCCACTTCTTTGATTAAGTTTTCTACTTTTAGTATTTCTTTACCTATTTGTTTAGTTATTTTAAACTCAATAAAAGGATATTTTCTAGAAGATGGTACAATCTCGTCTAATTCAATTTTCTCTAGCATCTTTTTTCTTGATGTTGCTTGTTTACTCTTAGAAGCATTAGCAGAAAATCTAGCAATAAAGTCTTGTAATTCTTTAATCTTTTCTTCTTTTTTCTTATTAGACTCTTTCATTTGTTTAAGAGCTAACTCACTTGATTGATACCAAAAGTCATAGTTACCAATATACATTTTCATCTTACCAAAATCAATATCAACAATATGCGTACATACTTTATTTAGGAAATATCTATCATGACTAACTACTATTACAGTGTTAGGAAAGTTTATTAAGAACTCTTCTAACCAGTTAATAGCATCTAAATCCAAACTGTTAGTAGGCTCATCTAATAATAAGATATCAGGATTTCCAAAAAGAGCAGAAGCGAGTAATACTTTTACTCTTAGTTTAACTGGTATTTCACTCATTTTTTTATCATAATATTCATCTTTTATACCCAAATTATTTAGTAAAATAGCTGCATCATTTTCAGCATTCCAACCATCCATATCTAAAAATTCAGCTTCTAAGTCTGCTAAACGATAGCCATCTTCTTCTGTAAACTCCGTATGAGAATATAATTCTTCTTTTTCTTTCATTACTTTATATAGTTTATCATTTCCCATAATAACTACATCTAAAACACGCATATCATCAAACTGATAGTGATCCTGTTTTAAAACAGATATTCTTTCATTTTTTCCAGTAACAATATCACCAGTAGTAGTTTCTAATTCTCCAGTTAATAATTTTAGAAAAGTACTTTTTCCTGCTCCATTAGCCCCAATTAATCCATAACAAGCTCCATCTACAAATTTTAAGTTAACATTTTCAAATAAAGTTCTTTTTCCAAATCTTAAACTAACATTATTTACTTGTAACATATAATCCCTCCCAAACTTTCTTAATTTTACTATATATTTAAAGAAAAAGCAAAGAATTATAAATCAAATATGTCTTTTAGATCTTTTTTTAAATCACTATCATTTATCCTATCACATATTTCTTTTACTTTTCTTTGCTTAATAGATAATTTTAAGACTTTATCATAGTATTCTAATTTTTCTTTGGCTTCTCTTAACTGATTATGAACAGCATTTCTAGTTATCTCATAATTTTCTGCTATTTCTGATAATGATAAATTATTAAAGTAATATTCCTTAAAATAATCTTGTTGTTTACTAGTTAATAATTCACCATATAAATCAAATAGCATTGTATAATATAACAGTTCTTCCATATTATACTCCAAAGAAAGTTACTAATAAAATAATAACACCTACTCCTAGATAAACATAAGTAGCATATAGTCTTTTATAAATTAGTTGATTATTAATACCCATATCTATAATAGTTATACCAAGTAGTAATTTAAAATAGAAAAATAAATCTTTATAAATAAATGATAATATTCCAATTACTACTAATAATATAGTAAGAATAAACTGTATAGTAAGAAATAACATTGTATTATCTTTTTTCTTTTTCATCGCTTTAGGATTTATCTTTGTAATACTCTTTTTCATTTTTCCTCCATAAAATCTTTAAATAATCCATAAATATACTGTTCAATATCAAACTCTTGTAAATCTTCTGCTCGCTCACCAAAACCGATAAACTTAACAGGAACTCCTACTTCTTCTTTAATAGCTAGTACAATTCCCCCTTTAGCAGTTCCATCCATTTTAGTAAGGACAATACCAGTGATATTAGTTATTTCTTTAAAAGATATTGCTTGTTTAATACCATTTTGACCAGTAGAAGCATCAAGAACTAGTAATGTTTCTGTTGGAGAATTTGGTATTAGTTTATTAATAACTCTATTCATTTTTTCTAATTCTTTCATTAAATTAGCTTTATTTTGTAAACGTCCTGCTGTATCAATAAAGACATAATCATAGTTTTCCTTTAAAGCTAGTTCACAGCCTTCATAAATAACACTAGACGGATCAGTTGCTCCTTCTCTTCCATAGAAGTATGCCCCTGTTCTTTCACTCCACTCTTTTAATTGTTGATAAGCTCCGGCTCTAAAAGTATCTCCTGCTACTAATAATACTTTCTTACCATCTTTTACAAATCTATTAGCAAGTTTAGCAATAGTAGTAGTCTTACCTACTCCATTAACACCAACAAATAAATAGACAGTAGGTCCTTCTTCTCTAGTTTCTAGTTTAGTAGTTAATACTTCTCCATCAACATAAATGATAAATAACTCATCTACTATCATTTCTTTTAATTCTTCTGGATCAGTGATCTTATCATGATTAACTCTTTCTTTAAGTCTATCTACAAACTTCATAACAGTATTAACACCAATATCAGCCATTATCAATATTTCTTCCAGTTCATTAAAATACTCTTCATTAATCTTTGTATATCTATGTGTTAAATCAGAAAGAAGTGATGTCACTTGTTTTCTACTCTTACTTAATCCTTTATCATATACTTCTTTTTTCTCTTCTACTGTCTTTTCATTCTTTACTTCTTCTTTTTTAAATTTTTGTTTTATCTTGTCAAAAAATCCCATGTTATCAACTCCATACCATATTCTATCATAAAAAAAAGAAGATTACACCTCATTTTAGTAATTTCCCATTAAAACAGTAGCAAAAACATTACTTCTTTCTAAATTATCTAAAGGAAGAAAGGTTTTTACTCTATTTTTTTCATCTACTAATGTACAATAAGTAGTACCTTCAAGTAAAAATCTATAGTCTATATCAAAATAATCTGCCAAAGTTTTGATATTAGTTAGGTTATTACTCTTATTATGAGCTAAATCCAATAATGTGGTATAAGGAAAACAAGCATCTTTAGCAAGTTGATAATAACTCTTAATTTTTCTTCTTCTCATTAAATATTCTAATACTTCTATATTCATATTTCTATCACCTCTAAAAGTATTATATAAGGATATCTTTTGATAAAACAATAGCTTTTTAAAAATTTAAACTTTCTTCGTATTAGTTTTTTCTAATATTTCTGAATCCAGTACTCTTATTACTAATTTTTCATTATTATCTAGTTCTTTAGTAGTAGTTTTTACTATATCAAATGAGTAGTTTTCCCTATTTAAAAGTATTTCTTCTTGATCATGACTTTTTGATAGTATTAATCTATCACTTTTAGCATCTAGTAAAATAGCATATGGACAAATAGCTACTTTTGAACCTTTCTTTAAATTTATTTGATATAGATAGTGTCTACTGTTACCTGCTACTAGAAAGTCATCACAAGTATCAATATCTAAACTAGTAGATATTAATTCACTTTTTGATAATAATTCTTCTTCACTATCATCACTTAGAGAAAAAGCACGATAAACAGTAGTATCTTCATCTAAGGTTAAATTAATATTCATCACCTTCTTTTTAATATTTATAAGGCTTTCTTTAAAACTATCAAGTGAGGAAAAGGACACATCTTTAAAAACAGTAAAGGACATAAACATATTAGCAGGATTACTTAATAATCTTTTATATTTATTATATACATCTACTACTTCTTTTTCTTCTATATCTAGTGAGTTAATCGCTCTACCTAATCTTGATTTATATATTAATAAAGCATTTTTATCATCGTCACTTAACTCTTCAAACTTACTTTTCAACTCTTCATATACCATACTTATCAACTCCTAAATCTATTATAACTAAATTCATTTAAAGGAACAACAAAAACAAATATACATATAATACTTTGAACTGAAAGGAGGATTTAGTTTGAAAAAAAATATTGTATATATCGGTTCTATTCTAATTATCTTTGTCTTAGCTTGTTCAGTATTATTTAATTTCAATAAGAAGAAAGATGAGAAGAAGGAATATACCGATGTTACTTTAGCAGAAGTTACTCACTCTATCTTTTATGCTCCTATGTATGTGGCTATAGAAAAGGGTTACTTTAAAGATAATGGAATTAATCTTAATCTCATTTTAACTCCAGGAGCTGATAAAGTTAGTGCTGCTATTTTATCAGGAGATGCTGATATTGGATTTGCTGGTAGTGAAACTACTATCTATGTTTATAATGGTGGTGAAAAAGATTATCTAAAGACTTTCGCTCAATTAACTCAAAAAGATGGCTCTTTCCTTGTCTCAAGAAAGAAAATTGATAACTTTACCCTTGATGACTTAAAAGGAAAAGATGTAATTGGTGGTCGTGCAGGTGGTATGCCAGAAATGACCTTTGAATGGGCTTTAAAAGAACATAATATAGATCCTAAGAAAGATGTTAATATAGATACTTCTATTGCTTTTGCAGCGATGAGTTCGGCATTTATTGGTGGACAAGGTGATTTTGTTACCCTATTTGATGATAGGGTAACAAAAAGAAAGCTATGTCAATAAATTAATTTCTGCTATTATAACATCTGTTAGTTATCCATAACTATACATATTGAGCTTAGTTGACATGTATTCGTAGTTGTTTTTTCACTGTCTAGTTAGTATAAGTATACTAAAAAAGAACAAATAATGTTCTTTTTATCTCAAATGGAAAGTGTTAACGGGACTAGAATTATAATTATTTTCTTGAAAATGCCACCATTCTGATTCAAGTGTTTCGAATCCTTGCGATGTCATAATATTTCTTAATTTATTAGCCACAGAATTATTGTATTTTACAATTGATCTTGTATCAAGAGTATGCATTTCTGTCTGTGCTCTTAATTCATTATTATTTTTATCTGTTAAAGCAAGATCAAGTGCAATACCTTTATTATGAGTTGAGACATTATTAGCTAAAAACCACCCTGGTCCCCAATAATTACCATTTTTATCGTAATCAATCATTTTTCTCACGCTATTATTAGAACCATATAAACTTCTAAATTTATTATTAACATATTTAGTAACATCATTAGGACGATAGGTATCATATATTTTTAAGTTATAGCCAGCATTTTTAGCAACATTGTAAGCACCTTGCAATTGTTTAGCAACTGGATAAAGAAGTGGTGCATAATATGTAGACTTTCCTATTTTAGCATTATATTTTTTACTAAAACCATAAAGATTTTTACCAGTTACGTCACTAATAGACATATTAGCAGCTTTATAAATAGATTTGTCTGCATTAGAGATGGAATATACAATATCAGGCATAACATCTGGTAGATTAATTAATAAAAAATCAGAATATACATACCCAATTGTTCCATTATAATTAATTTTAATATACTTAGTAGTAGAATTATCGCTAGACAAAATTGTTAATTTGGTCCCTGGTGGAATGCTCCCTAATAGTTTACTGTTGGTTGTTGGGTTCTGTCTTATATTAACTTTTCTATTAGTCCAAGCAAGAGCACCATACAATGTAGCACTAAAATTTCCAATCTTTGCCTGAGCCACTCCATTATTATCTAAATAAATGTAATTAACATAACAATTTGTTAATTTTACCCCAGCCTTGTAGTAATATTTTTTTCCATTAATATTATACCAACCATTTTTAACATTATTGTCATTTGTTGGTTGATTGTTTTTATTTGAACTTGTAGTAGTTTGGTTATTCTTGCTTGTATTAGAACTTGTAGTAGTCTGATTATTCTTACTTGTATTTGAACTTGTAGTAGTCTGATTGTTCTTATTTGTACTCGAACTTGTAGTAGTCTGATTATTATTATTTGTATTTGAACTTGTAGTAGTCTGATTATTCTTATTTGTATTTGAACTTGTTCCAACTTGAGTATTCTTATCAATAACAATTAGTTCTATAACTTTAGAAATTTTTTGATTAGCATTAACTTCTATATATGTAGAGCCTTGTTTTAATGCCTTTATAACTCCCGATTCTGAAACAGTCGCTATATCCGTTTTAAAAGACTTGTATTTAATACTTAAACCATTACTGCTACTATCAACAACTATTTTAGCAGTTTTACCAACTACTAACGTTTTATTATAAAAATTAAGTGAAAAATCTATATCTTTAGATTCGGTAGAAGTATTAGTAGTATTCTTTACTTGTGATTCATTATTTTCAATATTGGTATTTGCTTTTTGTTCAACTTTATCATAAGTTACTTCTTTCATATCATCATTTTGTTTACTGCTAGAGTGTGAATTAATGTCACTATTACTACTATTCACAGTTGTCTCTTCAGTCTCATTTGTCACATTATTATTTTTATTTTTCTTTTCATCAGTTATATTAATGTTTTTCAAAGTATCTTTAGTTAGTTTAGTATTATCTCTTACTAAAACTACAAACAAAACAGTTAAAGCTAATAAGAACAAAATAATTAGCACCTTGATAAAGTATCTAATATAATTTTCCATAACTTGCCCCCTTATTTGCTGCATATTATATCATTATTAGGAATGAAAGTCAAGCAAATGATACTTTAAAATATAAGTAACTTTATTTTTTTCTTCTCTTTTACTTTTCAAATTATCTAAAAAGTTATTATTATTTATAAAAAGATAAATCTCCAATACCGTATAACCATCTTTTCTCGATATATCAATATGATCTAAAATATTAAGAACAACAATTTTTCTAACCTCCTCTACGGTAATTTTTTCTGACAATTGTTTACTTATATTAGCATAATTTTTTTTATCTTTTTGCTTTAGTAAAAAATCAATTTTTTTATTATAAATATTAATTTTGGTAGATAATTCTTCTTTAGATATTATTTTTTCTAAAAACAATTCTAATACTTTATCCTTTTTTTCTATAATTTTTTTCATTTCAGTATCAACTAATACATTCAAGTTAACTTTTTTATAATTACTAATTAAAATATTAATAATTTTTTCTTTATCTATATTAATTTTTTCAATTATATTATCAAATATATAATTAAGTTCACTCTCTCTAATGTTAGGTGAATCACATTTTACCTTACCCTCTTTTAAATAAGTAGAACATACCCAGGTAGCATCACTTTTATCTTTTTTAAAATATCTTCGATAAAATAAACTTTTATCATTAGAGCAATATATTTTATTACTATATAGATATAACTCTTTATTATTAGTGGTCTTCTTATACTGTTTTTTTCTTTTAGATAGTCTATTATTAGCAAGTAACCAAAGCTCTTCTGTTACTATTGGAGGGATAGAATCTATATCTTTACAAAGATACCATTCATCTTTTGTTAGATACTTTACTTTCTTAGTCATATAATCAACTACTCTTGTTTTTCTTCCACAGTAATAGCCTTTATATTTAGGATTTGCAATCATTCTAGAGACTGTCGATATAGAAAATTTATTTCCCATACTAGTTTTTATATTCTTACTATTTAGTTCTTTTACTATTTTAGAAATAGATAATTTATCTATAGCATACTTTCTATAAATACTTTCCACTATTCTAGCTTCTTCTTCTACTATAACTAGTTTTTTACTTTTCCTATCTTTTTTATATCCATATAATAAGTTATTTCCAAGAATTATCCTCTTTTCTATTGCTCTATTCATACCAAATCTTACTCTCTCTGATAGACGTCTTACCTCATCCTGAGCTAGAGAAGCCATTATTGTAAGTCTTAGTTCAGCATCTGGAAATATAGTATTAATATTATCATTCACAAAAAAAACAGCTACTCCATTATTTAATAACTCTCTTGTATATTTAATACTATCTAATGTATTTCTTGAAAACCTTGATATCTCTTTAGTAATTATTAAATCAAATTTATCACTCTTTGAATCATTTATCATTTTCATGAACTGTTCTCTTTTTATATCATTTGTACCAGTTATACCATCATCTATATAGGAATCTATATACTGCCAATCACGTTGACTTTTTATAAACTGCTTAAAATATTCTACCTGATTATTTAATGAGTTTTTTTGTTCTAAATGATCAGTAGATACTCTAGCATAAATAACCACTCTTAATTTTATATTAGTAATAGCTAGGCCTTTATTTAACATACTTCTAACATTTAATAGATTAATACAAATCACCTAATTCTTTCAATATATTATTTTCTGTAAATTTATATGTTCGATAAGTAATTTGATTTTCCTCATAAAGTTTCTTATTAAAAACAAGTGCTACTTTTAAAATAATTTTACTTTCACTCATACTTAACTATATGAAAAAAGATGAAATATTATCATCTATTTTAGTTCAATAAATTTTTTGATGTATCTTCTATTTTAGCAGTTGCTAATTTATCAACAGTATAGCTTGAAAGACTCTTTTTTGTTCCCTCTGATGTTAAAATATTATATCTATTTGTACTATCATCATAGTTTAAAACATCTCCAGAAGTTGCTACTTTTTTATTATCAATATATAAGCTTTTACCCTCTGGAATAGTATATTTGCCTTTATTAAATAAAGCTATAGAATACTCATCAGAACCAGTAGAAGCTTTAGATAACAAGGTTAAATTATCATTACTATTTGATTCATCATCAAAATACTGGATAAAATCATTATCACTATCTTTATAGTTATTTGTACTAGTGTTATCTTCTGACTCGACTTCTTCAGGTTCTAAAACATCACTAGTATTATCCAAACTTTCTTTTTTCTGTTGTTCCATTTGTTCTCTTGTTGGAACAGTAGCAATAGTGACATTTTCTGTTTCAACTGTTCTTTTCAAAGTTTTCATATAGAAAGCTGCTGCTAAACCAGTTGTATAATAACCAGTTGATTGTCCATCTTTTTTTATTAAATAACTACCATCCTCTTGTTTTTCAAAGGTTAGTTTACTACTACTTAGATTTGAATCCTTCATAAATTTATCGAAATCAATAAAATTACGTTTTTTAACATCTTCTCCACTAGTAGCTACATTAGCTTTTGTGATACCTTTCATACCTATAGCTCCAAAAGCAGTTGCTAAAGCAGTTTCACTGATATTATCACCTAAAGTTGCTTCAACTGAAGATATATATTGTTCTAAGGCCACAGCTATTTCATCCATATTAGTTGCTTCAGCAAATATTTTTTCTACTGTATCACATACCTCTTCAGAAAGAGAAGCTAGTGTATTGGCAGTAGAGGCAATATCATTAGTAGTAATAATCCATTTTTTATACTCCTTATAAGTACTAATATATTCTCCATCATATTCTCTTGTATTAACAACGGAACCTGCTACTATTTGATTATTATAACCATCTAACGTAGCAGCACATTTTACTATATTACTACAATTTGAACTAGTTTTTGCAGCAGTTGTTCTTAAAATACTAACAACACTTCTAACTTCTCTTGATAGTCCTAATATCCCACTTGTTCTTACAGTAGCCATTATCTAACCTCCTTGCTTCTTCCTAAGTATTCTCTATAGTTTCCTTGACTTATATATACAGTAGCAGACTTAACTGTACTTAGTTGACTTTCTATATCACTATAACCTTCTAATTCATTTATACATTCAGCTAACTTAGCCTGTTCAGCATGTCCACCTTCACTATCCCAAACTTCGTTAACTAATCCTAATATTTCTCTTAAAGAAGCAATTGCACTAGTAAATTGACCAGTTTCTGGTAAACTTTGTTGAGCTTCTAAAAGAGCATTTTTTGCTTCATCCACTTCAGCTTGTGATACCATAACTCCTCCTATCTGAAAAAACAATACTCAACAGTATTGTTAATTCTTATCCTTGATTTAATATATCTTTAATATTAGTATTACCTGATTCAATTGTATCAGCAGAAGTATTTAAATCTCTTCTAATATTTGCTTCAACATTCTCAAAATCTTGTTGTAATTTATTAATTCTTGATTTTATATCATTAACAATTGAATCAATATCTGCACTAGTTAAAGCTCCACCACTTAAGCTAGTATAAGCTTGATTTACTTGCATTATTTGCTCATTCATACGATTTGTAAATTGTGACTTTAAGTAATCAATACCTTCTAATATTGCTGTTTTTGATGCTTGTTTACTATCCATTGTTCTCCCTCCTTCTAAGCTTGATCAATTTGATTTACATATGGAACAGATTCTTCTAGATTTTGAATTCTAGCAGAAATATACATGATAAAACTTTCAATATCACCATTGATAAAATTTTCTAATCTAGATTGTGCTATGGCACTTCCAGCTGTTCTCCAATATTTCTTTAAATTAGTTTCATTGTACTGAATTAACTCTTCTTTAACTTTAGTCATCCCATCTCTTGTTTCACTTAATAGAGAAATAACCTTTTGTAATGATGCTTGATCAAAATGAATTGTATCTCCTAATCCGTTCATAAGTTCACCTCCTACCTTTCTATATATAATCTAACATAGAATATATTATTAATCAATCTTCTTTACAGTCTTTTACATAAATACCAACCAAGTCCCATGTCTAATGTCTGTATTTTTTAATATTTGATTATTATTATATTCCTTACCATTTAATCTATTATATAATCTTTCTTTATTAGTTATAATATAATATCCATTAGATACTTCTACTAATCCTTTAGAAAGAAGAGTAACAATTTCTCCTATTTTTTTGTTAGCAGGTAAAAACACTTCATACTTTTTTTCAATTAGTGGTACTATTATGGTTACTAATACTTTATTATCCATTACTTATCACCTTCTAATATCTTAATTCTAGTAGCAATTCCATTATCAATTACATAACCAAAATTAGCAGGTATTTGACTACTTAATACTCTTAATGGTGTACTGATACTATGAATAGTACTATTATTTAGCCCTCTACCTATATAGATACCACCATCTAAAACAGTAAATTGTCTAAACCAATTTTCATAAGCATAAGTCTTAATATCTATTATTCTACCTACTAATACAATAGAGACATTCTTTAACTCTGATATTTTACTAAAGATTTGTAATAGACTATTTTTAGTTGTTATATCAAGAGTATTAATCATTTTCTCAATACCTATAACAAATACTATTAATTCTTTTGTTCTATTACTTTCAAAGATTTTATCACTCATAAACTTAAATGAATCATTTGTTTCATTATGATATATACAATTAGTAAAAGTATTTAAATCATAAAAGCCTTTTAGATCTATAACTACTACTTCTATATTATCCAAACTACTAATTTCATTTACTAAAATTCTAGTAAATTTAGCCAGCATATTCATATCTTCAGAATTAATTAAATGAATTAAATTCTTCTTAAAGTTATAAGTAGCTATATCAAGAGTTTCTTCTACTATACCAACTGGTATACTAGTAATATTATTTAGTTTACTTACTACATCTTTTATAGTTACTATGTTTGGAAGTACTGGTACTCTTTTAGCTTTACTAATAATTTGTTCATTTAAACTAATTACTACTTTTTTAATATATTCACTTAATTGTTCTTTTGGACAAATTGAAGCAGTTTGAAATTCATAAGGTTCTTCCTCTATTAAAGCAACCCCTCTATTATTAATATCTGCTAACATTGGAACTTTTTTACCAAGTAACATATTATAATCTATTTGAGCAGAAAGTTTTAAAGGTATGATAACAGGGAAATTAGCTCTCATATTTAATCTTAAAGCTCTATCACTTATAGCCGTTATAATAGTATATATTCCATATTTAGAACCATCTCTTGATATTTTATTTACAATACTATCATAGTCTTCATAAGCTTCTTTAAAGTTTTCATAACCAGATAGTAAGAAGACTATTGCTGGCATAGTAGTTCCTGAATGAGTACAATAAAATTCATAACTACCATTATATTCTTGTAGTAATTTTTTTCTTCTTTCTATTTCATTAGTAAGTAGTTTTAATAGTTTATCAACCTTTTCTTCTTCACTTGCAAAGATAACATCTCCAACTTGTGGGGCATCTTCATAAATTTTTAATGTTTCATTATCAAAGTCTAGTGTATAAATATTAACTTCCTCAGTTGTATAGTTTGTTATTAATGAATATAAAATAGTATTAGTAATTGTATTTTTCTCATTCATACTATAAATTACAGTGTTACCTTTACTAGCTAAATCAATTGTTAATAATCCTTGACTTTGACTAGCAGGATTATCATATTCCCCTAATATTATTTGAATATTAAATGGTTTCCTTTTAAAGTTATATTTTTTCTTTAAGTCATCAACATAGATAATAGCTGGTAGTTTAGGTAACCATAATTGTTTAACAGAAATAGAATTCTTTTGGGCTAATAAAGATAAATATTTTACTATGTTAGGTAATTGTTCACCCATTACTTGAATGTTCTTTTTAGGACTGTCAATTGTTTTTATACTTTCACCTACATCGTTTATAAAGACAATTGAATCATCTTTTTGATGATAAACTTTATCTTGGGGAATATAAGGAGCTCCTGCCCAAGCAGCTTGTCCTAAAGCAAATAACTCATCATAACCTACTTGTAAATAGAATCTACCTGTCTCTTTAATAGCAGCAGCATCTGGTCTTTTAATAACTTCATTAGAATCAGATGCTTCTTGTACCTTTAGACAAACTCTAAATCTAGAGTTAGACCATATTTGATCATTTACTACTCCACTAGGTTTTTGGGTAGCTAGTATTAAGTGTACTCCTAAGGAACGTCCAATACGAGCAGTTGATATTAACTGGTCCATAAACTCTGGTTGTTGACTTTTTAACTCTGCAAACTCATCTGATATAATGAACAAATGCGATACAGCAGTTTTTAATAATCCTTCACGATAATACTTTTGATACTTATAGATATCAATAGTTCCTTCTCCTAGTTCTTCTCTTGCTTCATTAAATAATTTTTGTCTTCTTTTAAGTTCACTTTCAATAGATGCCAAAGCTCTATTAATGTCGGCTGTTTCAAGGTTAGTTATTGTTCCTGCTAAATGTGGTAAAACTATTTCTTGTTCTTTATTTTCAAAAGCTCCAACTAATCCACCACCTTTATAGTCTATTAAAACAAACTGTACTTCATCTGGATGGAAGTTAATAGCCATTGATAGAATATAAGTAATAATAAATTCTGATTTACCAGACCCTGTCATACCAGCTATTAGACCATGTGGTCCTTCTTCTTTTTCATGTAAATCTAATTTAAACTTCTTACCATCAGTACTGATTCCAATTGGAACGGCTAAACTATTTATTGGATTATTAACTTTCCATCGCTCAATAGGATTTAATTGTTCTATTCTTGATACATCATACATTTCAAGAAAACCAATTGACTTAGGTAAAACAAAATCATTTTCTTTATTTTCAATAGGAATATTTAAAAGTCTAACTGAACAATAAGCTAAATCTAATTTATCTACTGGTTCAATGGTAAACTGTTTTTGAGTTTCTTCTACTAGTTCATTTTCAAATATACCACCACTTTGCGTATCATTTATGCCAATGAAAGCTTTAGTAGCAGTAGGAAGATTGGCAAGAGAAGGATGTAACATTAATAAACTGAAGCCTAAATTACCATCCATCTCTAATATTTCATCAATCAAAGGATAACTTTTAGCCAGTTTATAATCATCCGTAATAATCATATAGTAAGTTGAAAAGTTTTTATATAAACTGTCTCTACTATCTTTAATCTTTTCAACTTGTTTTTCTCTTGCTGTTATTATTCTTTGTAAGTAAAGAGATACTTCTTTTATTTCATCAGAATTAGTAGCAAAAAAACGCATAGTTCTATCATCATTAAAAATATGAGGCATTAATTTAATATTAGACCAATAATCTTTATTTGCTTCGTTAGTTAAAATAACTAGTTTTAAGTCATAATAACTATGAAGAGCTATCATTTGGAGTAATAATAAATCTGTATATGGTTTTATATACTCATATTTTCCTGTAATAGCAATTATATTTTTTTCTATTAAGTTCTCTACTATAGGAACACCATCTATATATTTATACTTATCCACTAGAATACGCATTTTATCTTCTAAGTTATTATCATCAATAGTAAAATGTTCTGTCGGATAATTAAACTTAATAGCAAGATTAGTTCTACCTATCCCAAGTCTTATTGATAAAAAATCTTTCTGATGTAATTCTCTTCCCCAAAGAGTTCTACTTTTATTAATAATCATTTGATAACATTCAATTGGACTTATATTATTAGAAAGTAATATTTGTTTTTGTTTAGTAGAAATGTTTTGAAGTTCTACTTCTTTTTTAGTTAAATACTCATTATATTTTTTTTCGGCCTTTAATTTTTTCTTTTCTTGTTGTTTCTTGGTATATTTTCTATTTATAACGGGCCATAGAAGGGTTCCTGCCATCATAGAAATTGAAATAGCAATAGTTGGTAAGACACTCATCATATCTCTTTGACCATTCTGCATAGACATAAAAGCAACTAAAAGCATAACAAAGGAGGTAGAGGCCATCGTTATCATCGGACCAATAGTTAAAATAAAGGGTTGTTCTTCTTGGGTATTATAATTAGGTGGTCCATCTATTTTAAATTCTTCACTTTCAACTATTTCGACAAATCTAGGTGATCTAATAAAATAGTCATTTTCATTATATAATTCTATTTCTCTTTCTTCATCGGTAGTTACTACCTCTTTATTATCTTCTCTTTCAATAGAGTGTGCTGGTAAATTATTATTATATGTAACACTTTCTAAGGGATTATTATATATTAGCATATTACCTAGAACAATAATTTTTACTCCCATGATAAAGATTACATCACCATGATTAAGTCTTACCATTCCATTAAGTGCTTTATTATTGATAAATGTTTTGTATTCACTATTTAAATCTTTTATTAACCAGGTTCTATTCTGATAAGTTATTTCTACTTGTTTTGGAGAAATTAACTGATTGTTACAACTAAAAGCATTGTCACTACTACTTCCAATAGTAAAATTACAATCTCTTTCCATTTCTAAATATTTATAAGATAAATCATTAACTGGTGATGTATAAAGTATATAGTACCCTATTTCATCTTTTATTTGTAAAATTAAAAATTGGTATTCATTAAGTATAACTTCTCTTAAGGTTTCTTTATTAGCTAGTATTCTTACGTTTTTGTTACTATAAGCTTTCCACTTACCATTTTCTTCACTTATATTTATTAGATTCTTTTCATTACTGTCTTTTATCCAATAACTACCAGATATTATGGAAGGTAGGGTAAAGCTTGTTAGTTTTTCTTTATTAAGTATATATACTAACATTTAGGTCCCTCCTATTCTTATTAAAGAATACCAAATTTTTAGGTTTTTAGCAAGATAAGTGCTTTCTTTTTATAACACTATGTGAACCTAACGCTTTGCAAGTGGAGAAACAAGGATATGGTTATGTAGTAGCATCTGTTGGAGAACTTGGTGGAATTGTTCCATATACTACTTATTTTGCTAGAGATAGTTATCTAACTAAGAATAATGAGCTAATTAAAAGTTTTAGAGATGCTATTCAAAAGGGATTAGATTTTGTTCATAATTCTACCGATGAAGAAGTTGCTAAAGCGATAATTGACCAGTTTCCTGATACTTCTTTAAAAGATATAACTAATGTTGTTAAAAGATATAGAAAAATAGATGCTTGGCCAAAGACAACAGAATACAAAAAGGAATCTTTTGATCACTTACAAGAGATTATGGAAAATGCTAACGAACTTGATAAGAAAGTTTCATATGATAAATTAAAATATGAAATCAAATAACAATATCTTAGAAATAGCACATCTAGTTAAAAATTACCAAGATACTAAAGATGAAATTAAAGCGATTGATGATTTTTCTTATAATGTTAGTGAAGGTAAATTTATTTCCATAGTTGGTCCTTCTGGTTGTGGAAAAAGTACCCTACTTTCTATTCTTGCTAAACTTGAAGATAAGTCTAGTGGAGAGATTAAGTTTAATAAGGATAATATTGTTCTAGGATATATGTTACAAAAGGATAGTCTATTTCCTTGGTTAACTATTTTAGATAATTGTCTTTTAGGTCTTGAGATTAAAAATATTAAGACAGAAGATAATATTAGTTATGTTAATCATCTCTTAGATAGTTATGGCTTAGCAGAATTTAAGAATAAGTATCCTAGTAGTCTATCAGGAGGTATGAGACAAAGAGTAGTATGTATTTAGTGAAGACACGGGTAATAATTAAGTTTAGTGCTTATAACTATTGTAAATAAAGGAAATGAGGTAAAAATATGTTATTAGAAAGTAATACAAAAAAAGTAATTGATTTAATACATCAATTTGATAATTTAAGTGATATTGATAAAGTAAGATTAGCAATATATTTATTAGAAAATAAAAATTTTAGTGTAGATTTTAATGTAAGAGAAATGATTATATTATTAAAACAAGTTTTAAGTATATTAGATTCTAATTATTCCAAAGTAATAACTAATTTTAGTAAATATAAACATTTATTATTCTTTTCAGCCAAGTATTTAGAACTTACTGAAAAAGAAAAAAAGCATTTCTCTATTGAAATGATATTTTATATATATGAAATAGATTTTAAAAATAAAGTTATTAACAATGAAATAAATAATAATCTATTAGTTTATGATTATTGTTATTCTCTACTTAATAATGAATAGAAAAAATACCTAGTAGGCATTATTGTTTATTAGGTATTTTTTTATTTTATTTTTTTTACTAATGTATGAACTGAAGAATCTTGTTTAGTATTTTGATTATTACTAAAATTATTTGATAAGTTTCCATTTGTAATATTTTTTTGTATATCTATAATTATTGATTTTAATTTATTTATATTATTAATATGTGTACCAATAAACTCAGAATTATTGTTTTTAGCTTCTAGTTGATATCTTGCATTTCCATTATAAATACTATCTAATAATTCACATAATTCATCATAGCTACACGTATTACTATTACTTTCAATAAACTCTTTTACCAAATTTATATTGCCATCAAATTGATGGTGATTTACTAAATTTATGAACATTTCATTTAATAATAATGGATATAAAAGTCTAACTTCTGAATTATAACCTATAGATCTATATCTACCATCAGGCTGACTTGTTTTAATTGAATTCAAATATGATCTTAAATTATTATTGTCAATTTTATATTTTTTAAATGACATTATTCTATTTATTATTAGTTCAGTAATATAAGTGTTTGTTATTTCATCTAATGTAGTCCCTGTTCTTTTAGAAGTGAATTTTTCTTGTAAATCATCATTTCTTAAATAATAAGTTTCTTGCAATCCGCTTCGCATATAATAAGTATTATCATCTAACAAAATATTTGTATTATAATATCCCATTAAAGCATGTCGTACTTCATGTGCTAGCATTTCTAATTTTAAAGCAGGTGTTGCTAAATATTCATCAACATGCGTTCCCAATAATATTATTTGTGGATTTTGTTTTTGACTTGCGTCTTTAAAAACTTTTAAGTTAGGATTAAAAATTGTAACTGCTGCACTCCCACTAGGCATTGAACCAAAATTATTTTTAATCGCTATTTCATTTACTGTTCCAATATCATAAATAATTTTAACTTTATTAAACAAATCATATAAAGGAAAATCGCAATTTTTTCCAAAGTCCATGTAAAAACTAATATATATAAATGTTATCATATCTAACAATTCTTCACTATAATTATGTTTTTCAGCAATATCTTTCAACAAAAAATATTTTTCATTTAATAATTTATTAAACTTGATATTATCCATTACATAGACCTCCTTTTATATTTTGCTTTATTTTTTTCCATTATAAATTTTTCAATATCTTCAATTCCAGAAGTTTCAACATAATATCCTGCATAAGAAGTAGGATATTCTCTATAGAAAAAACTTTGATAAATTGAAGAACCATAATTACTTTTTTCAGTAGAGAACCAAACTATATCTTGATTTTCTTGAGATAATTTTGAAATATCTGAACTAATATCAAAATCAGAGAAAATATAAATTTTCCGATCTTTAATCTCTCTTAATTCCTCATATAATGAACGATACTCATTAAAAATAACACAATCAAAATTATTATATTTTTGTAATTGAGAAGTTGCAATTTTACTGACATCAATAGGCTTTGAACTTCCTTTTTTAATTATTAGTTTTCTTAAAATACAATCGTTATATGTTAAGTATATTAATGAATTTTTTATAGCAACACTACTTATCGCATTTACATACATCTCTAATGATTCATTATTAGATGGTGATAAATCAAAAACATAAACATCTGGTTTAAATGTTGGACTTACAAGGTCATCCAAGATTTTGAATTTTTGATTAGTTAAATAATGTTTTACTATTTCTTTTTTATCGTATTTATAAGTTCCTTTTTGATATCTATCATAACTTAATGAAACTAATTTCTTTAATACATTATATATTTTTGTAGTAGTAATATCGTTTAATTTATCACTAGGACTTTGTGTACCTTGGTTTTCATTATTATCATTTTCTTTAACAACATCTTCTTCATAATTATTCATTAAATTTTCAAAATCATTTTCATCACTTTGTTGCTCTGTTCTTTGTTCTTGCGTTTCTTCATCACTTGGTTGTCCTAAATTTTGTTCTTCAGTTTGATTATCACTTTGTTGTTCTGAACTTTGTTCTTCAGTTTGATTATCACTTTGTTGTTCTAAATTCTGCTCTTGAGTTTGCTCATTACTTTGT
>CAKPPW010000020.1 GCA_934177995.1 uncultured Bacilli bacterium
AATTCAACAGTTTCTACAACTTGATCATCTCGTCCATATTTATACCACAATAATAAAGCAATAACTAAAAATAATATAGGAAACAAATAAAAAATATAATTCATTAAATTAAAAGTAAGTCCAGTTCCAACAAAATATCCTTCTGGCAGTTCACATCTTACAGTTAGAGCTTCACCAGCACCTAAAATACCATTATAACTACCTGTAATTTTGTTTCCACTAACATTATATTTTACTTTACTATTATCAGTGGAGCCTGTTGTTCCTGATGAAAACCCCAATTTACTTGAATCAAATTCTTTAGGCATAGTAATTGAAAAAGTTACATTTCCTATTACCGTATCCCATTCATTTCCAATTATATTGTAATATAATTCATCGTAATCTTTACCAGGATCTTTTCCTAAATTGTATGTATATTTAATTACATACTTTTGCTCTCCTGTTAAAGTTCTACTAGCTGATCCAATCTTCAATTTATAATTTCCATTTTCTCTTGATGTTGTATATTCATTATCAACACTAACATTTGTTACTTGAGTACGATTAGTTGATGTTGTACCATCTAATCTAGTGATTGTATTCTTTAATGGAATAGTTCTAAATATTCCATGTTTCGAAATATTAAAATATGCAGTAATTGTCTCAGTTATATCAAAAGTATTGTTTTCATTAACAATTATATTAATATCATATTTATCAATAACATAATCATAAAAACTATATTGATAGTTCTTACTAGGTGTTAGACTTGTCGTATTATTTAGTGACGAATTTGTATTATCATTAGTTTCAATTGATAAACGATAATAATATATCTCATTAACACTATGTCCATTCAAAATACTCAAATTAGACATTTGGCTAAAACTATTAGATCCTGATATTGCTGTTGCCGAATTATATCCTTGAGCAATCAAATTATAATTAGAATCATAATAATAAGCAGTAGAAGTATAGTTAATTTCATTATTTGAGCTATTTCTTACTATACCTGCTAAGCCGAATGCTTTGGTAGAAATGGAAGAAAAATCTTTAAATGAAATATTAGTAAAAGATAAACTTCCGACTTCTAAACTTTGAGTATTGTTAATATTTACAAAAGAAGTTTGTTCTGTTAAAGCATAAGTATTTGATGGATAAGCAAATACTAGAGATAGTACAATTACAGCAAATAAGGAAATACCCTTAATAATTCTTTTCATTGTACCCCTCCATAATTATAATTCAACTTTTACATTTTCTCTTTCGTTTTCACTTGCCTCAAACATTGCTTTTGATTTGTAACCGAACAATCCAGCAAAAATATTACTTGGGAACATTTCAACTTTGTTATTATAAATTCTAACAACACCATTGTAATATTTTCTTGAATTAGCAATATCATCTTCAACTTTTGATAACTCTTTACTTAAATCTTTGAAGTTTTCATTAGCTTTCAAATCAGGATATGCTTCTGCTAAAGCCATAATTTTACTAATACCACTAGATAGTTGCTCATTTGTCTTAATCTTTTCATCATCAGACATTTTGTCATAAGCACTATTTCTTAGTTCTACAACTTCTTTTAAAGTATCTTTTTCATGTTTAGCATATCCTTTTACAGTTTCTACAATGTTAGGAATTAAATCCCATCTTTTCTTAAGATAAACATCCATAGTGGAGAATGCTTCTTTTACCTTATTATTTAGTTTTACAAAACTATTATATAAAGCAAAAGCATAAATAATAATTAAAACGATAATTGCAATGATAATGTAAACCCACATAATTTCACCTCCTATTGTAATTTGATTTTATCATATTTTTAATTTTTTTAATATATTATTAGGAAATATTCTTTCAAAACTATTGTAATAAATTTTATATCTGCTATAATTTATTTAGTTGATTTAATCAAACAACTTTGGGAGTATAATTTTTCGAATATAAGTAAAGTTATCGCTCCATTGAGGATTCTGCTCGGAACAATTACCGAGTTTGATATATAAATCTATCGAAAGATAGATTTTTTTGTGTCTCGAACTCCCACGTGTGAGCTTGGAAGATATATATAAATCATCCATCCAAAAAGAAAGGATGGTGAATTATGTTAAAAGTTATAACAAAAGAAATACCTATTGATGAAGAACCTAAAACAAGAATCCAGTTTATTTGTGATTTTTGTAATACTACTCCAACATTTATCAATGGTTCTATTCGTAAAATTCAGAAAACAAATATTAATTATATAGAGCCAAATAAGATAAAAATCAAAGGTACTACATTTCTTGCATTTAATCATGGCAGAGATGTTTATGTAGAAAACTTGCAAAAACATATTAATATTAGTGATTTACAAGAGTTTATTAAAAATCTATAACTATTGACATTATTTTCAAAAGTGATATTATATATAACCAATGAAAGAGGTATGCTCTAGAAATGGAGGTACATCTATGAAATATAAACACAAAAACAAAAAAATAAATATTTTTAATATCAATTATTTTGAAGAGTCAGTAGTATTTAGACTTTACTAGATACTTTTGACTCCTCTTTTTTTGTAAAAGGAGTTGAGTTTATGGAATTATCTGATAAGGAAGTTAAAAAAGTAGCTGGTCTTTATATGCGAGTTAGTACCGAAGATCAAGCTCGTGAAGGATTTAGTTTACCGGAGCAAAAAACGCGATTAGAGGACTATTATAGAGCTAAAGGTTATGAAATTGGAGATTATTATACTGATGAGGGAATTAGTGCTAAAAAAGGTAATTATAGACCTGAATTTGAAAGATTAAAAAAAGATATTAGAAATAAGAAGATAAATACCATGTTAGGATAGAATTACAAGAAGTATCTTTGATTGGGAAAACATTATAACTTTTCTTGAAGAAAATAATGCTTATTTAGATTTAGTAAATGATGATATTAATACTACTACTTCAAATGGTAGAATGGTATCTCGTATTATGATGAGTGTATCTCAAAATGAAATTGAAAGAACAAGTGAAAGAACTAAAGTTGGTTTAGCTGGAGCAATTAAACAAGGACATTTATCAGGTACTGCCCCACTAGGATATAAGAAAGATGGTAATAAGAAAACTATTGTTGATGAAACAACTAAACCTGTTATTGAAAGAATATTTAGGTCGTATTTGGAAGGCAAAAATTTTCAGCAAATATCAAATATCTTTAATGAAGAAAAATTATTAAATCCAAAGAAATGGAAAGACACGACTATTCAAAAGATAATTGATAACAAAATCTATATGGGAGATTATGAGCAATATAAAAGAATTGCTAAAAAAGAAAACAAAGAACTGTTATTTTTCACCTATGAAGAATTCAAAAAATTCATATCAGTAGAAGATGATATTTTATTTAAAACCTTATTTGAAACATTATATTATTGTGGACTTCGTAGATGTGAACTTAGAGGACTAACATGGAAAGATATAGATTTTAAAAATCAATATTTAAGTGTCAACAAAAATATTGTGGCAACTCAAAGTGATGAAAAGAAACCATATATGGTAACTACGCCTAAAACAAAATCTAGTATAAGAAATATTCCTATATCAAAAGTATTAATGGAAGATATGAAAGTATTATATGAAGTTTCTAAAAGACATTATGGATTTAATGATGACTGGTATTTGTTTGGAGATACTGTTCCAATTACAAGCGGAAAGTTAAGGCATAGAAAAAAACAAGGATTGTAAGTTAGCAGAAGTTAAACAAATTAGAATACACGATTTTAGACATAGTTGTGCATCACTTTTAATTAATAGTGGTGCTACTATAAATGTTGTAGCAAAGTATTTAGGACACACAAAAATAGATGAGACATTAAATACTTACTCTCACCTATTTAAGAATCAATTAAATGAAATAATTAATATTATAGACAAACTAAATTAAAATGGGTACCTATTTGGGTACCTAATACATATATCAAATGACTTAAAGTCCTTATAAACAAAGTATCCCGCCATATAGACGGGATTTCAGGGGGTTTCGGTAAGTATATCTACATAAAAAACAGTAGATTATACTCCATGACAAATAGCAACTAAGTACTACCTATCATGTAACTCAATAATATCTAAATTTTATTAGGATGTCAATTTTATTTTAGAAAGTTTTAGTTTCTTTACACTTAACTATGTATAATTGAATCAATTATTTTCTTTTTCAACTGCTTCTCCTCTTCGTTCTTTTTCAATAGATAATCGTATGAATCTTCTTTAGCCTCTAAAAGAAGAGAATAATCATTTTTTATATCAGCCATTTTAAATGACATATCACCACTTTGCTTGGTCCCAAATAAATCACCATGCCCTCTAAGTTTAAAATCTGCTTCGCTAATTTCAAATCCATCAGATGTTTTTTCCATAATATGAAGTCTTTCTGTATCATGATTGCTTATTAAAATACAATGTGATTGTAAATCGTTTCTACCTACTCGTCCACGTAATTGATGAAGAGTCGAAAGTCCAAACCTATTAGCATCAAAAATGACCATCATTGTAGCATTAGGTACATCCACACCGACTTCTATTACAGTTGTACTTATCAAAATTTGACACTTGTTAAGAAGAAAATCACCCATAACCTTGTCCTTAACGGCTGTAGCCATTTTACCATGTACTAGTCCTATTTTATATTTACTACCAAAAGCAACAGTTAATCTATCTCTAAGCTCATTAACATTAGTTAAATCACTTGTTTCGCTTTCTTCAATTAAAGGCGCTATAACATATATTTGATGATCTGCCTTTAATTCTTCATACATCATTGACAAAACATCTTTCATTTCTAATTCACTTTTTAGCACAGTATGAATTTTTTTTCTACCCTTTGGCCTAGTCTTTATAGTAGATACATCCATATCTCCAAAGATAGTTAAAGCATAAGTTCTTGGAATTGGCGTAGCACTCATATATAATGTATCTGGTCTTTTACCTTTATTTTGTAAATTTGCACGTTGATTAACACCAAATCTATGTTGTTCATCCGTAATTACGATACCAAGATTAAAGTATTCAACTTCCTCCTGAATAAGTGAATGGGTTCCAATTATTACATCAACCTCATTCTTTGCAAGATTCGACAATATTCTATCCTTATCTTTTTTTGATGTAGAGCCTGTTAAAAGAGCAATACGTAAATCGGTATTTTTAAAGAGAGCTCGCATGTTATTAAAGTGTTGAATAGCAAGTATTTCTGTCGGAGCCATTAAAGCACTTTGATAGCCAGCTAAGTAATTGGCATAAATTGATAAAAAAGCAACAATTGTCTTACCACTGCCAACATCACCTTGAAGTAATCTATTCATCTTTCCCTCTGCTGTTAAGTCAGCTAATATATCATCTAAAGCTGTCTTTTGATCAGAAATCAATTCAAATGGTAGAGTTCTAATAAATTCTTCTATTTTGCCAATATCTATATTCTTCTTAATACCAGAATTTTTCTTTTTATTTTCTAACTTCAGATAATTAATTTTAAACATAAAAGAAAATAATTCTTCATATTTAAGTCTTTTCTTTGCCTCTTCTAGTTTTTCTAATGAAGGAGGGTTATGAACTATATTTAAAGCTGTTCTTTTATTAACAAAATTATATTTTTCTTGATATTCCATTGGAATAAAATCTGTTATTTCCCTGTAATTCCCGAGTAATGCCATATTTATATATGTAGACATGTTTTTATTAGTTAAACCACTAGTTAAATGATAAATTGGTTCTATTTTAATTTTTGCTGTTAGAGTTTCTAGTTTGATGTCTGATGCTGTTATAACATTCTTTTTCTTGTCAAATTTACCTATTACTGTAACACCTGTCCCTACAGCCAAATGACTTTTTAAAAATGCTCTATTAAATATAGAGATACCAACAACTCCAGAAGCCGTAACAAGACGAAAATTCATCTTATTAAGTCCAGCTTTAAATCTGACTAAAATTGGAATACTCTCTATTCTACCATCTATTATAATATGTTCACCATCGGCAGTATCAGTAAGAGAACCTCTTTGTAATATATCATATCTAAATGGATAATGTGTTACTAGATCATCTACTGTACTAATACCCAATTTATTAAGAAGAACCAAAGCCCTTGGTCCTATTCCCCTAACATCTTTTAATGCCACAACTACCACCTCTTCTTCTGCCTGATATTATATCATATTTTGAGGTCTTTTTGAAGAGAAAAAACATAAAATAGAATAAGGGAGGAATAATGAAATTAATAATTGATAATAATTTTAATAGCAATAACATTCTTTTGTTAACAAGCAAAATTATTGATGGTTTTAAATTTACTCTTACTATGACTAGTGACAATGTAATAATCGTGTTGAATGAAAAAAAGGATTTAAGTCTTATAGAAAATTTAACATTTATTGAAATCATAAATAAGCAGCTAAGTGTACGTCCTCTCAATATTTTATTAGACCAGTTTAAAAATTTCTCTAAGGAATTGTTATTTGAACTCATAGATCAAAACAAAAATAATAAATTTTTTATAGATCTTATCATGGTAGAAATACAAAAATATAAAAATTTATCTTTTACCTTTGAAACTAATGATGAATTGATACAAGCAATTTTAAATGATAATAATTATACCTGCTATTTAGTAACAAAAGAGATTAAAAATAAAATAATAATAAAAGAAGAAGACAATGAACACTACTTTGAAAAAATAACTAGTTTACCAAAACTTTATAATATTTTTCAGCGTCGTTCAAAGACTTCTCCTATGTATCTTATCATCTCAAGCAAACTTAAAAACAATATAGTTTTTAACTCATCATTGCTCCGTCTACTTGAAGAATAGTGCCAGTTATATAAGTTGCCTTATTACTTGCAAGAAATAATACTGCATTAGCTATATCTTCCGGTTCACCAACCCTTCCTAAGGGTATCATATTAATTAAAGGTTTTATCATCTCGTCAGGTAAGTTTTTAACCATGTCAGTATTAGTTATTCCTGGTGCAACAGCATTTACTCTTATATTTTTTCTTCCAAGTTCTCTTGCCAGACTCTTAGTAATACCATTGACTGCAAATTTACTTGTAGGATACAAGCAGCCACTAGACTGGCCATAAAAACTAACCATAGAACTAATATTTATAATAGACGGATTGCTACCTGTCATGTAAGGAACTACAGCTTTTGATGTATTAAAAACGCCCTTAATATTAAGATTTATAATATTGTTACATTCTTCTTCAGTATAATCAACAAGTGCTGTACTGGAAGAAACTCCAGCATTATTCACCAAAACGTCAATCTTTCCGTATTTTTGAG
Organism: uncultured Bacilli bacterium; assembly: GCA_934177995.1. Taxonomy (GTDB): domain Bacteria; phylum Bacillota_I; class Bacilli_A; order RF39; family UBA660; genus Onthousia. Next base: position 7,294 of record CAKPPW010000020.1, read on the forward strand.
CTAATTTACTTACTATTTCTTCTACAGCTTGCAAATCAGACAAATTCGTTGTGTAGCCTTCTACTTTATATAAAGAATTAATATTTATCAAGGAAGTTACAGCCTTTGAAACACTTGTTTCTTTCGAACCAAAAAGAATTACCCTTGCTCCTTCTTTTAAAAATTTTTCTACTATTGCATAGCCTATACCTCTAGTACCACCAGTTACTAAGATTACTTTTTCATTAAACATATTTGTCATCACCTTCCAATTTAATTATAACAGGTAAAAAATAATAATAAATCACAATATTTAAAATGTGACATAATTTTACAAAAAAACTATAATGAAATAAGAATATTTTATGTTTTTTCTTTCTACAATAAAATTTTTATTTTTCTACATAGTTTTAAATCCATATCAAATAATTTGAAATATCATCATACATTGGTAATTTATAAAGCGATCTAAACAGTATTCATCTTATACTATTACAAGTTCTCCTCAATAAATTATTTTAGATGTTATATTTCAGATATTAGTTTAAAAATATTATATCTATCAAAACCAGTATTAAATACTCTATTTGTTACCATACCAAATTATCTAGTTTCTTCATAAGTGTTTTAACAATAGTAGTTGTAATAATATATCAAAACATAGAATTGTTACGTTTGAGCATAATTATTACTTCACAAAATATAGTATTTCTCAATAAAAATGTTAAGAATGTTGTACTCTTGTATCTTTTTTACTACAAAAAAAATTGTCAACAAATCTTTCTTTGCCGACAATCTGACAAGAAACCAAGAGTTTCTTTTTATTTAAAGTTTAATTCTTCTATGGTGGTTCCAGGTGGAATCGAACCACCGACACAAGGATTTTCAGTCCTTTGCTCTACCGACTGAGCTATGAAACCAAATAATGGCGGTTCCGACGGGGCTCGAACCCGCGATCTTCTGCGTGACAGGCAGACGTGTTAACCAGCTGCACCACGGAACCATGGTTGCGGGAGGAGGACTCGAACCTCCGACCTCTGGGTTATGAGCCCAACGAGCTACCAACTGCTCCATCCCGCGATATAACAAAATAATAAAAATGGCGGAGGAAAAGGGATTCGAACCCCTGCGCCGCTTGCGCGACCTCCCGGTTTTCAAGACCGGTCCCTTCAACCAGACTTGGGTATTCCTCCAAATAAGTGGTGCCTAAGGCCGGACTTGAACCGGCACGAAGTATGACCTTCGCAGGATTTTAAGTCCTGTGCGTCTACCAATTCCGCCACTCAGGCACATCATGGTGACCCGCATGAGATTCGAACTCATGACCCTTTGATTAAAAGTCAAATGCTCTACCGACTGAGCTAGCGGATCAAAAATATAAAAATGGCTGCCTCGGTTAGATTCGAACTAACGCATGTCAGAGTCAAAGTCTGATGCCTTACCACTTGGCTACGAGGCAAAACTAAAGTGGTGGAGAGAGATGGATTCGAACCATCGAACCCGAAGGAACAGATTTACAGTCTGTCGCGTTTAGCCACTTCGCTACCTCTCCGACTATAAATAATAAAATGGTGCCGAAACCAGGAATCGAACCCGGAACCTACTGATTACAAATCAGTTGCTCTACCTATTGAGCTATTTCGGCATCTTAATGGTGGGCGATATAGGACTCGAACCTATGACCCCCTGCTTGTAAGGCAGGTGCTCTAACCAACTGAGCTAATCGCCCAAGTAACCACTTGACGAAATTAAATATACCAATTTATTTAACGAATGTCAACACTTTTTCCGATTTTTATTATATTTTTTTCTCTTTTAGTGATTTTTCTAGAAAAATAGCCAAATTTTTAAATCCTGATGGTGTTTCTTTTATCTTACTACCCCTATTTTTAGTAATACGATAATCAAGATTAATGGTACTTAATGAGTAGTGATTATCTTTTTCTTCTCTTACTATTCTCACTCTTATTAATTCACCAATAGTAGCATAATCATTAACATCTTTTATAAATTTGTTAGAGATTTCTGAAATATGAATTAAACCGCTTGTATTATTATCTAGCTGAACAAAAATTCCATACTCTTTAATACCAGTGACATAACCCAGTACAACAGAACCTATCTTGTACTTTTCATGCATCACTTCTCACCACAAATAGATTATAGCATAATTTTCTCTTTACGAAAAGAAAAAATTTATTTATAATGTTCTTGGTGAGAAAAATGAATGATGAACAAATAGAAGCTAAAGTAAGAGAAATCATTGATGAGTTACGTCCTTTTCTAGTAAGTGATGGAGGAACTCTTGATTTTGTAAGTTATAAAGATGGTATTGTCTATGTCAGTTTAGGTGGTGCTTGTGCCGATTGTGACTTTTTAGATGTTACTTTAAAAGACGGAATTGAACAAATGATAATGAACGAAATAGAAGAAGTTAAAGAAGTAAGAAATATTAATGAAGAAAATTAAAGTTTTCTAAGAAATCAATTTGAATTAAAAAACCACTTTCTCTTAAAAGATTATAAAGATAAAATAAGAAGTCTTCATAATCTTTTATTTTGTCTAAAATACTAATTATTTTATCTTCGTTTACTATTCCATTTATAATATCTTCATAGCAATCAAAATAGAAACTTGGAAACAGCACTCTAGCCATTAACAAATGTCTTTGATAGGAACTATTTACACTAAGTAATAGTTTTTTTATTTGTCCATCTTGATAGCCATAGAAAAATAAATCTTTTAAATATTCACTTATATCTCTTACTTTATAATCTATAATAAGGGATAATGGATTATAAAAGTTATTTAAATCATCATTTAGATTAATTCTCTTATGACAGATAGTTAAGTTATCTTTACTACTCTTTTTTATAGATCTATTAACTTCATTTAAATAACTAATAGCTACTTCAGCATAGCCAATAAAGTAGTCAATACTATTATATAATAAAGGATATTTATCTTTGATATATGGTTTTTGATATTCAAAGTAATCTATTTTTCTACACCATAAATTATACCAGTCACTTCTATTAAGTATTGGATAATTATTATAATTAATATAAGTATCTTTCATTAAATCTTCTACTATTACCTTTCTATTAAGAAAGCTGTAACAAACAAGAATATAGTTTTTACCATCTATTAGTGACGAATAGCTATTAAAAACATTATCTATAATTAAGGATGGGTAATTATAATAAGCTAGTCTTTTACTTAAACTAACTTGTTCTTTTATCTCTTGCTCCTGATTAGTCATTAAATAAAGAATATATAATTTATCATTTAAATAGAATTTATAATTTACGCCATCTTTAATAATTTCTACGGGATAAAGGTGATAATAATAATTAAGAAAGTTTTTAATTTTAATCACCTCTATTTAATATTATGAAACGCTACAAAAAAAGAGTACTATTTTTAGTACCCTATCTTCTTCTACTTGTCTTTTCATCTCCAACACCTTTTGGAGTTATAGCAACTAGAACATCATCATTTGATGCTGATGGACTAGTAAATCCAGCAAAAAAGTCATCTTGTTTTACATCAAAAGGTTCAGTTTGAGAATAAAGGTTTGTTGAAATCTCTGACATGCCCATAGATGTATTAAACATTTGTAATTGTCTTTTGGCTTCCTCTAACTTCTCTTTTTCTTTTTGTAAACTAGAATCAACTTTAGAAGTTTCAGATTGTAAAGCTGCACGCTCAGACTGAATCTTTTCTTTTTCTTCTGCTACTTTAGTTTGATTTTCTCTTTCAATTCTAAATGTTTCCTGATACTTTTTTGCTTCCTCTTCCTCTTCTAAAGCAGCTCTTCTGTTTTCTTCTATTTGTCTTTGATATTTCAAAGCTTTTTCTACTTTTTGATTCAATTCTTCAATTGCTTTTTGTTCTTCTCTTTTTCTTTCTATTTCCCTTTTCATCTCTTCAAGGGCTTTTTTACTCTCGGAAAGTTCATTTTCTTCTTGTTCACGTGCTTGCTTTTCAGCTTCATATTTCTTTTTTGCTTCTTCTTTAGCTTGACGTCTTCTTTCTATTTCATTGATTGACTCATCTAATTGAGCTCGTAAATCAACGACATCCGGAAATGATGTTTTGCCAGCTTCTATATATTCATCATTAGGCAAAGAGTTATTAAATACAACAAAATCCTTATTACTTTTTGTTAATCTATCTGTAAGACTAACTATATCACTATCTGCTAGTATATTATTCTTATTAGTATCTTTATCATTACTATTTGCACTATTGTGTTCGGTACTAGAAATAACAGGGCTACTGCCAAAAATACTAGTATTATTTGTAAAACCAGAAAAAGCTGGTTTTCCACCGTTTAAAACTTCATCTAATTCTTCATTTTTAAGTGGCTTTGTATCTTTTTTCTCTTTTACTTTGCCATTATTAAGTACTTGTCCTAAACTTTCATCATCTAATTTGCCGCGTGATTTTACCGGGCTAATATTATTAAAGAAATCATCTAATTTTTTTTCTTTATTTTCACTAAAAGTTGATTTTTTAACAATATCATCTATTGCCTTCTCCCTTTCATCAATATCATTAGCATACTCTTCTATTTCTTTATCACCTGTATTACTTAGAGCTTCATATACTGCTTGTTTAATATTGTCTTGTTCTGCTTTAGAAATTTCAATATCTCTTTTAATAGGTTTTGGCATTCCTGCAAATTCAGTTTTAGCAGTAGAAAAAACATCATTCATTTGTTTATAAGCGTCTACCATGTCAATCATAGTTTCTTGTCTATGTTTTTTTATTATACCATTAGCAACCAATATCTTGAAATTAGTACTAGGAATTTTTAAGCTTCGTCTGCCACGTCCCATTGCTCTTTTATAGTTTTTATCAAACAAAGCCATCTTTTCTTCTAACAAGTCTATATTAGAATCTAGCTGCTCCTTAAATATATTTTTATCATCAAGAGTCATATCAACGTTTCTTAATCCAACCTCAGCTAAATATCTTGCTTCCTTTGCCTGCTTTAACATATTATTTAAGAAATGTCTTTCTATTTTACCTATAATCATAAAGGTTAAAGCTTGCAATTTAAGCTTTGTTGGAGAAGCTACTGCAACTGTTTCACTTGGACTATCAATAAGTTTTACGCCAAGTTCTTCCATCTCTTTTATTTTCTTTTCTTCTTCATTCATAATTTATGCCTCCAACCATTATTGAGATAATTTGCGTAATACGTCTTTTACCCTATTCCACTCTTCTTCATTCTCTACTCCAAATAATTGTGGAGTTTCACCGTTTCTTTCAATACGAGATACATAAACAGTTACATTTCCGTTTGCATCTTTTTCATTTTTTGTATAAACTACATATTCTTTTTTTGTATCTTTAAATTCAAAAGCAATAACAACCTCTACTTCATCAATAGAACCGTCTTCTTGCACAATTGACATAATTTTCTTGTCATTTTCCATAGATATTCTTCCTCCCTTGCTATTCTACAACATAATATTACCATAAAAAAACAAAAATAGAAAGTATTTTTTCTATTCTTGTAACTAATTAACTTTTTTTAATAAAAAATAATGACATCCATAAGCACAATAATTTTTAATATAATTATCTAAACCTTTAATATCATTTATGGAATTCTTATTTTTATTATTGCTATCACAATATCCCTTTAATCTTAATTTATCATAAGCAAAATCACCAAAAATATAGTCATAAGGCTCAAAATAATCTGTTATTAGGGAATCCACTAATTCTTTGTCAAAGTATTCACTCCCCCTAACTATCTCATATTTATTGTTAAAAAACTCTATCATACAATTTCCTCTTTCTTATTATATTTTAACTTATATTAGAGTTTTTTTCTAGTCCTCCTTGATAGTATAGTGGTACTTTTCCTTGAATAAGTTCTGTAACAAGCGGTATATTGGATGATACTTTTACTTCTTTAGAAGTATGAGGAAGAGTTATTTGCTCTGTTATCTCTACTATAATAAATAATTCAACTAAAGCATTATTAAAACCATAGGAGTTTACCTTTACCTCTAAATTGCTTTTAACACTTCCCACAAAAGAAAACCTAATTGGAATAGACATAGTAGTATTAATGAGTAGAGAGTTACCTGTTAGGCTTCCAACTGGTATATCACAAACAATTCCATTTTTTAGATAGATGTAATTTTTTCCTTTAAGTCCATCAGATAATGAAATGTTTTTAGTATCTCCTCTTTCTAGTTCAAGTAATCTATCAGTTGCTTCTTTATTTATCTTGTTTAAAATGGTATTAACTTCTTTTGAACTGTAATCAATAAATTCTATTTCTTTAGAATCATTCTTAACTATCTTATATAAGTCTTCTTTAGTAAAGTCATAGTTTCTAATTACATCGTTTAAAATAGCAGTTGCTACTCTTTTAGTTTCGATAGAGGCATAACTAGTTATTGAATCTTCTAAATGTTTACCAGCTTTAAAGATAATAATTATTGTTAATATAAAGGAAAAAAGAATAGTTCCTAATAAAAAAGAAAGAGGATTAGATTTCTTACTTTTCTTTAAATGTAGTCTTCCATAGTTCATTCTAATCGTACTAGGATAACATCTTCTCCTATCCTTTCAATATTCTTCCAAGATATTTCTTCTTCTACCCCTCTATTCATAAAAGATAACATTTTCTTATTAGGTTCTACCACTAAAGAAACAATAGATCCACTAATTTGATCTATTTTAACATCAATTATATTGCCAACATTTCTACCATCCATGGTATTTACTATATCTTTATTTTGTAAATCTGATAATCTCACTGTTATCACCTATTTATTTTTATGTAAAAAAAAGAAATACTATTCTATTTAAGTATTCTCTTTAACTGTTTAACGGCATTTTTTTCAAGTCTTGATACTTGAGCCTGACTAATAGCTAAGTCTTCTGCTACTTCCATTTGGGTTTTACCAATAATAAATCTTTCTTCTAGTATTTGTTGACATCTATCAGATAACATAGTTATGGCATCATTAGTAGCTAGACGCTTTTCCATCTCACTCCCCGTTTGTCTTTTATCTTCTATTTGGTCATACAAATAGATAGTATCTCCCCCGTCACTATAGATAGGTTCAAACATAGAGACTGGATCTTTCAATGACTCTAGGGCATTCACTACATCATAAGTTGTACAATCTAGTTTTTTGCTTATCTCTTCACAAGATGGTTCCCTTCCATTAGTTAAGACATATTCTTCTTTATATTTTAAGGCTTTATATGCTAAATCCTTAGTAGAACGACTTACTCTTATACTATTATTATCTCTTAAATAACGTCTAATCTCTCCAATAATCATCGGTACAGCATAGGTTGAAAACTTAACATTTTGTTCCAAATCAAAATTATCAATAGACTTAACAAGTCCAATACAACCAACTTGAAATAAATCATCTAAGTTCTCATTATAATTTTTAAATCTTTTTAAAATACTTAAGACTAACTTTAAATTACCTTCTACCAAATCATTTCTAGCAAAAGGATTAGTTTTAATATTTTTAAAGAGTTCTGTCATTTCTTCACTAGTTAATACTTTTAAATTTCTTGTATCTACTCCACTAATTTCCACTTTATAGTTTGACATTTTATCACCTTTCTATCTCTATAATGATAGAAAGATAATTTTTTTATACATATTTTTGAAATTCTCTTGGTAATTTACTCTCAAATGTATATTTTTTCTTATTATTTGGATTAGTTAAAACTATCTTAGAAGCATGTAATAACAATCTTTTTGCTTTAATATCACTACCATATTTTGTATCTCCTACAATTGGATAACCTAAGTATGACAATACTGCTCTTATCTGATTTTTTCTACCAGTCTTAATATTTACTTTTACTAAAGCATAATTTTTCTTTTCTTTTAATACTGTTATAGAAGTAATTGCTTTTTTACCATTTTTATCATTAGTAACATGTACTTTGTAATTACTATCTTCTTTTAAATAACATGTATAGTTAGTATATGACTTTATTCCTTTTGGTACTACTGCTATATATTCTCTATCTTCTATTAAATTATTCCAATCATTTTGTAATAGTTCTTTTACTCTTTCATCTTTTACAAAGATTACTACTCCTGATGTATCTTTATCTAGACGATGTAGGATAAAGATTTTATCCTTACTATTTCTTTCTTTAATAAATTGACGCATCATATGATAAGCAGTTTTTTCTTTCTCTTTAGTAGTTGCTATTGTTAATAAATGAGCCGGTTTTTCTATTACTAAAAAGTATTCATCTTCATAAAGAATCTTTAAAGGACATTTCTTATGAGTCTTATAATCTTTTCTAATTTCAATAAGATCATTTTTCTTTACTTTATAGTTATAAGCGGTAACTGACTTACCATTTACAAAAACACTATTATTTTTTAGATATGATTTTAATTTTTTATGACTTTGTTCGTTAAATAATTTTAATATTGTTTCTAACAATAATCCTTCTTCTTCGACTTTTTTATACATAAAAGCACCTCTTTTCTTAGAAGATTATAGCAAAAGATGAAATTTATCACAATATTTTTTAAAAAAAGCTTGATTTTTAATCACATCTTTGCTATTCTAAGTATGCAAGTCGGAAATATATTACAAAATTAAAAAAAAGACTTGATTTATAAAACATTTTATTGTAATATTAAATTGTTCTGTTTGAAAGAACGGGCTTGTAGCTCAGTTGGTTAGAGCGCTCGCTTGATAAGCGAGAGGTCACAGGTTCAAGTCCTGTCAGGCCCACCATTAAGATGCCTCAATAGCTCAGTTGGTTAGAGCACTTGACTGTTAATCAAGGGGTCCTAGGTTCAAGTCCTAGTTGAGGCGCCATTTTTTTTGGCCAGTTGGTGAAGTGGCTTAACACACTGCCCTTTCACGGCAGCATTCACGGATTCGAATTCCGTACTGGTCACCATAATGATTACAAAGCCTTATTTTCAAGGCTTTTTATTTTAAATTTCATTTAGCAAGCGCTTGCTAAAAGTATGGTTTTATGCTACTATGTATATAGATGAAGGAAACTTCATATAATAAAAAAGGAAATACTTAATATCCAATGTTTGAGTACTTACCTTAAATGTGGTTTGCACACAATCTATTAGATTGAGTGCTTTTTTATTTTATGACTACTTATAAAGTAGGCCAATTAGTAACATTATAATTACTACTAATAATGATATTAATAAATCTTTTTTAGACATAAATATCAAGCCTCCTTCCTTTAAAAGAAGAAAGGCAAGCACTCTAACTATTAAGTATTTCAAGTGCTATTATACTATTAATAATCATGCTAAACAATAAAAGAGAAAAGTTTTAATATTTTCCGTATTATTGTAAAAAGGAAATTAAATAAAAAAACAACTTATCTTTTAATTTAATTAGTTCAATTTCACTTTTTCTTTGTAAAAGTGTTGACATCACTTTTATTTTACGGTAATATTATAACTACGGAAGCAATTTGGAGACATACTCAAGAGGCTGAAGAGGCTCCCCTGCTAAGGGAGTAGGATGGGTAACTGTCGCGAGGGTTCAAATCCCTCTGTCTCCGCCATTTAGAATTTAAAACCCTTATGGGTTTTTATTTTATTTATAAGTAAAAAAGTCATAAATATCAAGTTGATATCTATGGCCTTTTTTATATCATATTTTTACTACTTAATTTCATCATAAGTTTATCTATAAGCATTTCAAAGAAAGTATATAATCTATGTGATAAATACATTAAGATAAATGCTAAGAAAATCATAAAGACATTAAAATGTGTTATAGAAAATAAAGTAGTTAAGTTAAAGATAGCATATATAAACAGATAGAACATTGTACTAAATAGAATTAGTCTTATTCTATTAAATGGTCTACATATCTTAAATAAAAGGATAAATGAAGTATAACCAGTCAAAGTTAAACATAGGGTTGATATTTTAGCATAACTAAGACTAAACATCTGTCCTGCTAAACAAATTAGTAAAATATTTAAAATAATTGTAAATGCCGGTGGTGCTGATTTTTTTAAGACATTCACTAAGAACTTTCCCTTTACTCTTTCTTTATTAGGTTCAAGTGCCAAAACAAATGATGGTATTCCAATAGTTACTACACTAGCAAGAGTTAACTGAATAGGAATAAAAGGATAAGACATTTCAATGAAGAGAAATAGAAAGGCAAGTATTCCTGCATAAATAGTTTTAACTAGGAATAAAGAAGCTGATCTTTCAAGATTATTTATACTTCTTCTCCCCTCTGCTACTACACTAGGCATAGAAGCAAAATTAGAATCTAATAAAACTAACTGTGATACACTTCTTGCAGCATCACTTCCAGAAGCCATTGCAATAGAACAGTCTGCTTCTTTTAGAGCTAAGCAGTCGTTAACTCCATCTCCCGTCATGGCTACATTGTGACCAGCTTCCTTTAAAGCTCTAATAAGTAAGTGCTTTTCTTCTGGTTTAACTCTTCCAAATACATCATATTCTAAAGCTGCTTTTTTTATCTCTTCTTCACTATTTAAAGTAGATAAATCTATCACCTTAAGCTTTTCAGTAAGTCCTGCTCTTTTAGCAATAGCTGATACAGTAATAGGATTATCTCCAGATATAATTTTAATAGCTACCCCTTGTTCTTTAAAGTACTCTAATGTTTTCTTAGCTTCTTTTCTAACTTTATCTTGTAATAAAATAAATCCTAAAGCTTTTCTTTCCTCATTCTTTTTACCGTAATTATTAACCTTGACTAGAACTAAAACACGATACTTTTTAATATAATCATCTAACATCTTTTGATAACTCTTACCATGATCTTTTAAAACAAATTCTACTGCTCCAATCAAATAGGTATCAGTAGCAAACTTTACACCAGAATATTTCTTTTCGGATGAAAAAGGAATGACTTCTTCTACTTTCCACTTTGGTTTACGATAGTAAGCATCTCTTATAGCAATAGCAGTAGCATTTTTATCTTTTGTAGCTCCCATCATACTACCTAAAACATCTCCTAGTGATGCTTTGGTTTCTCCATCTAATGGAATGACATCAACTACTTCCATCTTACCTTCCGTGATAGTACCTGTCTTATCAAGACAAATCACATCAACTCTAGCAAGAGATTCAATACAGTATAAATCTTGTACTAAAACTTTTTCTTTAGAAAGACGAATAACAGAAACAGCAAAGACAGTTGATGTTAATAATACTAACCCTTCTGGTATCATTCCAATAATAGCTGCTACTGTGTTAACAACGGCATTTTGCAAAGTATTACCAGAAAGATATAATTGTCTTGCAAAAAGCAAAATACCAAGAGGAACTATAATAACTGAAATAGTCTTAACTATTTTATTAAGAGAACGCATAATTTCAGAAGAGATTGGTTTTATATATTTAGTATCACTCGATATTTTAGCAGTATAGTTATCATAACCAATATGTTCTACCTTAGCTTTAGCATTACCACTTACAATAAAACTACCTGATAATAACATATCTCCTTCTTTTTTTATTAAAGTATCACTTTCGCCAGTTATAAATGATTCATCAACTTCCACTACTCCATCTACTATAATAGCATCAGTGATTACTTGGTTACCTAATTCGAGTATAATAATATCATCTAAGACAACTTCATCTAGATTAACATCGTATTCTTTACTATCTCTTAATACTTTAACCTTTGAAGCAGATACTACTGATAATTTATCAATAACACTTTTAGAATGTAATTCTTGAAATGTACTAATAACAGTATTTAAAACAATAATAAGTAGAAAACCAAGATTTTTGTAACTACCTACTAAAATAATTGCTACTGCTAAAATAGCATTGATTATATTAAATAATGTAACAGTATTTTCTAAGATGATTTCTTTAGCACTTTTTGTTTTTACATTTGTATTAAAGTTAACTAAATTGTCTTTAATTCTTTCATTTACTTGCTCTTTACTAAGACCAATATTCTTATCAGGATTATATCTTTTGCTCATCTAATCACGTCCTTTCTTACCAATTATAACATAATAATAGAAGAATTTAGTAAAATATGTTATAGTATGTCTAAGAGGTGGATATATGAAAAAATTTTTAGCTATTTTACTTACAATAATAGCAACTGCAACTACTATTGTTTTAGTAGGACTATTTACAATTCCTTACGTTGGAAGTGAAATTATTAAGATTGCTGCTAATCAAGCACTTGATGATTCTGTTGTAGATAGTAATGACTTATATCAAGAAGCAGAAGACTTAGGTATTAGTCAAGATAAGATTGATAAGGCTTTATCTAATGATGAAATGAAAGAGTATGTTAATACTATTTTAAAAGAGGTAATTGATAAGAAGACTAGTAATAAAAGTGAAGTTGATGAAGAACTTATCAAAGAAAAAACTAAAGAATTTTTAGAGAAAGTTAATAAGAATTATGATATTAATCTATCAGATGAAAAGCTAAAAGAAATTAGTGATAATGCTAGTGAAGAAGTAATTAAATCATCTAATGAAATGATTGAAGATAAAGATAATCAAATATCTGGTTTCTTAGATGTTATGACTTTTTGTAATGATTCTAAAGTAAGAGGATTAACTATTGTTTTACTAATCATAGAATTAGTGTCTATCGCTCTTCTTACTCTTAAAAAGTTGAGTTTCTTCTTATATTATACTTTTATAGCCTTCTTCACTGCTGCTCTTACTGCCCTTTTAACTTTCTTTATAAACTTTGCAATTAGTGGTGAAAAAGAGTTAGCAGCAATCGTAAGTCTTATAAGTAAAGGTTATATACTTACTGGTGGTTTCCTAATCCTAGGAATAGTATTTATAATCATTCATAACATTATTAAACATTATAACAATAAAGAGGTAGTTCCTTTCTAGAACACCTCTTTTAGTTTAGACTTATACTTTCATTTATTTTTTTAAAAACACTAGCTAAATCATCATGGATTACCAAATCTGCTAAATAATCATATGGTGTTTCATCTTTATTAATAAGGACTAAATGTCTGCCTCTAAAGTATGTTACTAAAGAAGAAGCAGGATATACCTGAAGGGAGGTTCCTCCTACTATTAATAGGTCTGCTTCACTTACTTCTTTAATAGCTTCGGTTAGTATTTTATTATCAAGTGCTTCTTCATATAAGACAACATCAGGTTTAATAATGCCACCACAACTACACTTTGGAATACCACTAGATTTAAAAACATAGTCACCACTATAAAACTTATGACAATTAAGACAATAGTTTCTTAAGATAGAGCCATGTAATTCTAAAACATTTCTACTACCAGCCATCTTATCAAAGCCATCAATATTTTGAGTTATTATAGAGCTTAATAAGTTTTTATCTTCCATTAGTTTTAAAGTCTTATGAATAATATTAGGTTTATAATTAAGACTATTTAGTTTTTCTTTATAAAATTCGTAAAACAAGTCAGGATGTTTCATAAAGAAAGTATGAGATAAAATCTCTTCTGGTGAATACTTTCTTTTTTCTTTATATAGTCCATTACTACCTCTAAAGTCTTGTAAACCACTAGCAGTAGATACACCAGCTCCACCAAAAAATACTGTTTTTTTAGACATATTTATATAACTAATTAATTTATCTGTTTCCATTTTTTCTCCCTATAACCATCTTTTGTATTTTTTAATATACATCTTCTTAACTATTTCCTCTACTACTATATATAGTAGTGATAAGAAGATTACAAATATATAAAAGTTAAGTGGCAGATAAGTGAAATGAAATGATTTAATAGGTGCTAATAAAATTGGTAATATCATAGATGCTATTATACATAGAAAAGTAGAAATTAATAAATATTTATTAGCAGTTGATTCTATAAATGGTATCTTAGCCGTTCTTACAAAATGTACTATTAAGGTTTGTGAAATAACCCCTTCAATAAACCAAGCGGTTTGAAACATTACCGCATGATTAGCATCAAAACCTAATAAATAGTAAAAACCAATAAATGCTACTATATCAATTGAGGAAGCTACAACTCCCATAATATTCATAAACCTTCTTAAATCACTAGTATCCCACTTATGAGGTACTATTAAAAATTCTTTATCGACATCATCAAATGGTATCATTGTTTGTGACATATCATACAATAAGTCTTGAAGTAAAAATTGAATAGGAAGCATTGGTAAGAATGGTAAGAAAATACTGGCTAAGAAGACACTAAAGACATCTCCAAAAGCAGCTGATAAAGCCATTTTCATATATTTCATAATATTTCCATAGACTTTTCTTCCTTCTAATACTCCTTCATAAACTACCTTTAAACTTTTCTTAAGAAGAATTATATCACTAGCTTCTTTGGCAATAGAAGTAGCTGTATTAACACTTATACCTACATCTGCTCTAATAAGACTAGGAGCATCATTAACTCCATCACCCATATAACCAACAACATGTCCATTTTCTTTTAGTAATTTAATAATGTTATCTTTCTCTAATGGGGTAAGTCTAGCAAAAACAGATACCTCTTCTACTACTCTTTTCTGCTCATCCAAGCTAAGTTTATTAAATTCTTCACCTGTTATAACTTTTTGATTAGGAATAGCTGCTAAAGAACAAATATTTTGTGTTGCTTCTACATTATCACCTGTTAATATCTTAGTAGTAATACCAACTCTTTTTAAATTATTAATAGTGTTTTTAACTCCTGGTTTAATTGGATCTTCAAAAGCTACTACTCCTAAAAAAACTAATCCTTTATCATCAGTAATATTATTATCAGTATACTTTTTACTAGCAAGAGCAATTACTTGCATTCCTTTTTTACTTAATTCTCTAGCTTTAGTTAAAATATCATCTCTTATTTTCTTATTAAGTTTAATTATTTCTTTATTTAAATAAATGCTATCACAACTATCCATTACTTCTATTAAAGCTCCTTTAGTAATCATTCTATAATCGTTAGAATCTTTTATAATAATACTAGCTTTTCTTCTTTCATAATCAAATGGTATTTCATCTACCTTTTCATATTTATCTATTTCAATATTTCTTTTCTTAGCATAAGTAATAATCGCTTTATCTACTATATTTTTTATTCCCGTACTATAAATACTATTTATATAAGCATATTTCAAAACATCTATACTATCTTTAAATTCACTATCAAGTGACAAAGTAAGTATTATTTCTCCTTTAGTTAAAGTACCTGTCTTATCAGTACATAAAACATCTATTGCTCCTAAATTTTCAATCGCTTCACTTCTTTTTACTAAAGTATCTTTTTTAGCTAGTGATTTAGCACCTTTACTTAAGTTTACGTTAACTATCATTGGTAGCATTGATGGGGTAATACCAACTGCTACTGAAACTGCAAAGAAGAAAGCTTCTAAGATATTGTGATGAATAAGAGCATTTAAGATAAACACTAATACTGTAATAACTAGCATATATTGAATTAAGGTTTTACTAATTGCATTCATTCCTATTTCAAAGTTAGTTAAGGTCTTATTTTTTAGAGTTGACTTAGATATATTTCCAAGATAAGTATCCTTTCCTGTTTTAATAACCAAAGCTTTACCTCTTCCTGTTACTACACTAGTATTCATGAGTAATATTCTCTCCATTGAAAGTAAGCTTTTACCGTTTTTACTAATTTTCTTTTCTACTGGAACACTTTCACCAGTAAATACTCCTTGATTAACAAATAAGTCCTTAGATTCTAATAAAATAGCATCACTAGGTATAATACTACCGGCATTAAGTTCAATTATATCCCCTACTACTATATCTTTTGTAGGTATCTCTTTTACTATACCTTGTCTAATAACCGTAGTTACTGTAAATATCTTAGACTTTAGTTTTAAATCAAATTTATAAGCCGAATAGTCTTGAATAAGTCTAATAACACTACTAGTAAGTGCTAACATTACAATTATTAAAGAACCAAGTCTATCTCCTAGCAAAAAGTTAATAGTGGCTAAAATTATTAGGATATAGATAAATGGATCTTTAAAAGAATCTATTAAAAAGGTAAAAATACTTTTCTTCTTTTCCTCATTAATAACGTTTTTTCCATATTCTTCTCGTCTTTTAGCAACTTCCTTACTGCTAAGTCCAGCATCTTTACTATTAAATATTTTAAATAGATAATCTTTATCTTTATCTACATAATCTTTATATTCTTTATATAATATTTCTTCATTAAAACTTACTACATTTTTCTTAGAGGTTTTTTGTATCATGCACATCCCTACCTTCTAATTAATTATAAAACATAAAAAAAGAAATTTAAAGTAATAATGGCTAATCCATTTTAACAATTTCTTTTTCATAAAGATTTCTATATAGATTACTGTTTTTTAACAACTCCTTATGTGTACCTTCAGCTTTTATTCTACCATCATCAAGCAATAATATTCTATCAGCATTCTGAATTGTTGATAAACGGTGAGCAATCATCAAAATTGTATAATCTTTTTGTAAGTTGTCTATAGCTTTTTGTATTTTTGCCTGAGTTTCGTTATCAAGAGCACTACTAGCTTCATCAAAAAGAATGATTTCTGTCTTTTGAAGAAATGCTCTTGCTATTGCTAATCTTTGTTTTTCTCCACCTGATAAATTAACTCCACCTTCCCCTACTATTGTATCGTATTTATTAGGTAGAGAACTAATATATTCATCCAAGCATGCTAATTTACAAGCCTCTATCATTTCTTCCTCTGTTAAATCTTTCTTTACTAGTTTTAAATTGTCTTTAATACTCATATTAAAGATATACGGATTTTGACTAACAATGGTAATGTTACCTCTGATAGTATCTTTATCTAATTTTTTTATATTAACACCATCCATCGTGATTGTCCCATCATAATTATCATACATTTTGCATAGTAGATTGAAGATTGTGGTTTTACCTGCTCCACTTTTTCCAACAAAAGCAACTGTTTCATTAGCATTAACTTTGAAACTTAAATCATTAAGAACCAACTTAGTATTGTATTTAAAAGTAACATTTTTAAATTCAAAATCTCCATTAATTTTAGTTAGATGCTCATTACCAAACTTTTCTTTTTGATATTTAGTATTATCAAATATATCAAAAACACGAGAAGCTGATAAATTAAATTTCTTAATTAATTCGTGAAAAGAAGTAATATTTTGTATCAAATTATCATAACTACTACCAAAGTTTATAATAACAACACCAACTGCTGCCGAAATAGCATTTATTCTTATCTGAGAAACAACTATTAGAAGTGTTATAAAGTTGCATACATCTGAAAATGACCATCTTACAAGAAGATATGATAAATTTCTATTTTCCATTTCATACTTTTGATTATTTAATTTTCTAAATCTATCTTTAAGTTCTGTTAAAAAGCTAACTTCTCCATTTAGCATTTTAATATCCTCTGCACCACGAACTATTTCACCAGCAAAACCAGTCATTGAATCATTATATTTTTTGTACTCTTTTTCACTCTTATTATATTTATCTATTCTTTTTGTTTCAAGAAGTAATCTTGCTAAAAGGGCAAATAAAACAAAGAAAAACATCGGTTTACATAATATAAAATAGCTAACTATTATTCCTAAATTAGAAACAATTCCATTAATATATTCACTCATATCAGTAAAGATTGTAGAAATACTTTTAGTATCATCAACTAATCTCTGAATAAATACACCAGAACTATTTTCTTCTAAAGTTTTATTATTAAGTTTTAATATTTCTTTCCCTAAATCAGCCTGTATATCAATATAAATTTCTCTAAATATTTTCTCATAAAGTCTATTTCTAAAAAAGTAAAATGTATCATCTATAATATACAAGCTTAAAATAACTATACCAGTATAAATTACTTGATCAAATTTATTATCTGTTAGATTAACAATTATAGTTGAAAAAACAAATGGAAAAGCAACACTAAAAACTATATTAAATAAACTTAATACTATATAAGTAATTATTCCTCTTTTTTCTTTTTTAGCATATTTCCAAATACACTTAATATTCTTTATAAATTCATGCATAGTTTTCACCTCCAAATTATATTTATGTTTTTCTTATTTTTATCGTATCTTTATCAGCAAGATGTCCAATTAATAGTGATGAGTTTACATCATGGTTACTATAGTTTTCATTAACTTTTACTTCATCATAATTAGCATAGCAATATTTACATAGGTATTTACAAGAATTATAAGCACCAATATCTACCATTTCAACACAATTACAAAGATTTCCTTTTCGCATTTTTCCTTTTTTATAGTTCTTACCAGTTAAAGAATATGCTAGTTGTTTACTAAGACAATCTTCTTTAATAAAACCATACTCCACTAAGTTTTCTTTCTCAAAACATGTTTGACAAGTAATATTATATTTACTAGCTATTCTACTAAAGTTAACTCCTATTTCTTTATAATCTTCTTTAGTAAAAGGAATTATCTTTAAACTATTCATATTCTTTCTTACATTCTTATAATCATCAATAAAAGAAATTATTATATGATTAGTACAACCAGTAAGCAAAGAACAAAGTCTTTCAAAAGCTTTAATATGATAATTTAGATTATACTTTTCACTTAGAAAAATAGGATCATATCTAATATAAATATTATCTTTACCAATAATATCAGCTATTTGTTTGACTCCATCTATTATTAAACTTTTGTTAGGAACATTTAGTTCTATATCATTTTTATATGGTGTTATTGTTACATTAAATAAGACTTTCTTTTTAAACTTCTTTAGATAAGGTATTATAGGTAAAGGATTCTTAGTACAAAAGTATAATAAGTCTACATCATCAAAATAAATCCTACTTACTAAACTAGGATAAAAAGGATTTCTAACATCAACATACCCTTCTTTATATCTATTAATAAACCAGGGAGTATAAAAAGCTACTATATCAGTTCTACCACTTACAAATAAAATCATTTTTCACCATTATAATTTCTTAATTTTAAATTTACAAATAGGAATATTTTCTTTATTTGTTACATTATAATCAGTAACTCTTTTAGCATATAAATCTTTAACAATATCATTTGTTCTAATATTACGAATATCTAGTCCTTTACTAAATCTATCATCATAAAACTCTATAGCATCAGTATAACCGAATAGAAACCAGTCTTCTTTAATTGTATCTTCCAAAACATTTACATTAATCATAGCTTGATTAGTTACGACAGATCCTAAAAAATCATACTTTCCATTTATAAAGCCATTCTTATAAGCTAAAAATCTAGTCATTAATATTTCTTCCATATTTTTCTTCCCTTCTTTTATATATTTTTTTCAAGTAGGATTATTATACCATAGAAATTATGTTCGTCAAGTTTTTTTATTTTGAGTTTCGGCTTTTTTCTAAAAAAACTTTAGGTAAAACTATAATTTTTTTAAATTTCATCACATTAACTAGAAA